>NZ_JBDNGU010000103.1:0-29768 GCF_041689105.1 Polaromonas sp. | reverse complement strand
TTCAAACTTCACCACGGTTTCAATGAACTGCTCGGTCTTGCCGCTGTACAGCGCATCGATCAGGGGTTGGTATTTGTCGGCGATAAAACCGCGCCGCACCTTGTTGGTCCGGGTCAGCTCGCCATCGTCGGCGTCGAGCTCCTTGTGCAACACCAGAAAGCGGCTGATCTGCGAGCCCGCGAGCAGCGTGTCAACACTCAGGTCGGCGTTGACTTTTTCAATACACTCCCTGATCAACTGGTACACCTCTGCCTTTTGCGCCAGGTCGGTATAACCGGCGTAGGGCAGGTTGCGCCGCTCGGCCCAGTTGCCCACGGCTTCAAAGTCGATGTTGAGCATGACGCACACTTTCTCGCGGCCGTCGCCGTAGGCCACCACCTCCTTGATGTGGGGGAAAAACTTCAGCTTGTTCTCCACATACTTGGGTGCAAACATGGCGCCGTCGTTGGCACCGCCGACGATGCGGCCGACGTCCTTGACGCGGTCGATGATTTTCAGGTGGCCACTGGCGTCAAGAAAGCCCGCATCGCTGGTGTGGTACCAGCCGTCGGCGGTGAGCACCTCGGCGGTAGCGGCCGGGTTTTTGTAATAGCCCTTGAGCAGCCCGGCGGACTTGACCAGGATTTCCCCGTTGTCGGCGACCTTGACCTGTACGCCCTTGATCGGCACCCCCACGGTGTCGGCACGCGCCTGGTCGTCCGGCTGCAGGCAGACAAACACGGCGGTTTCGGTCGAGCCATAAAGCTGCTTGAGGTTGACGCCTATGGAGCGGTAAAAAGTAAACAGGTCCGGGCCAATCGCCTCGCCGGCGGTGTAGGCGACACGTACCCGCGACAGCCCCAGGTTGTTGCGCAGGGGGCCGTACACCAGCAGATTGCCCAGCGCATAAAGCAAGCGGTCGCCCGCGCCCACCGGCGCGCGGTTCATCAGGCTGGGCCCGACCCGCCTGGCGACGTTCATGAAAAAATGAAACATGTGGCGCTTGATGGCGCCGGCGTCTTCCATGCGAATCATCACGCTGGTCAGCAGGCCTTCAAACACACGCGGCGGCGCGAAGTAGTAGGTCGGGCCGACTTCCTTGAGGTCGATGGTCACGGTGCTGGCGTTTTCCGGACAATTGACCACATAGCCGCAGCACAGCCACTGCGCGTAGCTGAAGATGTTCTGGCCGATCCAGGCGGGCGGCAGGTAGGCCAGCACTTCCTCGCTGCTGGTCAGTTTGTCGAACTCGGCGCCGGCTTGTGCCCGGTCCAGCAAGCTGTTGTGCGTGTGCACCACGCCCTTGGGGTTGCCTGTGGTGCCGGACGTGAAAAACATGGCGGCCACGTCATCGGGCTGCGCCTTGTCAATTTCCGCTCTGAAAAAACCGGGCTGTGCAGCAGCGAAGGCCTGCCCGCCGGCAATTAATGCATCGAGCGCGACCAGGCCGGGCTCCTCGTAGTTGCGCAGGCCGCGCGGGTCGTCAAAGATGATGTGGGCCAGCTGCGGGCATCGGTCGCGGATTTCCAGCAGCTTGTCGACCTGCTCCTGGTCCTCGACCATCGCGAAGCGGACCTCGGCATTGGTGATCGGAAACACGCATTCGGCGCCCACCGCGTCCTGGTACAGGGGGACGGCGATCGCGCCCAGCGATTGCACCGCCAGCATGGTGGCGTACAGCCGGGGACGGTTGGCGCCTATCACGACCATGTGCTCGCCGCGCTGCAGCCCGGCCTGGTGCAGACCACAGGCGATGTGCTCCACCAGCGCGGCCATGGTCGACCAGCTGTGCGCCTGCCAGATGCCGTATTCCTTTTCGCGCATGGCGGGCGCTGTGGGGCGCTCGGCAGCGTGCTTGAGCAGCAATCGGGGGAAGGTGGTCTGCATTCGGTACCTTGTCTCCAGAGTGGGGCCCGCTTTCCTGTGTGCCGGAACGACGGGTGGTTGAACTGGATACTAGGCCTGGGTTTGACGCTATGTTGTCGTTTCGACGACAATTTAGGGGTCACTCCTCCCCGGACTTTCCCGAAGGCTGTTTTCTGCCATGGTCCTCTCCCCCGACCTTCCCCTGCACAAGCGCCGCCGCGCTCCCGACCACGGCGAGCTGGCCGGTATTCCCTGGCTGCAACTGCTGTTGCCCGCCGAGCGTGTGAAGGCCGTCGCAGAACTGAGCGTGGGGGACGCACTGCCGGGCGACTATGTGTGCCGTGTCGGCAAGCCTGTGACCTACTGGTTCGGTGTGGTTGAAGGGCTGCTCAAGATGAGCGCCGACAACGCCCAGGGTCTGACCATGACTTTTACCGGCGTGCCCCCGGGCGGCTGGTTTGGCGAAGGGACCGCGCTCAAACGCGAGCCCTACCGCTACAACATCCAGGCACTGCGCAAAAGCGTGGTGGCGGGTCTGCCGGTGGACACCTTTCACTGGTTGCTTGATCACTCGATCGGCTTTAACCGCTTCGTGATGAACCAGCTCAACGAGCGGCTGGGTCAGTTCATCGCCGCGCGCGAGATTGACCGCATGACCAACCCCGACCTGCGGGTGGCGCGCAGCCTGGCGGCGCTGTTCAACCCGGTGCTCTATCCCGGCGTCGGTGAGATCCTGCGCATCACGCAGCAGGAGCTGGCCTACCTGGTCGGGCTGTCGCGCCAGCGCGTCAACGAGGCGCTGGCCAGCCTGCAGGCGCAGAGCACGATACGCATCGAGTACGGTGGTTTGCGCGTGCTGGACCTGGCGGCGCTGCGCTCAAGTGCGTTTGTCTGTAAAAAAGAGCCCTAGCCCTTTTCCCACATGCGTCTATAGCTATCAAATTGATAGTATTCCAAGGTCTGACCCGAGGGCGTATCGCGCTGCCACCCTAAAATAAGCGACTCCATGGCTGAACCCACTTCCCCCAAACCACCCGCCACCGGCGCTGTGCGCATACGCGCGGCCGCCGCTGCGCCTGCCGGCGCGCCCGGCGCTTCCACCGGCAGCACCGTTCGCCTGAACAAACGCATGGCCGAACTCGGCCTGTGTTCGCGCCGCGAGGCCGACGACTGGATCGCGCGCGGTTGGGTCCGCGTGGACGGCCAACCGGCGGTGATGGGCCAGCCCGTGGCGTTGAATGCACGCATCGAGGTGGCGCGTGAAGCCGAGCAGCAGCAGCGCCAGCAGGTCACCATCCTCATTAACAAGCCGGTCGGTTACGTCAGCGGCCAGGCCGAAGACGGCCATGAACCGGCCGTGGTGCTGGTGCAGCCGCAAAACCGCTGGCGCGAGTGCAACAGCCGCATGCGCTGGGGCCATGAGCAACTGCGCGGCCTGGCGCCGGCCGGGCGACTCGATATTGACTCTATCGGGCTGCTGGTGTTGACGCAGGACGGCCGGGTGGCGCGGCAATTGATTGGCGAAGATTCGGAGATGGAAAAAGAATACCTGGTGCGTGTCAGTTACGGCGCGGAGACGGTCAATGTTCAGGCCGACTTCCCGCCGGAAAAACTCGCCCTGCTGTGCCGCGGTCTGAGCCTGGATGGTGAGCCTTTGAAACCAGCACGCGTCGAATGGCAAAATCCGGAGCAACTGCGCTTTGTCCTCAAGGAAGGCAAAAAGCGCCAGATCCGCCGCATGTGCGAACAGGTCGGGCTGTTTGTGACTGGCCTCAAGCGGGTACGCATTGGCATGGTCAACCTAGGCCATCTGCCGGTGGGCCAGTGGCGTTACCTGGCACCGCACGAGCGCTTTTAGCCTGCACATTCGTCATTGCGGGCTTGACCCGCAATCCACGCTGCGCGAACTTCCGCCGCTGGTTAATGAGGGATGGATGCCGGATCAGGTCCGGCATGACAGCCCTTCGAATTAACCATTGCACAATGTTAAGTTAGTCCTGATTCAGGAGCTGCATGCGCCCGTCGCTCTTGGGCCAAAGCCACTTTTCATTCATGAAGTCGCCGAAAAAAGCCGGTGGACGCTGCGCCGACTGCCCGCGACAATGGCGGCATGAGTTCTACCCCACCGCGCTGGCCCGGCATTCCTCCCTTGTCGGATTTGCGCAGCCACCTGCATCCGTCTGATCTTCAGGGCCTGGCGCAACTGGCCACGCGCGGCACGCTGGGCGTGACCGGCCTGGTCGAAAAAGTGCAGGGCAATGTTTACAAAACTGTTGCCGCCCCGTTTGGCGCTGCAGGGCGGGCCTTTGTGGACCGGGCGGCAGGCGCCTCGGGCGTCAAAAAGGCCGGCATCACCGGCCTGGTCTATGGCAGCGTCAAGGGCCTGACGCGCCTGGCTGGCGGCGCGGTCGATACCGTGCTTTCACAAGTGGCAACACGCACGCCGGTCCCCGCTTCATCGCCCCAGCGCGAAGCCATGCTGGCGGTGTTCAACGGCGTGCTGGGCGACCAGTTGCAGGAGGGCAGCAACCCGCTGGCCATCGCCATGAGTCTGCGGCATCAAGGCCAGCGCTTGCCGCTGGACAAAGCTGCACTGGCACAACGCCTGCCGCAGGCGGCCGGAAAAATTCTGGTGTTGGTGCATGGCCTGTGCATGAATGACCTGCAATGGCGCGGCGACGAAACGTCGTTGGAGGGTGGCCACGGTTACGCCGACCGGCTGGCGCGCGAGCTGGGTTACACCCCGGTTTACCTGCACTACAACACCGGCCTGCATACCTGCGTCAATGGCGGGCAATTTGCGGCGCTGCTGGAGAACTTGCTGAAAGTCTGGCCGGTACAGGTGGAGACGCTGAGCCTGCTGACCCACAGCATGGGTGGGCTGGTCGCACGCAGCGCCTGCCGCAGCGCGGCAGCGGGTGGCCTGCAATGGCTGGGCCGACTCAAACACCTGGTTTTCCTCGGTACGCCGCACCATGGCGCGCCGCTTGAAAAGGTCGGCAACTGGGTCGATACCGTGCTGGGCAGCAACCCGATGACCCGGCCCTTTGCAAAAATTGGCCAGATCCGCAGCGCCGGCATCACTGACTTGCGCTACGGCAATGTGCTTGCAGGCGACGGGCAGAACCCCGACCGCTTCGAAGCCGGGCCCGATACGCGCCCCCCGCTGCCGCTTCCGGCGGGGGTGCCCTGTTTTGCGCTTGCGGCCACCCTGGCCGCTGCCTCGGCCGATCTGTCCGGGCCGGCGCCACTCGAAGGCAAGCTGGCGCAGACACTTGGTGACGGGCTGGTGCCCCTGTCCAGCGCGCTGGGCCAACATGCCGAAGCCGGGCGCAGCCTGAACTTTCCGCCGGATGCGCAGTGGATTGCCTTTGAAACCGGGCACGTCGCGTTGCTGCACAGCCCTGCGGTATATGCCCAAGTTCGGCGCTGGCTGGCCTGAAATGAGCGCCGACATGAAGACGCGATAATCTGACCTTGAAATGTCATGACGACGCCCCTAACTCCAGGGGCGTCTGTCTTTTCCCACTCCTTTTTCAAGAACCTGGATCATGAGCAAGCAAACCCTTTCCTTTCAAGCCGAAGTTGCCCAGTTGCTCAAGCTGGTGACCCACTCGCTTTATTCCAATCCCGATATTTTCCTGCGCGAACTGGTTTCCAACGCTTCAGACGCCTGCGACAAGCTGCGTTTTGAAGGACTGAACAATGCGGCGCTTTACGAGGATGCGCCGAATCTGGAAGTGCGTGTCAGTTTCGACAAGGCCGCCAAGACCATCACCATCGCCGACAACGGCATTGGCCTGTCCGAGCAGGAAGCCGTGGAGCACCTGGGCACCATCGCCAAAAGCGGTACGCGCGACTTTGTGGCCAAACTCTCGGGTGACCAGAAAAACGACGCCCAGCTGATCGGCCAGTTCGGCGTCGGTTTTTACTCTGGCTTCATCGTGGCCGACAAGATCACCGTCGAAAGCCGCCGCGCTGGCCTGCCGGCGGGCGAGGGTGTGCGCTGGAGCAGCGCAGGCACCGGCGACTTTGAGGTCGAGACGATAGAACGCGCAGAACGTGGCACCAGCGTGACCCTGCACCTCAAGGACGATGCCACCGAGTACCTCAATACCTGGAAGCTCAAAAGTATCATCAGCAAATACTCTGACCACATCTCGCTGCCCATCCGGATGCCGAAGGAAGAGTGGAAAGAAGGCGAAAACGAGCAGCCCGGTGAAATGGCGATGACCGGCGAGTGGGAAACCGTCAATCAGGCAGCCGCCTTGTGGACGCGGGCGAAGAAGGACATCACGCAAGAGCAGTACGACGAGTTTTACAAGCAGATCAGCTACGACAGCCAGGCCCCGCTGGCCAGCACGCACAACCGCGTTGAAGGCTCCACCGAATACACCCAGTTGCTGTTTATCCCGGCCAAGGCACCCATGGATTTGTTCAACCGCGACAAGGCTGTCGGCGTCAAGCTCTACGTCAAGCGCGTGTTCATCATGGACGACGCGCAGGCGCTGCTGCCGACCTATTTGCGTTTTGTCAAAGGCGTGGTTGATTCATCCGACTTGCCACTCAACGTCTCACGCGAGCTGCTGCAGGAGAGCCGCGCCGTCAAGGCTATCCGCGAGGGCTGCACCAAACGCGTGTTGTCCATGATCGAGGATATGGCCGCCAACGAGCCAGAAAAGTTCGCCACTTTTTATGCCGAGTTCGGCGCCGTGCTCAAGGAAGGCCTGGGCGAGGACTTTACCAACCGTGAGCGTCTCGCCAAGCTGCTGCGTTTTGCGAGTTCGACGACCGACACCCTCAGTGTCGGATTTGCCGACTACAAAGCCCGCATGAAGGAAGGTCAGGACGCGATTTACTACATCACCGCCGACACCCAGGCGGCAGGCAAGAATAGCCCGCAGCTCGAGATCTTCCGCAAGAAGGGCATCGAGGTGCTGCTCATGACCGACCGGGTTGATGAGTGGGCGCTGAATTACCTGCACGAGTTCGACGGCACGCCGTTGCAGTCGGTGGCCAAGGGCGCGGTCGACCTGGGCAAGCTGCAGGATGAGGACGAGAAGAAGGCCGCAGAAGAAGCGCAGACCCTTCTCGAACCCCTGCTCGACCGGCTCAAGGAAGTGCTGAAAGACAAGGCTGCCGATGTGCGTGCCACCACACGCCTGGTCGATTCACCGGCCTGCCTGGTGGTGCAGGACGGCGACATGTCCACGCAGCTGGCCCGCATGCTCAAGCAGGCCGGTCAGGCCGCGCCCGAGGTCAAGCCGATTCTTGAGATCAATGCCCAGCACCCGCTGGTCAAAAAGCTCGAAGGCAGCGAACACTTCGACGACCTGGCGCACATTCTGTTTGACCAGGCCCTGCTGGCCGAGGGCGGTATGCCGGATGATCCGGCGGCTTATGTGAAGCGGGTGAACGCGCTGCTGCTCTGAGCGCGGCGCAACTGTTGGTTTTATCTCCGGTCGTTTATTGAATGCCTTGCTCTGAATTTGCTCCCATGAGGTCAAATTTGTAGAAAAATCAATGATATTGGAGAAATTTGTCCGTATGAGGTCAAAATTCGAAAACCTGCTGGAATTCTGATGTAATTGACCTTATAGGATCAAATTATGCAACTCCACACCAAAACATTGCATTCACTGGCGCAGCGCCTAAAACATGAGCGGCAGTTGCAGAATCTGTCCCGGGAACAACTTGCGGCAGTGTGCAATGTGAGTTCCTCCTTTATCCGCGATGTTGAAAGTGACCCCGGGCGCTGCTCAGCAGAGCGATTGCTCCAACTCGTCGAGGGGCTGGGCCTGAAGGTGACGATCAGCGGTTGGCAGAACGATATTCAAGGTGATATGCCGCACAACGATCCGTCTCAGAGGCCACCTGCATGATCCGCCTGCGCGTGTGGGCCAATGTCCGCCCCATGGGGTGGTTTGGGCATGAGGCGGGCGAATTCTTTTTCGAGTATGACGCTCAGTGGCTGGGGCAGCCGGGTGGCTATGTGTTGGCACCGCAGTTTCCCTTGACCCAAGGTCGTTTCACCGGCGCCTTGGTGCGCAGTTTTTTCGAAAATCTGCTACCCGAGGGGGCTGCGCTGGAAGACGTGGTGGCGGCGTTAGCCCTGCGCGACCCTTCCATGTTTGAATTGCTGGGCCAATTGGGTAAAGAATTGCCGGGTGTGCTGAGCCTGTTGCATGAAGATGCCCAACCGGTAATGCAGCAGCAATACATTTCCTTGCCCTATGACGTGCTGAGTGAGCGCATTCGCAGCCAGCGGCCGCTTCTTCTGTCCAATGAGCAGGCCACCATGTCGCTGGCCGGCGCGCAGGAAAAAATGGGGCTGCATTTTGACAGCCGTTCGAGGCTGTTGTCAGAAAGTATTGGCGCTTCGCCGACCACCCATATCCTGAAACCGGATACGCGCCAGCCGCGGTACCGGCCCAGCGCCATCAACGAATACGCCTGCATGAAGCTGGCGCGCGCGTTAAAACTTTCGGTCAACGATGTCTGGTTACTGCGTGTGCCCGAGGCGGTCTATCTTGTAGAGCGTTATGACCGCAAGAATGTGGCAGGCAATATCATTGGTTTGCACCAGTTCGACGGCTGCCAGCTACTGGGCCACGGGTCGGACTGGAAATACGAACGACAGGGCGGGCTGGTCAGTGTGCCCAAGCTGGTGGAAGCTATGCGTGGCCTCTCCGTACGCGGCAGCGACTTGCTGCAATTACAGCGCTGGGTAATGTTCAACTATCTGATCGGCAACGCCGACGCCCATGCCAAAAACCTGTCGATGCTGGTCGACGAAAAGGGTTTTCGCCTTGCGCCGTTTTACGATCTTTTGTGTGTGCGGGCTTATGGCGATACTGGGTTGGCGCTCTACATCGGTGACGAGGATACTTTTGACGCGGTTGGCGCGCACTCTTGGGAAGCCCTTTGCAGGGACTGCGGTTTTCGCCTGCCTGAAACCATAAAAGGGTTTAGAAAAATGGCGCTTGATTTTTTGCCCGCATGGCGAAAAACCCTTGAACGGGTAATCGGTGATACCGCGCCTACCGCACGGGAGCAGGCAATGCTTAAGCAAATGACTGCGGTTTTTGAGACTCATTGCGCTCATGCGTTGTCGATGACGGGCAACTGAGGCAGCAGCTCAGCGCCACGCATTAAATAAGCTTGGACTATTCCGGAAGCGGCTCGAAGCCGCCGGCGCTGCGAAGCCCGGCGGTTTCTTCGCTGGTGAGCAGCTCTATCAGCGCGGCGGCTGCGCGGGGCTGGGTAGCCTTGCTGCTGACGGCGGCGGTGTACACCGTGGCCAGTTCAAACTCTTTGGGCAGACTGGCCGCCAGCTGCACGCCTGGTGCAAAAATGATTTCGGTGGCCTGCGTGCAGCCGATCGCATTGGGCTCATCAGACTGCGCCAGCGCCTGCATGGCGGCGGCGCCGTTCGGGTGTGGGTGCAGTCGGCCGGCCATCTCGGTATCGACGCCCAGCAGTTTCATCACCTTCATGAAGTGGATGCCTGCCGTCGCCTTGACCGGATCGGGGAAATAAATCGCGCCGGCTGTCAGGAGGGCCTGCCGCAGCTGTGCCACCGTGGCGAGTGGCGGTGCAGCAGTGCCTTCTTTCACGGCGATGCCGGTAGTGACGAGGCCCAGCGGGCGCGCGCTGCCGGCGGTCACGTCGCAGCTTTCGGTCAGCTGCGTGATCAGGGTGCTGGTCAGGATGACGACATCGCAAGGCGCGCCGGCCAACAGCTGATCCTTCATCTTGCCGACCGCGTCGAAGCGCCCATCAATGTCGCAGCCACTCTGGGCGAGAAAGTGATCCTGCAGTGTGGTGACAAGTCCCCTGGCGGCGCCGCCGCCAAGCAAATGCAATGTGGTCATGGTGTTCCTTCTGCGGGCCTTCTCATGCCCACGCATATTTGTCTGCGGTCGGCGCTAGCGCTTGCCCCAAACTGTCACCATACCCGAACTCGCACACAAGGTCGCCCAAAGGGTCAGCACCTGCTTCAGGCCGCTGACGTCGCTGCAGTCAGGTGACGTCGTGTGCGTCGACAGCGATGGCATCGCCAGCCTGGAATACACCGCGCATTGAGCAGGTTTGCTCACACCAGTTTGCAGATCGGCTTCTTATTCCATACGCCGAAAAAATAGGCGGTCTGGTGAAGCAGAGCGATCACGAGACGCTCGGATGATGAGGGAAGGTCGGCGCGGCTGGCCCCCGGAGGTCAGGCCACCAGTGGCGCTTCCTGCATCGCTTCGGTCTGCTCTTCCAGCATGTCGACCTGGCCTTTCCAGTAGTCGCTGGAGCCGAACCACGGGAAGTTGATCGGAAAGATCGGGTCGTGCCAGCGCTGGGCCAGCCAGGCGCTGTAGTGCACCAGGCGCAGCGTGCGCAGCGGCTCGATCAGCGCCAGTTCGCTGCGCGGGAACTCGCGGAACTCCTCGTAGCCATCGACCAGCGCGCCGAGCTGACGCAGACATTGCGACCGCTCGCCGGACAGCAGCATCCACAAGTCCTGCACGGCCGGGCCGCTGCGGGCGTCGTCCAGGTCCACAAAGTGCGGGCCAGCGCCATCCAGGCCTTCAGGGGTCCACAAAATATTGCCGGGGTGGCAGTCGCCGTGCAGGCGCAACGAGCGGATGTCGCCGACGCTTTCAAACACGGCTTGTGCCACGTTCATCGCTTCTTCAAAGGCCTTGAGCCAGCGCGACTCCATGTCCAGCGGCAGGTAGTTGCCGGCCAGCAGCACCTCGCGGCTGGCATGGCCAAAGGTCTGCAGGTCCAGCGCCGGACGGTGCTTGAAGGGCTGGATGCTTCCGACGGTGTGGATGCGCGCGAGGAAGCGGCCAATCCATTCCAGCACGCTGAAGTCTTCCAGCTCGGGCCGACGGCCACCGCGGCGCGGCGACACGCTGAAGCTGAAACCGTCAAAGTGGTGCAGGGTGCTGCCGTTCAGTTCGAGCGCGCCAACCACCGGGATCTCTGCAGCCATCAGCTCGGCCGCGAAGGCATGTTCTTCGACAATCTGGGTGTCGCTCCAGCGCCCGGGCCGATAGAACTTGACGACCACGATGTCGCCGGCTGCGGCGCCCGTTCCGGCCGGGGCTTCCAGATGCACCTGGTAGACGCGGTTTTCGTAACTTGACAGCGCCATCAGGCGCCCGTCGCCCAGCAGGCCCACGCTGGCCAGCGCGTCGAGCACCACGTCGGGCGTCAGTTTTTCGTAGGCATGCAGCGCCTGGGGTGGCATCGCGGTCGGGGGCAGGTCGGTCAGTGGCAGGTCGGTCATGCCCCCATTGTCGTTGTTCCAGTCGCAAGCCTTGTTTATAAGTAAAAAGTGCCTCCAGCCCTTGACTGGTAAGCACAATCCGCTATAAAAAGAATAGCGTTTTCAGCTTTCTCAGAACGCCAGAATATGCCCGGTGCGCGGATCGCCCTTGCCGGCCAGCACCTGCTGGTAGGCGGCGGCCACGGCCGTCTCGCCCTTGTGCTGCTCCACCAGCAGCCAGGGCGCAGGGCCTTGCCCGACGCGGCTGGTGAAGACCTGCCAGGCCTTCACCAGTCGCTGGCCCAGGCCCTCGCGCCCCCAGTCGACGCTGCGCTTTTTGATCTGAGCCGGCGCAAAAAACAAGGTGGCACGCGGGCCGGGCAGGTCTTTGGCACCGCCGAGATCGCTCACATGCGTGCCGCCAATCGAGCAGCTGTACTTCAAATTGGCAAAGCGGCTGTGGATGGCATGGCGCAGTTTGGCGTTGCCGGCAAAGTCCACGTAAATGCAGGCCCGGTCTGCGGTGATCTGATCAAGCTGCTCATAGGTCAGCACGCGGCTGTAGCAGCCCAGGCTCTCGCAGAAAGCGACGTTGCCCGGCGAAGTCAGGCCAATAACTTCAATGCCTGGACGCTGCGCCAGCTGGAAGGCCGTGCCGTAGGCGGTTTTGCTCGACGCGCTGGACAGCAGCATGGTCCCGCCGGAGGCGCCGAAGAAGTCGTTGTCGGCGAGGAAGTCGTCGATCAGGAAGGAGGTGATGAACAGCGGCCGCAGCAGCGCCTGGATGTCCTCGGTCGTGGCCGTGTAAAACGGATCGTCGGTGCAGCGCAGGTACTGGTTGTAGACCGCGTGCAGCTCGCCGCGGTGCGGCGCACCGTCGTAAAAGCCGCTGCCGTCCAGGCGCACCGGTGTGAGGATCGCTTCGGAGGCCATCGGGAAATAGCCATACAGCCGCTCGCCGACCGCCACGCCGGGGTGCAGCGACTGCGCCACCGTCGCGAAACCCCACACAGGAATCGTGCCCCAGCCGTCTTCCCCGGTCGGGAAAAACTGCCAGTAGTTCATGGCATCGCCAAAGGCGGCGTAGGTGATGTTGTTGGAGGTCAGCGCAAACGCATTGACAGCCACGCGCACCTGGCCGTCGGCCAGCGGCGCGGCGTCGGCCGTGTGCAGCCGGGTATCGGAAAGCTGGTTTTTGCGAACGAGAAGGGTGGTGGTGCTCATGCCTGCAACTTAAACGAAAAAGCCCGCCGGCTCAACACCGGCGGGCCGCTTTGGCGACAGCGCATGACACCAAGCGCACGACCGTGGGGGCTCACACCAACGTGATGGTCACATCGATGTTGCCGCGGGTCGCGTTGGAGTAAGGGCAGACCTGGTGCGCTGCGTCAACCAGTTCCTGCGCAGCGGCGCGCTCCATGCCTGGCAGGCTCACGTCCAGGCGTACGGCAATGCCGTAGCCAGTGGGGACCTTGCCAAGGTCGACACTGGAGTCGATGGAGACGTCATCGGGGACGGCGATCTTCTTCATGCCGCCGATGGCCTTCATGGCACCGATGAAGCAGGCGGCGTAGCCTGCGGCAAACAGCTGCTCGGGGTTGGTGCCGGTGCCAGCGGTGCCGGGCGAGCTCAGCGTGACTTCCAGGCGGCCGTCGTCGGTTTTGGACTTGCCGTCGCGGCCACCGGTGGTGTGGGCCTTGGCGGTGTAGAGGACTTTGTCGAGTGTGGTCATGGTGTTTGCCTTTGGAAAATGCCCTGAGGGCGGGTAAAAAAAATGGGGTGGTTACGCCACCAGACGCTGGCGCAAGGCCCGCATCTGTTGCGTCAGACTCATCAATTCGGGGATGGAGCACTGGCTGGCTTCGCGGATGCAGCCCGGCACCCGGGCGGCTTTGGCCTTGAGCTTGCGCCCTGCAGCAGTCAGCGTGATGTGTACGCGGCGCTCGTCTTCTACCGCACGGATGCGCGAGATCAGGCCGGACGATTCGAGCCGCTTGAGCAGGGGCGTCAGCGTGCCAGAGTCCAGGTAGAGGCGTTCGCCCAGCTCAGACACCATCAGCCCGTCCTTTTCCCAGAGCACCAGCATCGCCAGGTACTGCGGGTAGGTCAGGCCCAACTCGTCGAGCAGCGGCTTGTACACCCTGGTCATGGCCAGCGAGGTGGAGTACAGCGCAAAACACAGCTGGTTGTCGAGCTGCAGCAAGGCATCGGTGTGGGCAGTCTTGTTGGGCATGGCATAACTATAACACGCAATTAAATTGTGTCCAATGTAAATGGGAGGCCTTGCTGCCGTCAGGGGTGGTGCGGACGCTAGACTTCAGGTCCATGCCCAAAAACAGCACTCCCCGCAGCGGCAAGCCTGCACGCCTCTCATCTCCCCCGGGCCAACCCGCGCAGGTGATCGAGGAAATCCGCCCCGGCCAGTCGATTGAGCTGCTCAAGGAGCTGCACATCCTGACCCGCGAAGGCAAGCTCAACCAGGACACACGGCGCAAGCTCAAGCAGGTCTACCACCTGTACCAGTTCATTGCGCCCCTGCTGGAGGAGACCGCGAAAGACGGCAGGCCCTTTACGCTGGCCGACCATGGTGCCGGCAAGTCCTACCTCGGCTTTATCCTGTACGACCTGTTCTTCAACGTGTCGCACGCGGGCGAGCCGCTCTCCGGGCGGATCTACGGCATCGAAACTCGCGCCGAACTGGTGGACAAATCACGCGAGCTCGCGCAGCGGCTGGGTTTTGCCAACATGTCCTTTCTCAACCTGTCGGTGCAGCAGGCCACCACTTCGGCCGAGTTGCCGCCGCAAGTGGATATCGTCACGGCCTTGCATGCCTGTGACACCGCGACCGACGACGCGATGGCCTTTGGCCTGGCGAAGCAGGCGCAGCACATGGTGCTGGTGCCCTGCTGCCAGGCCGAGGTGGCCAGCGTCCTGCGCCAAAACAAGGCACTCAGCCTGTCCAAAAACCCGCTGGCCGAGCTCTGGCGGCATCCGCTGCACACGCGTGAATTCGGCAGCCAGATCACCAACGTGCTGCGCTGCCTGCAACTGGAGGCCAGCGGCTATCAGGTCACGGTCACCGAGCTGGTGGGCTGGGAGCACTCGATGAAAAACGAGCTGATCATCGCCAGCCGCCTTGCATCCGGCTTCGGCGGAAAAACGCAGCAGGCGCAGGCCCGCCTGCGGGCCGTGTTGGCGGAGTTGAATCTGGGGGCGTTGACGGCGCGGTTCGACGTGCCGGCATGGTTGCCTGCTTGATGCAGGCGCGAAGTAGACGCGATATAGGTGGCCGTCCGGTCTGGCCTTTGCCTTAGCTCTGCTGGACAGGAAGCCGACCCTTGCTGAGCCGGGCGAGTGGCTTTTTTCGCATCAATCAATGTTGTCCACCGTGTCCGGATCAGGCACGTCGCCAATCGCCTCACGGGTCAATGCCCCTTGCACCAGCAGCCAGTCGCAGAAGGCCTTGATTTCCGGCCGGCCCGCGCTGCGCGGACCGACGACGAGCCAGTAGGCCATTGGCGAGTCCAGCCGCAAATGCGGCAGCGGCTCGATCAGATCGCCGCTGGCCAGGCTTTCGGCGATCAGCGGCAGGCGCGCCAGCACGATGCCCTGGCCGGTCAGCGCGGCCTGCACCATCTGGTAGGCGTAGTTGAAGTACAGCCAGCGCTTGCCTTCGAGCTTGGGCGTGCCATGCACTTCCAGCCAGCGCCGCCAGGTCAGCCACTCCATATGGGCAGCGTGTGAGTCGCCGGCCTCGATCAGGGCGAACTGGGCCAGGTCTTCCGGCTTTTTCAGGCGCGGCCCGCTTTTGAGCAACCAGGGGCTGATCACCGGCGTCAGCTGCTCGCCAAACAGGCGGATCGCGCCTGCCGACCCCATGCGGCTGGCCGGTCCATAACGCAGCGCGATGTCCAGGTCCGAGGTTTCCAGGTCCACCGTGGAGTCCGATGCATCAATGCGGATGTCCATGTCGGGGTTGTCGCGCTGAAAGCCCTCGAGCCGGGGAATCAGCCACATCGATGCGAAGGATGCAAAGGTGGTGAGCGCCACGCTTTTGCGGCCAGCGCTCTGGCGAATCTGCCGCACCGCGCCGTCGATGCGTTCCAGCGAGGGAATCACCGCGCGCAACAAGATACCGCCGGCACCCGTGAGCTCGACAGAGCGGGTGTGGCGGTGAAACAGGCTCAGGCCCACCTCTTCCTCAAGTGCCTGGATCTGGCGGCTCACGGCCGACTGCGTCAGCGCCAGCTCTTCAGAGGCGGCGCGAAAGTTCAGGTGCCGGGCGACGGCGTCAAAGGCACGCAGCTGGCCCGCAGAGATCGGCCGGGAGCGCAAATGGGTTTGTGAATGCAGCATGGTGGGGCGGCGGTTGATTGATGCGTTTATGGAATGAATAGCGTAGCGCGAATTCATTGGACTGCCAAGCACCCCGGGCCGATGATTCCCACATCCACAACGCCCCGAAGGAGAACGCCATGACAGACTCACACCCCCACCCCATGACCTCTTTCAATAGCATTGATGCGCTGCCAGGCTGCTGGAAGCTGGGCGCTGGCCGGGCGTTGACCTTGCGGCCAACCCAGCCCGGACTGCTGCGCATCGCGCATGGACAGATGTGGATCACCTTTGACAACGCGCACAGGGACGAGGGCGTACGCGGCGGCGATCACTTTCTGGGCACGGGCGAAGAACTCAAGCTGCTGCCCGGACAGATGCTGGTGATGGAGCCCTGGGGCGCTGGCAGTGCATCGGCTGCCTACTTCGGCTGGGACCCTCTGCCCGAAACTGCGGGCGTGGCGCTTGCGAGTCCCTCACGGCATGAGTTGGCGCAGCGGGCGGTGGCCCTGCCCTGGCGGGCTGGTGTGGTTCAGCCGCTGCGAGACTTGCGCGGGGCGCTGGGTTTGGCCGCCGCCGCCTCGGGCCGCTTGACTTTTGATCTGGCTGGCGCGACCGGTGCGGCCATGCTGGCATTGCTGCCGCGTTTTGCCACAGATTTTGCAACTGGCCGCGCCCGCACTGCTTTGGCTGTGCGCGCTTTAAAGGCGCAGTCCAGCGACAACCGGGCCCACTGCGCCATCAGCTGAGGCGACTCCATCGCGTCTTCCGGCGCGCTGTAATAGTTCAGCTTCATGGCCTTGCCTTTTGCCTTGTAGACGAAAGGCGCGCAACCCGCAGCTTCAAATAGGGGGCGGCTTTGTTCGTCAGCCTTGAGCCACAGGGTGTCGCCCTGGCCCAGGTCGGCCAGCAGCGCGATGTTCAGCCCGCCGGTGTTGATGCCGAAGCCGCCGAACATGCGGCGCGCCGTGCACGGCCCGACGCTGCCCAGCAGCTCGCAGCAGTAGTTGGCGAAAGAGAGGTCTGCAGGCATGCCGCTACTTTAGCGTCGCCTGCGTGCTTCACAATAGCGCATGGCCCGCCCCAAATCTGCCACCCACGAGCTCCAGCGCGAAGCCATCCTCGACGTGGCCGCCCAGTGTTTTGCGCAGCGCAGCTACATGGCGGCCAGCATGAACGACATCGCCGCCGCCTGCGGTACCTCCAAGGCCAGGCTGTACCATTACTACGGCAGCAAGGAAGCCATCCTGTTCGACCTGCTGGACCGGTACACCCAGCACTTGCTGGCCACCATCGGCCAGACCGAAGCCAGCGCACAGCGCAAAAACCTGGACGACCGTGCAGCTCTGCATGAGCTGATCCGCAACTTCCTGGACCAGTACGAAAGCTCTGCAACGCGGCACAGTGCGCTGCTGGGCGACACCAAGTTTCTCGGCGATGCGCAGCGCGAGCTGATCCTGGACCGGCAGCGCGATGTGGTGTCGGCCATGACACGTTTTCTCAAGCGCGCCTACCCGCAGCGCATCACGGCGACCAACCAGACGGCAGTGACCATGATGCTGTTTGGCATGATCAACTGGACGTTCACCTGGATGCGTCCCGACGGCCCCATGAGTTATCGGGCCTTTTCCGAAGAAGTTGTGGCCATGCTGGAGCGCGGCCTGGCTGGGTGAAGTACGGAATTCAACTATTCGTAATAAGTTACGTATAGTAGAATCACCCGGCGCCCACGATTCCCGGCCGGCATCCGATCGGCCTCCTACGGAGACCCCATGTCCAAAGCTTTTGCCTCGCAGTCCGACCTCACCGACAAAAAGATCACTTTCGAGCAGCTCAGCGCCCACTGCTGGGCCTACACCGCCGAGGGCGACCCCAACTCCGGCGTGATCATCGGCGAGAAGTTCATCATGGTCAGCGATGCGACTGCCACACCCGCGATGGCTCAGGACCTGATCGCCCGTATCCGTGAGGTCAGCGACAAACCCATCAAGTACGTGCTGCTGACGCATTACCACGCAGTGCGCGTGCTGGGCGCCAGCGCCTACATCGCCGAAGGCGCGACCGAAGTCATTGCCAGCCAGGGCACCTACGAGCTGATCGTCGAACGCGGCGCCGAGGACATGCAAAGCGAGATGGAGCGTTTCCCGCGCCTGTTCCGTGACGCTGAAAGTGTGCCCGGCCTGACCTGGCCGACCCTGTTGATCAGCGGCGGCAACCCGGTCAAGGGCGAAGTCCCTGGCAAGCTGGTGATTGACCTGGGCGGCGTGCGCGTGCAGATCTGGCACCCCGGCCCCGGCCACACCCGCGGCGACACCATCGCCTGGGTCGAGGAGGAAAAAGTGCTGTTCTCGGGGGATTTGGTCGAGTACAACGCCGGCGTCTACACCGGGGACGCCCAGCTTGAGGAGTGGCCCGTTACGCTCGAAGCGCTGCGCGCGCTCAAGGCCGAGGCCATCGTGCCTGGCCGCGGCGAAGCCATGAAAGGCGCGGCAGAAGTCAACAAGGCCATTGACTACACGGTGCAGTGGGTGGAAACGCTGTACCGCTGCGGCAAGGAAGCCGCCGCCGCCAAGATGGACCTCAAAAGCGCGATGGCGCACACCCGCAAAAGCATGGACCCGGTCTTTGGCCAGGTCTTCATCTATGAACACTGTCTGCCGTTTGATGTGAGCCGCGCCTATGACGAGGCCAGTGGGATCAAGAATCCGCGCATCTGGACGGCGGAGCGTGACAAAGAGATGTGGGCGGCGCTGCAAGCCTGACCCTGCTCTTCGGGAAAGCGCGGATTTCACCTCACCATTTTTCGCTTCGATCCCCGCAAGCGGGGCCCCTCGCAGGTCGAAAAATGCCTCGCCGCGCATCTGGACGGCGGAGCGTGACAAAGAGATGTGGGCGGCGCTGCAAGCCTGACCCTGCTCTTCGGGCAGGCGCGGATTTCACCTCACCATTTTTCGCTGCCGTACCGGCAGGCGGGGCTTTCGCAACCCGGCCTCAGGCGTCCAGGTCGAGTGAGGAAAGCAGGCCCAGAAAAGCGTCGACCGCGTCTTGCCCTCTGAGTATTTCCAGCAGGCCCAGTGCATCGTTGTCGTCCAGTGTGGTGTAACCCATGCTGAAACGGCTGAAGCGCCGTCCGGCAAGGGGCCCCTGGTGCACGACCTGCAGGTTGAAGTGACGTTCATCCGTCTCAATCCGCGCCAGCTGCGCCATGACGTCTGCCTGGCGGCCCTCCATCTGTTCACAAAAGCGCATACCGTCAAAAATGAGCAGGCCGGTGATCTCCAGCCAGCGGTTGTGCAAGCGCGCCTTCCCGACGATCTCCGCCATCACACTGGCGGATGCGTCAGGTGCGATGGTGCTCACATACAGGATTTCGTACAGTTCGGCGGGTTGATTCAAGTTCATGGTGGCGGTTAACTGTAGCCGCCTGCGCTGATTGTGGCAACGTGTAGGGTGCCAAGGCGCTCAGCTGTCCCTATGCGGGGTCGTGACCAGCGCCTGACGCTGCTCCGCACCAAGTCGCTGCACCGCCTGGCCGACTACGACGATTTGCCCATGTGCCAGGTACCTTTGTTGTAGGCCGGCTCTGACACAACCGCGCTGTGACCGACGACAGCGCCACCCGCAGCATTTTTCTAAGCTGTAGGTTCCGCGTTCCTGACGCACCACCGCAACTACCGCCATAGAAAAGCCGTGATGAACAGCAAAATAATCTACCGGCCGGGCCTGCTGCAGCAGCAACCCCGGCGACCCGTCAACCGGCAACAGCAGCAAAGCAGCGGCTCAGGTGAATTCCAGCCGCCACGTAGCAGACAACTGGGCCAGGAAGCCGTCACTACGGGGCGCCCGCGCCAAGTGGGCGACAAGGCTGGCCGAGGTGGCTTTTAGGTCTTTCTCCAGCCAGCATTGCCCCGCAAATTTCCATCACAAGGAATCAGCATGAAAAGCAAACCAGCGCCCCGGCAGACGTCCGGCAAGCCCAGCCAACCCGAACAGCAAATCGGCGAAGGCAGTTACGAAGGAGCGCGGGACTACCGCGAGAACATCGATGCGTACTTGCAGGGCGCCGATGTGGCCGCCGATGCCAAGGCCGCAAAACCGGCCAACGCCGCCGAAGCCGCCGAACTCAAGCACGCCGAAGATGAGGGGCGATCGCATTCAAAGTCCAGGGGCTGATACAGCCCCCCCGGGCTTGGCTCGCCTCTGGGTTGGTGCGTTTGTGCGTTTTTTCGCGGTGCTTTGCAAGCCCAAGCGCCGCTCAAAAGTCCTGGGAAGCCAGAATCCTGAAGTCCTGCGCATAGTCACCCAGCGTCTCGACTGCTTTGGCGCGCTGTGCCGGGCTGGTGCTGTTGTGAAGCAGCGCCAGCATCCTGCAGTTGTCGCGAGTCAGCTGTTCCTGATGACGGCGATAGGCCGGGCTGGGCGAATTCAGCGAACGTTCGAAGTAGCCACTGACCGCAGATTTGGTTTGGGCAGAGGTGGCGCCGCCAGTTATCAAGGGCGCCAGAGTTTGCAGCGCATCCTGCTGACGGCGCTGGTATTCGGCCAGTGACATGCCGGCATCAAATGCTGACAGCGCCATCTGCCTGCGCAACAGCGCCACCTGCTTGTCGGTCAGCGTGCCGTACAACATCTCGGCGCGGTTGACCGTCTTTTTCAGGCGCTTGTCGAGCAGCGCGCTTGACGGGCCTTCCAGAAAATCGTTCCGGTACTCCTGGTTCAACTTTAAAAACTTGCCTTGAAGAAACTTGAGCTGGTCCGGGCTCAGTGTGACGGCCAGCTCGGCGACGATGCTCTCTGTGCGCCGGGAAATTGCGAGCAGGCTGCTGCGCACCTCTTCGCCTGCGCTGCAAACCTGGACCTCGTCCAGCTCGCCGGGCAGAAGACGCTGCCACTTTTTCAGGCGCTCGGCATACGCCGGCAACTGGGTGCTGCGGTGCCAGCGTTGAATCTTGACCAGTTCATCCTTGAGCCGGAGCGTCTGCGCGCCGTTGAAATCCAAATAACCGTCGAGCTGCAGGTAGGCCAGCTCGTGCGCCTGGTTATAGGCAATCTTGACAACGCTGCAGGCCGTCAGCAGCCCGGTCAGCCCCAGCAGCGCTGCAAGACCGATAATCCGCAGCAAACCTCCCGACGGCGGCGCATGCGCGCCCATCCAACAAGGCACAGGAAATCTCATGGCAACTCCAGTTGATGTCGTCATCATGGCAGCGGGCAAAGGCACCCGGATGAAAAGCCGGCTGCCCAAAGTGTTACACCGATTGGGCGGTCGTGCGCTGCTGGCCCATGTGACTGACTGCGCGGCCGGGTTATCGGCAAGGCGCGCGGTGGTGATCACCGGCCACGGCGCAGACGAAGTCGAGACTGCAATAGGCGCTGCGGTCCACCCCAGCCTGCCGTTGTCTTTCGTGCGTCAGGAGCCGCAACTGGGGACCGGCCATGCGGTGCAGCAGGCCATGCCGCTGCTGGCGGATGACGGCATCACGCTGGTGTTGTCGGGCGACGTGCCGCTGACCCAGACGGCCACTTTTCAGGCCCTTCTGGCGCAGTGCGACGGCCAGCGCCTTGCCCTGCTCACGCTCAGCATGGCCGACCCAACGGGGTATGGGCGTATCGTTCGCGCCGGCGCAGAACCCTCCGCCCAGGTGCGCGCCATCGTCGAGCACAAGGATGCGACGCACGCCCAGCGCGAGATCCGCGAAATCTACAGCGGCATCATGGCCGTGCCCACGCACCTGCTGCGCAGCTGGCTGGCCCGGCTGGACAACAACAACGCGCAGAACGAGTACTACCTGACCGACATCGTGAAGTTTGCGGTCGCCGACGGCGTGGCCGTGGTGGCGCAACAGATCACCGACCCGGCCCAGGTGGCCGGCGTCAACAGCCCGGTCCAGCTCGCCGAGCTCGAGCGGGTGTACCAGCGGCGGATCGCCACTGCGCTGATGGAGCAGGGGGTTCGGCTGGCGGACCCCGCGCGGCTGGATGTGCGCGGCACGCTGGTCTGTGCGCAGGATGTGGAGATTGACGTCAACTGTGTCTTCGACGGCGCGGTGACCCTGGGCGAAGGCGTGCGTATAGGCGCCAACTGTATGGTGGCCAATGCCAGCATCGCAGCCGGCGCAGTGATTCATCCCTTCACACACATCGACGGTGAAAAGCTGGGCGTTCAGGTCGGTGAGGGCGCTCTGGTTGGTCCCTTTGCGCGGCTGCGGCCCGGCGCTCAGCTCGGCGCCGAAGTGCATATCGGCAACTTTGTTGAAGTCAAAAATGCCAGCCTGGCCCGCGGCGCCAAGGCCAACCACCTGGCCTACGTGGGTGACGCGACCCTGGGCGAGCGTGTCAACTACGGCGCAGGCAGCATCACCGCCAATTACGACGGCGCCAACAAACACCGTACGGTGATTGAGGCTGATGTACACATTGGCAGCAATTGCGTACTGGTGGCGCCGGTGACTATAGGCGCCGGCGGCACGGTGGGCGCCGGTTCGACCATCACCAAAAGCACGCCGCCTGGCGCGCTGAGCGTGGCGCGCGGCAAGCAGGTCAGCCTCGCCAATTGGGAGCGGCCGGTGAAGACGCCCAAGCGCTGATGTACCGGGGTGGCCGCAGGACCGCGCGGCGCCAGTAGCAGGGCGTTAGCGCGCGGTACGGTACGGCTCGTCAAACGCCACGAAATCTTTTTCTGCCAGCGCTTCCTTGATCCATGCCTTCACGCCCGGCGCCTGGCTGACTCTGGCGACGTAGTCTGCGATGTGGGGCGGGACCGGAAGGGCGTAGCTTGTCAGGCGCATGCACACCGGGGCGAAAAACGCATCTGCAATCGAGAACTCGCCAAAAAGAAACTGCGGGCCGCCGCTGCCACCTGCGCCGCCGTGCTGATCCAGCAGCTCGGTCCACATCGCCACGAGTCGTTCCACGTCTGTGCGCACCGCAGGCTTGTCGCGCCATGCCTGTGCACCGGCCTGCGCCAGCGAGGCCTCGATATTCATGGGGCAAGCGCTGCGCAGCGCGCCAAAGCCAGAGTGCATCTCTGCGCAGATG
This sequence comes from Polaromonas sp., assembly GCF_041689105.1. GTDB lineage: Bacteria > Pseudomonadota > Gammaproteobacteria > Burkholderiales > Burkholderiaceae_C > Polaromonas. The sequence goes on along the minus strand of NZ_JBDNGU010000103.1, from coordinate 7,288 downwards.
CTGCGCGCGCGTGCGCGAGCATGGGCTTGCTGCGGCCAAAGCTGTTTCTGCGGAAATTTCTCGGCAATATATTCTGCAATCGCCAGCGTATCCCAGACCGCTAAACCGTCGTCCAGCAGTACCGGTACCCGGCCCGCCGGGCTGACTGTGCGGACGCCCTGTTTGAAGGCGGAGTCGTCGGCGAAGGCGTCCTTGCCAAAACGCACCATGACCTCCTCGAACGCGATGTCCGCCTGCTTGAGCAGCACCCAGGGGCGCATGGACCACGAAGAGTAGTTTTTGTTGCCAATATAGAGTTTGAGCATGTTCTTTTTGTCGTCGCCAAATGAGTGAAACCGTCATGCTACAACGCGCCACCTGCACCATTGATGCAAAGAAGACGCGCTATGGATGCGCTTCGACCGATGCTTAAAAGCGGCCGGCGTTTTTTCGCTTGACGGTCAGGTTGCTGCGCAAACCCCAGCCGCCGCCGTCTGGACCCAGGTAGGTCGGGGCGATGGCTTCGAGCGCAGTGGGCGTGATGCCCAGCGCATCCAACCCCGGCAGGTTGCCGCTGGCGATGTTGGGTTGGGTCATGGAATCGAGGTTGTCCAGGCTCATGAGCGGCTCGCCAGGCACCAGACCCATCAGGCGGGCCTGCAGGCGGCCCAATGCGGCAGGCAGAGGCAGTACAACCCGTCCCCGGCCCTGGTTGACACCGCTGAAGCGGCCCGCCAGCTCGACCAGTTGCCGGAGCGTGAAGACGTCCGGACCGCAGGCTTCGTAGGTCTGGCCCACGCTTGCGTGGGTGTGCTCGTCCTGCAGGCAATGCACGATGGCGCTGGCCACGTCTTGCACCCACACCGGCTGGAACAGCGCGTGGCTGGATGCCAGCGGAATCAACGGGAATATTTTCTGCAGTTTGGCAAAGGTGTTGAGAAATTTGTCGCCGTCGCCGAACATTACGCTGGGCCTGAGCAGGGTCAGGGCGAGGCCGGCCTGCTGCAGCGCCACCTCGCCGTGCCCCTTGCTGCGCAAATACATCGAGGGTGCGCCGTCCGGGTTGCGTGCGTCGGCGCCGAGTGCGCTGATGTGGATCACGCGCTGGACGCCGCCGGCGGCACAGGCGCGCGCGAGTTTTTGCGGCAATTGCACATGGACCCGGTCAAAGGCCTGCTGCGTGCCATGCAGGATGGCGACCAGATTGACGACGGCGTCGTGGCCGGTCACCAGTCGGGTCAGGGCGGCCTCGTCATGGACATCGGTTTCAACCACATCGAGCGCCGGCAGCATCTGCACGTCTCTGGCGCTGGCTTCCTGCCGGGTCGGCACCGTCATGCGCCACTGCAGCTGCGTCAGTTTTTCGCAAAGGTGGCGGCCGACGAAGCCAGTGCCGCCGAGCATCAGTATTTTTTTCATAGGCCCCTATTAAACGCCTTCACGCGGGTTGACGCAAAAACACCGGCAGGCTGTCGATGATATGCGGGACGGGCCGTTTTTCCATAAGCGTGAGGTGCTCCTGAAATAGGATCAATGGGCGGGCAGTCCGACGGCGTCAGGGCCGACAAATCGCGGCGGTGTAGGCAGCCGCCGCAACAGATATCTGCCTTCCAGCCTACACGTATTTGGCAGCCGGTTCCGGATAATCAGGGCATGAATATTTTTGAAGCACTTCGTACCAGCCACGAAACCCAGCGCGGCCTGGCCGACGCCCTGATCAGGACATCGGGAGACAGCAAAGAGCGGGACGTGCTCTTCAAGGAGCTGAAAACCGAACTCGCAGCCCATGCCGCCGCTGAGGAGCGGTTTTTTTATGTGCCGCTGATTGCGCACGACATGACACAAGAGCCCTCCCGCCACGGCATTGCCGAACACCACGAGATGGACGAGCTGGTTGAAAAGCTGGAGGGCACCGAGGCCAGCTCGCCAGCATGGATTGCTGTGGCCAAAGAGCTGCACCACAAGATTTTTCATCACCTCAAAGACGAAGAGCAGGGCATTTTCCAGCTTGCAGGCAAGGTGTTGAGCGAGGCCGATAAATTGTCACTGGCCAAAGACTACGAAGGTGAATTTCTGTCGCAGCGTGTCAAGGCCTGAGGCGCTCCTGCTGCAGCATGAGCAGCTTCACCTTCAAGCCAATGACGGCTGCAGCGGCTGATGCGTCTGCGCAGGCAGATTCTGATTGAATAACATCTGGCAAACCCGCCATGCATACAGTGCCTGCAGCGCTCAAGGCATTTTCTCGTCGGACGGCGGTGCCGACGTTTCGCGCGGGCCGACCATGCCCAGCCGTGCCTTGAGCGATTGCGGCTGGCCGCTTAGCATGGCGGCGTAGTTGGTGGTGTTGGACAGCACTTTTTTTACATAGTCGCGCGTTTCGCTGAAAGGCACGTTCTCGGCCCAGATGGCGGCCTCAAGGATTGGCCCGTTGCGCCAGTTGCGCGGCCGCCCCGGGCCGGCGTTGTAGGCCGCAGCGGCCAGCGCCATGGAGCCGCCGAAGTCGTCGAGCGCGCGTTTGAGGTAGGCCGTGCCGATGATGATGTTGGTGTCCCGGTCGTTGATCTGGTCGGCGGTGAAACCGGTCAGGCCGATATAGCGCGCTGTCTCGCGTGCGGTGGCCGGCATGACTTGCATCAGACCCGATGCGCCGACGCTTGAACTCGCGTCCATGATGAAGCGTGATTCCTGACGGATAAGCCCGTAGACGTAGGCCGGGTCCAGGCCGATTTCACGGCTGCGCTGGATCACCGCGTCGCGAAACGGCATGGGGAAACGCTGCTCGGCGTCGAAGGCGGCGTCTGTGCGCTCGCTGGTGTTGATGCAGCGGTCCCAGATGGCGCGGTCGCAGGCGAACTGGGCGGCTGCCAGCAACTCGCGCTCGCCCATGCCGCCGCGCGCGTGCAGGTTGGTGCTGTAGTTCCATTCGCGCACGCCTTCGCTGCGCAAGCCGATGGCGATGGCATAGGCGGCGCGGTTCAAGCCCGGGCTCAGCCGTGCCGCCTCTTTTTCTTCCACGCTCAAGGCCTGCGGCCTGGCGGGCAGCGTGATTTTCTGACCCAGCTCTTCCAGTGCCAGTTGCTCGTAAAAGCCACGCACCGAGGCGATCGATTGCAGCAGGGCCAGGGCTTCGGCGCGTTGCGGCGGCACTGGCGCGCTGGCGGCTGCGGCCGGCGCATTGGCGAGCAGCGCGCGCGCCTTCCAGTACGCCCAGACCGGTTCCTTGCGCGCGCCGTCGCTCATGGCGTTGATGGCGCCCAGCACCACGGGCCAGCGCGGCGTGCTGCCGGCGCGCAAGGCGGCGCGCACCTTCCAGCCCAGCATGTCGTCGCTCAGGTCGGTGTCCTTGCTGACCTTGCTGAAGTAGCCCAGCGCGTCGCTGCTGAGCTTGCTCGCGGCCTGCCGGCCAATGGCGCCCCAGGCCCAGTTGCGCTCTTCGGTCGAGAGCTGCATGCCCCATTTGTCTTCGACGAAACGCGCGGCGCCGTCGGCATCGGTGCTGGCGAGCTTGACCAGCGCCAGGACAATGATTTCCTTGCGGACCTTTCTGATGGCGATCACCTTGGTGGCCAGAAAGCGGGTGGGGCTGGCGTTGAGCTCGTTGACCAGACTGACGGCTTCGGGGGCGATGATTTCGACGGCGTCGCGCGCCGCGCGCGGACGATTGGCTTCCGTGGCCAGCCTGGCCTTGATCCAGGCATCCTGCTGGGTCAGGTTGCGGTTGCCGATCAGCCGCGACGCGGCGCTGGTGCAGCCGTCGCTGGCTTCGCGCTGGGCGAACCAGTTCCTGCGCACTTCGTCGGCCAGTTGCGCGTCGGCGCCGGGGTTTTTGAGGTGCTCGACCAGCAGCGCGTAACAACGCACGTCGCGGTCATCGCCCATGCGAAAGTTCGGGTACTCGGCGGCAAACGCCGCCCAGTCGCGGCGCTGGCCCAGCAGCAGCAGCCAGTCGTTGCGCAGGCGGTCTTCCTGGTAGCTGCCGGCGTAACGCGTCATGAAGTCCTGCACTTCGCGGGCACTGGCTTCGTCCAGCCGCGCCTTGAGCTCCCAGTAGGCGGCCCAAGGCTCCAGCGCATGACCCTTCGCCTGCGGCAGCAACTGCGTGAGCCGGTTTTTGTCGCCGCGCTTGAAGGCCTTGTTCATCTCCACCAGCGCCTCGTCCGCGCGAGAACCGCTGGTTTGCGCCCATGCTGGCGCGGGGATGTAAAAGGGCGCGAGGCCCGAAATGAGGGCTGTGACCAGAAATTTGGATAGCATCGGGACATTATGGACAAATTAACTGCACGAAAAGCGCTGATAGAACAACGCCTGAACCTGCCGGACCGCCTACAACGCGCCGACCTCCTGCAGCGAGTCATGCGGATCTGGCTGGTGGGCCGCGACGACGCCGTGATAGGCGCCTATTGGCCAATCAAGGGGGAGTTTGATCCACTGCCCGCGCTGTATCGCTGGCAGGAAGACGCCATCCTGGGCCAGGATTCAAGAGAAAATCTGGCTGTCGCCCTTGAGGGACGGGCGGAGTCTGCTACTGAAAACATAGCAAACCGCTCGCCGCGCAAGATCGGCCTGCCGGTCGTCGACAAGCTGCACAAGACCCTGACCTTTCACGCCTGGTACCCGGGCTGCCCCATGGAAGAAGACGCCTACGGCATTCCCAAACCCAAAGACACCGAGGTCATCGTGCCGACCCTGCTGTTTGTGCCCTGTGTGGGTTACGGGCCGGGCGGGTTTCGCCTCGGTTACGGCGGCGGCTTTTACGACCGAACGCTGGCGACCCTGCAGCCCAAACCCATCACTGTGGGACTGGGTTACAGCCACGGCTGGCTGCCGGATCTGGAGCCCGAGCCGCACGATGTGGCGCTCGATGCCATCCTCAATGACAAGGGTGTGGTCTGGCCGGTTTGAGGGCTTGAGCCTGCTCCGCAGGCCGGCGTTGCCGCCTCAGAGATCGAAAAACACCGTCTCGTTGTCGCCTTGCATGCGAATGTCGAACCGGTAAACCACACCCGCCCCGGTGACTTGCCGCCTGGCAAGCAATGTCGTGCGGCGCTGGGCGGGGACGCTGGCCAGCACCGGGTCCGCTGCATTGGCGGCAGCTTCGTCATCAAAATAAATGCGCGTGAAGTTATGCACCAGCATGCCACGCGCCGTGATGCAGACGGTGACGTACGGTGCCTGACCGTCTGCCACCGGACCGGGCTTGACGGTGTTGAACACATAGTGGTGCCCGGCCAAGGTGCCGGTGCCGCAGCGGCCGAAGCCGGTGAAGCCGCTGCTGGCGGCCTCGGCCGGTGTACGTACAAACTGGCCGGCTGCGTCGGCCTGGCTGATTTCAACCATGGCGTCGTGGATCGTGTTGCCTGCGCCGTCGATCACCTGGCCGGTGATGACGATGTGTTCGCCCTCGGCCTGCGGCTGGGCCAGCACGGGCGTGAACAGGCTCTTGAAGTCGTAGGCGTACTGGGTGGGCGTCAGGCCGTAGGCGAAAAAAGGACCAACGGTTTGGGAAGGGGTCTGCAGCAGGGGGCGCATGGTGGGCATGTGGGCAGGGCTCAGGTTATTCAAACCGCGCGGCCTGGGGGCCGCGCAGCACGATGTCAAACACATAACCGAGCGCAAAGTCGGGCTCGGTCACGTCGAGGCTGAATCTGGACACCATCAGCGCGCGGCTTTTTTCCGGTGCGCCCATGTACATGGGGTCGAAAGGCAGCAGCGGGTCGCCCGGGAAATACATCTGCGTGACCAGGCGGCTGGCGAAGTACTCGCCGAACAGCGACAGGTGGATGTGGTTGGGCCGCCAGGCGTTCGGGTGGTTGCCCCAGGGGTAGGCGCCCGGCTTGATGCTCAAAAATTTGTAGCGGCCCTCCGAATCAGTCATGCAGCGCCCGGCGCCCAGGAAGTTCGGGTCCAGCGGCGCGTTGTGCTGGTCGGCCTTGTGCACATAACGGCCAGCCGCATTGGCCTGCCAGATCTCGACCAGGGTGTTTTTCACCGGGCGGCCGTCTTCGTCGCTGACGCGGCCGGTGACGATGATGCGTTCACCAAGCGGCTCGCCGTTTTTGATGGCGTTGCGGGTCAGGTCATGGTCCAGCGGGCCGAGCTGGTCCGCGCCGTACACCGGCGCAGCCATGTCGGCGAGCGCCTGCCTGATCGGCAGCAGCGGTTTTTTCGGCCCGCGCAGCAAGGTGGACTTGTAGCCGGGGTCGACATGGGCAGGGTGGGCGGACCAGTCACGCGGTGACAGGGCAGAGGGGGCGGGGCTGGCGGCCATGGAGTCTCCGGATAAGGCAGTTTCTGCTTCATTCAGCGGGGATGAGGCGGGCTGAAAGGCACGGTTCAAGACTTTATCTGTCTCGAATAGTTATGTATATTGATATTTTTTAGCAGGATCCATAACCATTGGATATATTTGAGGCCATGATAAACGGGCGTATCAAATTCAGGCACTTGCAGTGTTTTCTGGCGGTGGCGCAGCAGGGCAGCCTGCAGAAAGCCGCAGGCATCCTGTCCATCACCCAGCCGGCGGTGTCCAAAACGCTGAAAGAACTGGAAGCGATGCTGGCCGTGCGCCTGTTTGAGCGAGGCCGCCGCGGCGCCGTGCTGACGCGGGAAGGGGAGGCTTTCATGCGCCACGCCGGCGCCAGCGTCAGCGCGCTGCGCGAAGCGGTGGCCAGCGTCGCGCAGGCCAGCCGCGAGTCCGGCGCGGTGCTCGACATTGGCGTCTTGCCCACCGTTGCGCCCTCACTGATGCCCGAGTTGCTGCTACTGCTGGACAGCCAGGTTGCCAAAGAGCCGGCCCGGCCGCGCAGCAGGCTGCGTATCCACACGGCCTCCAACCCGGAGCTGCTCAACCAGCTGCGCCAGCGCGGGCTTGACTTGGTGATAGGCCGTTTCGCCGAGCCCTCGCAGATGCTGGGGCTGAGCTTCGAGCACCTGTATGCCGAACCGCTGGTGCTGGCGGTGCGGCCCGGTCACCCGCTGCTGGGCGGCGAGGCCCCGGTGCAGGACGCGCTGGCGCAACTGGGGCGTTTCACGGTGGTGTTGCCGATGCCGGGCACCGCCATCCGCCATTCTGCCGATACTTTTTTGCTGCAGCGGGGGCTGGGCGCGCCCAGCCGCACGCTGGAGACGCTGTCGGTGTCGCTGGCCCGCCACTACACCGCAGCCAGTGACGCGGTGTGCCTGTTCCCGCTGGGCGCGCTGGCGGCCGAACTGGCCAGCGGCGCGCTGGTGCGCCTGCAGGTCAACACCTCGGGCACGGAAGAGCGGGTGGGGCTGACGCTGCGCGCCGACATGGCGGCCACGCCAGCGC
>NZ_JBDNGU010000102.1:0-30867 GCF_041689105.1 Polaromonas sp. | reverse complement strand
GACGAAGTGATTGACTGGTTGACTTTCTACAACCACCGCCGATTGCACTCGACGTTGGGGTATGTCAGTCCGATGCAGTTTGAGAAAAGCTGGGACGCGGCACAGCAATTGAAGGCCGCATAATTCGATGGCTAAGCAGTACGTTCAACAGGGGCAGGTTCATTGTATGCGCAGTCACCTACTTGGGAATTGTCGGCTGCAAATTGGCCGCAGCGGTCCATTTTTCGCCGTCTTTTTGACCCATAGCTGGGCTATGGGCCTGCAAATCCGGTAAAAACTGTCCTCGCTGGGGCCGATTTTCGCTTTCGACGCCCCAAGCCCGACAGGCGCCTAATGGCGGCCCAGGTTTTGCCATTGAGGCATTCGGTGGCACAATTGAAGCTGTTCCTGAAGGCCCTTCCTTGCCACAGTCGCATCCGCTAACCGGTCAAGCCGTGCTCGCGGAAGGTTAATCAACCAGCCACATCCTGTTGTGGCCAGCTAATGTTTCCCCAAGGGAAACGGAGGTCAGCGTAATGAGTTCCATCCCGACGGCGTCGTCCGTCTATTCTGCCTATCAAGGCAATACCTATCTCTTCGGCGGCAATGCGCCCTATGTCGAAGAGATGTACGAAAACTACCTCGCCAACCCTGGCAGCGTGCCGGACAACTGGCGCGAGTATTTTGACGCCCTGCAAAACTTCCCCGCCGTCGATGGCAGCAATGCCCGGGACGTGCCGCACCTGCCGGTCGTCAATGCCTTTGCCGAACGTGCCAAGCAGGGCCAGACCCGGGTGGTCGTTGCCAGCGGCGCAGACTCGGAATTGGGTCGCAAACCCACGGCGGTACAGCAGCTGATTGCCGCCTACCGCAACGTCGGCGCGCGCTGGGCCGACCTGGACCCGCTCAAGCGCGCCGAGCGTGACCATATTCCCGAACTCGACCCCTCGTTTTACGGTTTCAGTGACGCCGACCAGGAAACGGTGTTCAACACCAGCAACACCTTCTTCGGCAAGGAAACCATGAGTCTGCGCGAGCTGCTCAATGCGCTGCGCGAAACTTATTGCGGCACCATTGGCGCCGAGTACATGTACATGACCGACCAGGGCCAGAAGCGCTGGTGGCAGCAAAAGCTCGAAAGCATCCGCAGCAAGCCCAATTTCACCAAAGAAAAAAAGCTCCACATTCTGGACCGCCTGAGCGCGGCGGAGGGCCTGGAGCGCTTCCTGCACACAAAATACGTCGGCCAGAAGCGTTTCTCGCTCGAAGGCGGCGAAAGTTTCATCGCCAGCATGGACGAGCTGATCCAACGCGGCGGCAGCATAGGCATCAAGGAAATCGTGATCGGCATGGCGCATCGCGGCCGCCTCAATGTTCTGGTCAATTCGCTGGGCAAGGTGCCCGCCAACCTGTTTGCCGAGTTTGATCACACCGCCCCGGAAGAACTGCCCAGCGGCGACGTCAAATACCACCAGGGCTTCAGCTCGGATGTCACCACGCCCGGCGGGCCGGTCCATTTGAGCCTGGCCTTCAACCCTTCGCACCTGGAAATCGTCAACCCGGTGGTGGAGGGCTCGGTGCGTGCCCGCATGGACCGCCGTGCCGACCCCAATGGCCTGCAGGTGTTGCCAGTGCTGGTGCACGGCGACGCGGCCTTTGCCGGGCAGGGCGTGGTCATGGAAACCTTGGCACTGGCCGAAACGCGTGGGTACTCCACCGGCGGCACGGTCCATATCGTCATCAACAACCAGATCGGCTTTACCACCAGTGACCCGCGCGACAGCCGCTCCAGCCTGTACTGCACCGATGTGGTCAAGATGATCGAAGCCCCGGTGCTGCACGTCAACGGCGACGACCCGGAAGCCGTGGTACTGGCAAGCCAGCTCGCGCTGGAGTTCCGCATGGCGTTCCAGAAAGACGTGGTGGTTGACATCATCTGCTTTCGCAAGCTCGGCCACAACGAGCAGGACACGCCCGCGCTGACCCAGCCGCTGATGTACAAGAAAATTGCCCAGCACCCCGGCACCCGCAGGCTCTACGCCGACAAGCTGTCGGCCCAAGGCATGGGCGAGACGCTGGGCGACGACATGGTCAAGGCCGTGCGTGCCGCGCTGGACGCCGGCAAAAGCACGTTCGATCCGGTGCTCACCAATTTCAAGAGCAATTACGCGGTGGACTGGAGTCCCTACCTCGGCAAGAAATGGACCGACGCCGGCGATACCGCGATCCCCATGGCTGAATGGAAACGCTTGGCCGAGAAGGTCAGCACGATTCCTGCCACGGTCACGGCGCACCAGCTGGTCAAAAAGGTGTACGACGACCGTGCAGCCATGGGCCGCGGCGACATTCCGGTGGACTGGGGCATGGGCGAACACATGGCCTTCGCCTCGCTGGTGGCCAGTGGTTACCCGGTGCGGCTGTCGGGTGAGGACTGCGGGCGCGGTACCTTCACGCACCGCCATGCGGTCGTTCATGACCAGAGCCGTGAAAAATGGGACACCGGCACCTACGTGCCGCTGCAGAACGTCGCCGAGAACCAGGCACCGTTTGTGGTCATCGACTCCATCCTGTCCGAGGAAGCCGTGCTCGCCTTCGAGTACGGCTACGCGTCGAACGACCCCAACACGCTGGTGATCTGGGAAGCGCAGTTCGGCGACTTTGTCAACGGCGCGCAGGTCGTCATCGACCAGTTCATTGCTTCGGGTGAAGTCAAATGGGGCCGTGTCAACGGCATCACGCTGATGCTGCCGCACGGCTATGAGGGCCAGGGCCCGGAGCACAGCTCAGCCCGCCTGGAGCGTTTCATGCAGCTGTCCGCCGACATCAACATGCAGGTGGTGCAGCCGACGACCGCCGCGCAGATATTCCACGTGTTGCGCCGCCAGATGGTGCGCAACCTGCGCAAGCCGCTGATCATCATGACGCCCAAGTCGCTGCTGCGCAACAAGGACGCCACGTCCCCGCTCGGCGAATTCACGAAGGGCGGTTTTCAGACGGTGATTCCTGACAGCGGCAGCCTCAAAGCCGACAAGGTCAAGCGTGTGATTGCGTGCTCCGGCAAGGTGTATTACGACCTGGCCAAAAGGCGCGCGGAAAAAGGCGATGACGATGTGGCCATCCTGCGTGTCGAGCAGCTCTATCCGTTCCCGCACAAGGCCTTTGCCACTGAACTCAAAAAGTACCCGAATCTTGTCGATATCGTGTGGTGCCAGGACGAGCCGCAAAACCAGGGCGCCTGGTTCTTCGTACAGCACTACATCCACGAAAACATGTCGGAAGGTCAAAAGCTGGGTTATTCAGGCCGCGCGGCTTCTGCGTCGCCTGCCGTCGGGTATTCGCACCTGCACCAGGAGCAGCAGAAAGCGCTGGTGGACGGCGCGTTTGGCAAGCTCAAGGGCTTCATCCTGACCAAATAAATACCGGTCGCATGTTCAGCAGGGCATGCCTGGCCAGAACCCACATACCGAAAGAATCACATGGCTACCGTAGAAGTTAAAGTTCCCCAGTTGTCCGAGTCCGTTGCCGAAGCGACCATGCTGCAATGGAAGAAAAAGGTCGGCGATTCCATCGCCATCGACGAGATACTGATCGAGATCGAAACCGACAAGGTGGTGCTGGAAGTGCCGGCACCGGCTGCTGGTGTGCTTTCCGAAATCCTGGTCGCCGATGGCGGTACAGTCACTGCCGAGCAGCTGATTGCCCGAATCGATACCGAGGGAAAGGTGGCGGCAAGCGCGCCCGCGCCTGCCGCCGCAGCGTCTGTCCCGGCGCCGGCGGCCTCCGCGCCCGCGGCTGCAACTGGCGGCAGCATGGCCGGTATGGCGATGCCGGCCGCAGCCAAGCTGATGGCTGACAATCAGCTGGTTGCCGGCTCCGTCCCCGGCACCGGCAAGGATGGCCGGGTCACCAAGGGGGATGTTCTCGGTGCCGTGGCGTCCGGGCCTGCTATCAAATCAATAGCGTCTGGCGCTATGCCGACGGGGGCTCCGGCCACTTCCCTGCCTCAAGTTTTGGCCCCCGCCAAAACCAGCGATCTGGGCGATCGCCCCGAGCAGCGCGTGCCCATGAGCCGGCTGCGCGCCCGGATTGCCGAGCGCCTGCTGCAGTCGCAATCGACCAACGCGATCCTGACCACCTTCAACGAGGTGAACATGGCGCCGGTGATGGAAATGCGCAAGCGCTTCCAGGAAAAGTTCGAAAAAGAGCATGGCGTGAAGATCGGTTTCATGAGCTTTTTTGTCAAGGCTGCGGTCCATGCGCTGAAAAAATACCCGGTGCTCAACGCCTCGGTGGATGGGAATGATGTCGTCTATCACGGCTACTTCGACATCGGTATTGCCGTCGGTTCGCCGCGTGGCCTGGTGGTGCCTATCCTGCGTAATGCCGATCAGATGAGTTTTGCCGAGATTGAAAAAAAGATCGCCGAGTACGGCGCCAAGGCGCGAGACGGCAAGTTGGGTATTGAGGAGATGACCGGCGGCACCTTCTCGATTTCCAACGGTGGCGTGTTTGGCTCCATGCTGTCCACCCCCATCATTAACCCACCGCAGTCTGCGATCTTGGGCGTGCATGCGACCAAGGACCGGGCCGTGGTCGAAAACGGCCAGATCGTGGTGCGCCCGATGAACTACTTGGCAATGAGCTACGATCACCGGATCGTGGACGGCCGCGAAGCCGTGCTGGGTCTGGTGGCGATGAAGGAAGCGCTGGAAGACCCGGCTCGCTTGCTGTTTGACATCTAAGGAGCGCCGTATGTCCAAACAATTTGACGTGATCGTCATCGGTGGCGGTCCTGGCGGCTACATCGCGGCCATACGCGCCGCCCAGCTCGGCTTCAACGTGGCCTGTATCGACGAGTGGAAAAATGCCAAGGGTGGCCCGGCCCTGGGCGGCACCTGTACCAACACAGGCTGCATCCCGTCCAAAGCCTTGCTGCAATCGTCGGAGTATTTCGACCACGCCAGCCACCACTTTGCCGAGCACGGTATCGAGGTCAAGGGCCTGGGTCTGGATGTGGCGAAGATGCTGGCCCGCAAGGACACCGTCGTCAAGCAGAACAACGACGGCATCGTTTACCTGTTCAAGAAAAACAAGGTGACCTTCTTTCATGGCCGCGGCTCCTTTGCGGCGGCCACGAGCGGCCTGTATGAGATCAAGGTGGCTGGTGCGGCGGAAGAAACCATTGCCGGCAAACACGTGGTGGTCGCTACGGGTTCCAGCGCACGCGCCCTGCCAGGTGTGCCGTTTGACGAGGAAAATATTTTGTCGAACGACGGTGCTTTGCGTATCGGAGCCGTCCCGAAGAAGCTGGGCCTGATCGGCTCCGGCGTGATCGGCCTCGAAATGGGGTCGGTCTGGCGCCGTCTGGGCGCCGAGGTGACCGTGCTGGAAGGCTTGCCGACGTTTCTGGGCGCGGTGGACCAGCAAATTGCGAAGGAAGCCAAAAAGGCGTTTGACACGCAGGGCCTGAAAATCGAACTGGGCGTCAAGGTCGGCGAGGTCAAGACGGGCAAGAAAGGCGTTTCAGTGGCGTACACCGACGCCAGGGGCGGCGCGCAAACCCTCGACGTGGACAAGCTCATCATCTCGATCGGCCGGGTGGCCAACACCACGGGGCTGAACCCGGAAGCTGTCGGCCTCAAGCTCGACGAACGCGGCGCGGTGGTGGTGGACGACGAGTGCAAGACCAACCTGGTCAACGTCTGGGCCATCGGCGACGTCGTGCGCGGGCCCATGCTGGCGCACAAGGCCGAGGAAGAGGGCGTGGCGGTGGCCGAGCGTATCGCGGGACAGCACGGCCATGTCAACTTCAACACCATTCCCTGGGTGATCTACACCAACCCCGAGATCGCATGGGTGGGGCAGACCGAGGAACAGCTCAAGGCGGATGGACGTGCTTACAAGGCCGGTACCTTCCCCTTCATGGCCAATGGCCGTGCGCGCGCGCTGGGTGACACCACCGGCATGGTGAAAATGCTGGCTGACGCCGCGACCGACGAAATTCTGGGCGTGCACATTGTTGGCCCCATGGCCAGTGAACTGATTGCCGAGTGTGTGGTGGCCATGGAGTTCAGGGCGAGTTCAGAGGACATCGCCCGGATTTGCCACGCTCATCCTTCGCTCAGTGAAGCCACCAAGGAAGCGGCCCTGGCCGTCGATAAACGCACGCTGAACTTCTGATACGGATCCCGGGAAACATCAGCAATGTCTGTGCGTTCGGAGTACGCGTCTGAACTCAAGGCCCGTGGCTACGCCAGCGACCCGGCGCAGTTGCGCGCAGTCGATGCGCTGGAGCGTTGTGCCACCGAGTGGGCGGCGTTCAAGGAAAAACGCTCCAACCCGCTGAAAAAGCTCATCAACCGGCCCGACATCCCCCGGGGTGTCTATATGCACGGCGGGGTCGGGCGGGGCAAAAGTTTTTTGATGGACTGCTTTTACAACGCAGTCCCGCTCAAACGCAAGACGCGGCTGCATTTTCACGAGTTTATGCGGGAAGTGCACAGGGAACTGCGGGAACTGCAAGGCGTGGCCAACCCGCTGGATGAACTCGGCAGGCAGATGGCCAAGCGTTACCGGCTCATCTGCTTCGATGAATTTCATGTCGCGGACATCACCGACGCCATGATCCTGCACCGGCTTTTGACCGCGTTGTTTGACAACGGCGTGGGGTTTGTCACCACCTCCAACTTCCACCCAGACGACCTGTATCCGAACGGCATGCACCGTGAGCGCATTTTTCCGGCGATTGAGTTGCTCAAGGAAAATCTGGAAGTGCTGAGCGTGGACAACGGCACCGACTACCGCCGGCGTACGCTGGAGCAGGTGCGGCTGTACCATACGCCGCTTGGCCCGCAGGCCGATGCCGAGATGAAGGAAACTTTTGAGCGCTTGGCAGAGTCTAAGGAGGAGTTGCCCGTTTTGAACATCGAGTCGCGCCAGATCCACGCCAGGCGCAAGGCGGGGGGGGTGGTTTGGTTCGACTTCAAGACCCTGTGTGGCGGGCCGCGTTCGCAAAACGATTACCTCGAGATTGCGAGCCAGTTTCATACCGTGTTGCTCAGCGATGTGCCGCACATGCCGGTTCGCATGGCGTCGGAAGCTCGGCGTTTTACCTGGCTGGTGGATGTGCTTTACGACCGCCGGGTCAAGCTCATCATGTCGGCGGCAGTGATGCCTGAGGCGTTGTACACCGAAGGCCCGCTGGCCCATGAGTTTCCGAGGACGATTTCAAGACTCAATGAAATGCAGTCCGCAGAGTTCCTGGCGCTGGAGCGCAGAAACGTGGATACGACACTGACATGAAAAAGGCACTCCTTTTGTTGCTTGCTCTTGGCCTCGGCGTGATGGCTGCGGCGCAGCCACGGGACGACCTGGTTTCGGCCGCGATACAGCAGGAGCGCGAGCGCATCAACACCGAGCGCGTCGCCCTGGAAACCGGTTTCGACGTAGAAGAAGCTGCTTGTTACAAAAAATTCTTTACCAACAGCTGCATCAAGGAAATTCAGCCACGCCGACGTGAAGCCATGACCCGCTCGCGGCAGCAGGAGGTTGCGCTCAACGACAGGAATCGCAAGGAAAAGGCCGCCGCACAGATTCGAAAAATCGAGGAAAAGTCGTCACTCGAAGCCCTGCAGCAGGCCGCTGAGCGGCGCACGCAGGCTTTGGAGGAAACACTCCGGCGGGAAGAACGGTCTCAGCTGAAGGCTGACGAAAGAGGGCTGCTCAAACAAAACGAGGCGGTTAATTCCGCTGAAGCAGCCAACAAGGCCAAGGGTTCTGCTGAAAGGGCCCAGGCCCGCGCAGACAAAAAGGCGGCTGTTGCAGATGAGGTCGTCAAGTACAACGACAAACAGAAGGAAGTGATGGAGCGAAAGGCCAGCCGCGAGAAGCAGCAGCGTGAGCAGACCAAACCACCGGCCAAGCCCCTGCCCACGCCGCAATAAGCGCCTTTATTCGAGGGCTTCCAGCTTGACGATGACCAGCGACAGATTGTCCCCACCGCCATGGGCGCGCGACCGGGCTTTCTGAATCAGAAACTCTGTCGCTTCCCGAGGCGACAACATGGACAGGGCTGAGCCGATTTCATTGGGGCTGAAGTAGTGCCATACGCCATCGCTGCAGGCGATCAACGAGTCCCCGGGCCGCAGTTGCGGTATGAAGTGCTGGGTGACGGGCGGTCCTTCCTCGGTGCCCAGGCAGCCCATCAAGATGTTGGACTGCGGGTGCACGTTGGCTTCATCCTCGCTGATCTCGCCCTTGTCCACCAGAGTTTGGACATAGGAGTGATCGACGGTCCGCTTGACCAGCTTTGCACCGTGAAAGTGGTACACGCGTGAATCGCCAGCATGCACCCAGTGGCAATCACCGGCGGGGTTGATCAGGAAGGCGGCCAGTGTGCTGTGCGGCTCCTGCTCGGCGGAAATCGCTGTCAACTTGATGACCGTGTGTGCTTCTTCCACCAACTGCTTGAGCATGGACGCTGCATCATCGCTTGCTGACGCATAACGCTCGAACAGTTGTTTGGCGGTCATCATGACCTGATCCGAGGCCTTGCGCCCACCGCTTCGCCCGCCCATGCCATCGGCAACAATGCCCAGCATGCAGCCCGCAGTGCGTGGGTGGCTAAGCAGGGCAACCTGATCCTGCTGGTAGTCGCGGTCCCCCTTATGGATGCCGGTGGACGCTGTAATTCGATAACCTTTGGACATCTTGACGTGGGTCGAGCCAAGTGGGCTCGATTTATCTCCGTAATCGACGTATTATCAGAGGAAGCAGCCTGCGCAAAAAAAAACCTTGGACTTAAATTTACATTCCCCTGAGCGCCGCCTGATTGAACTCAAGATCGAACATGCCGACCTCAATGCCTTGGTAGACATCACATCGCATGCCATCCCGATTGACGAGTTGATGCTCCGACGCCTGAAAAAGCGCCGCCTGCTGCTGCGCGACCAGATCTCCCAGCTCGAACTTTCCCTGGATCCTCCTGAGCCCGCATGAGCCGCCGGGCCGTTCCCAAGGCAAATGCCGCAGCCTGCAAGGCGGAGGTTCGCCAATGAGCCGCCGGGCCGTTCCCAAGGCGAATGCCGCAGCATGCAAGGCGGGGGTTCTCCTGTGATTTTGGCGTCCCAGGTTCTGGCGGCGTTCGGCCCTGACGGGGCCTTGTCGCGCGCCGCTGACCACTTTGTGCCCCGCAGCGGGCAGACCGAGATGGCGCTGGCCGTCGCAAGCGCCATTGAAGGGGCTTACCCCCTGGTGGTAGAGGCCAGTACCGGGGTCGGCAAAACCTTTTCCTATCTGGTGCCAGCATTGCTCAGCGGTGAGCGCGTGCTGCTGTCTACCGCGACCAAGGCACTGCAGGACCAGTTGTTCGGGCGTGACCTGCCTACCCTGGTAAAGGCCCTGGGTGTGCCCGTGAGCACGGCCTTGCTCAAGGGGCGTGGCAGCTATCTCTGCCTGCACCGGATGGAGATGGCGCGACATGACGCGGCCTTTCCGCAGCGAACTGCCCTGCCAGCGCTGGCCAGAGTGGAGGAGTGGGCGAAGGGGACCAGCACCGGCGATCTGGCGGAGCTGCCGGGCCTCGACGAGCGGTCCCCGGTGATTCCCTGGGTGACGTCCACACGGGAAAACTGCCTGGGATCTCCGTGTCCCCGGTTCCGGGCCTGCCATGTCAACCACGCCCGTCGCGAAGCGCTGGCCGCTGATGTGGTGGTCATCAACCATCACTTGTTTTTTGCGGATCTGGCAGTGCGTGAATCGGGTGTGGCCGAACTGCTTCCGACTGTCCGCATCGCCATTTTTGACGAGGCGCACCAGCTCAACGAAACCGGCGTGCAGTTTCTGGGGAAAAACCTGTCGACGGGGCAACTGCTTGATTTTTCGCGCGACATACTGGGCGCTGGCCTGCAACTGGCGCGTGGTCTGGCGGATTGGCAAACACTGGCGGGAGCGACCGAACATGCCGCACGCGACTTGCGGCTGTGTGCGAGCAAGGCCTACCCGGGCAGCAAGCTGCGCTGGAACGAGGCCGCGCCTG
This sequence comes from Polaromonas sp., assembly GCF_041689105.1. Lineage (GTDB taxonomy): Bacteria > Pseudomonadota > Gammaproteobacteria > Burkholderiales > Burkholderiaceae_C > Polaromonas. The sequence continues at coordinate 20,852 of NZ_JBDNGU010000102.1, read as the reverse complement.
AGGGACTGGACGCTGCACAATGGGCTGCCGCATTGGCGGCGGTCAACGCGTCGTTGCTGGGCGCCTGCGAAGCCCTGAACACGCTCAGTGAAATCGCGCCCGATTTCGTGCGCCTGCACGAACGCGCATCGGAACTGGTAGAACGTGCTCAGGCTTTCTCTGCTTCCCCCGCGCCAGGAGGCGTCCGCTGGCTGGACGTGGGCACGCAGCTGCGGCTGGTGGAGTCACCGCTGGACATTGCCCGAGCCATACAGACCCGCGTGTTCGCTGATGACAAAGCAGCTGCCAAGTCCTGGATATTCACGTCGGCCACCCTCGGCGATGATGAGCGCCTGAGCTGGTTCACTCAGCCTTGCGGTCTGACACAGGCCAGGCTGCTTCGGATCGGTAGCCCGTTCGACTACGCGCGGCAAGCGGCTTTCTATGTACCGCGCAGCTTTCCCAAGCCCGGGGACCCCGCACATACGGCGGCTGTCGCCGCTTCTGCCGCCGCCTGGGCACGCCGCCTGGGCGGGCGCACGATGGTGTTGACCACCACCTTGCGAGCCTTGCGTGCCATTGGCGAAGCCTTGCAGCTCGCCTTCGGAAGTTCGGGCGACATGGAGGTCCTGGTGCAGGGCGCGTTGCCCAAACGCGTGTTGATCGAGCGCTTCCGCCAGGGCGATCAGGATGGCGGTCGCGGCTGCATTCTGGTGGCTTCGGCGTCGTTCTGGGAGGGTATTGATGTACCGGGCGAGGCGCTGCAATTGGTGATCATCGACAAACTGCCGTTCCCGCCGCCCAGCGATCCCATGGTGGAGGCGAAGTCGCGCGCGCTGGAATCCGAGGGTAAAAACGCCTTCAATGACTACTTCCTTCCGGAAGCCGCCGTGGCCTTGAAGCAGGGCGCGGGAAGGCTGATACGCCGCGAAACGGACCAGGGCGTGCTGGTGGTTTGCGACAGCCGGCTGGCGCTTATGGGTTACGGCAAGCGCCTGCTGCGTGCATTGCCTGCGATGCAGCGCCTCGTCTCGGAAGAAGAACTCAACGAGCGGCTGGACCTGCTCACCAGAAGCGGTACCACGGCGTCTCCACTGACCTGAAACCCTTGGTCAGGTACTCGCTCTGCGGGTAGCTTTTTTCCATCACGCGTTTGGTGTCGTCGCGTAGCTGGGCCATGCCCAGGGCGTCGTAGGACTTGTACAGGATGAACAGCGCGTCTTCCAGTACCGGCACATCGCGGTAATCAGTCAGCGCCGTCTGGGCGCGATTGATCGCCGATATGTAGGCGCCACGGCTGTAGTAATACCGTGCAACATGGACTTCATACTGCGCCAGCGAGTTGACGATATAGGTCATGCGCAGGCGTGCATCGGCGGCGTATTTGGAGTCGGGATAGCGGTTGACCAGTTCCTTGAAAGCCTCGAACGACTCCTTGGCCGCTTTCTGATCACGCTCGGACAGATCCTGCTTGTACAGGAAGCTGAACAGGCCGAGGTTTTCGTTGAAAGTGACAAGGCCCTTCAGGTACAGCGCGTAGTCAATCGCGGGGCTGGCGGGGTGCAGCTTCATGAAGCGGTCCAGCGTGGCCTGAGCCTGGGCCTGTTCACCGCCCTTGTACTGGGCGTAGGCTTTTTCAAGCTGGGCTTGCTGGGCCAGAGGCGTGCCGGCAGCCCGGCCTTCAAGTTTTTCGAACAGGGGAATGGCCTTGTCATAAGCGCCGGAACTCGCTTCGTCCCGGGCTTCTGCGTAAATCTTGTTCGGGCTCCAGGCGGCGGTCGGGTCTTTCACGGGTGTGGAACAGGCCGAAAGAACAAATACGCAGGCCAGCAGGGCCGCTGCCAAAGGGGGGGTAGCGGGAACAACCGATAATTTGGTGGAAAACATCGCGATTGATCCTGTTAATGACTGATTCTGTACAAAACAAATTGATTATATCGAGCGCCAATGCCTCAGACGGCCTGCCCCTGTCCGACGAGATCGCAGATGAGATTGATGCCTATGCGGGCTTTGAACTGCGTGAGGTGATGGTGCCCGTCGTCAGCCATGGCGAGCGCCTTGACCGCGCGCTGGCCGGGATGGTGCCTGAATTTTCCCGGAGTTATTTGCAGCAGTTGATCGAAGCGGGGGCTGTGCGGCTCAAAGGCGTTCTCGTCACCAAGGTATCGGCCAAGGTCAAAGCAGGTGACGCGCTCCAGATAGAGCTCAAACCCACGCCGCAAAGCCAGGCGTTCAAACCAGAAGCAATGGCGCTGGAGGTGGTGTTTGAAGACGAGTTCCTGCTGGTCGTCAACAAGCCGGCCGGCTTGGTGGTCCACCCGGCGCCTGGTAACTGGAGCGGCACGTTGCTCAACGGCCTTCTGGCGCGTGACGCGCAGGCCAGCCTGCTGCCGCGCGCCGGCATCGTGCACCGGTTGGACAAGGATACCAGCGGCCTGATGGTGGTGGCCCGCAGGCGCCAGGTCATGGACCAACTGGTGGCTATGATTGCCGCCCGAACGGTCACCCGCGAGTATCTGGCGCTCGCCCACGGGGATTGGCAGGGGACGGCTGCGCGGCAGGTGGACTCGCCAATAGGGCGCGACCCGCGCAACCGGCTGCGCATGGCGGTGGTAGATATGGAAAGGAATTCAGGCAAGACGGCGTCCACAGGGATTTTCAGGCTGGGCAGCGAGGCCGGGTTCTCCCTGGTGCGCTGCAAATTGCAGACCGGGCGCACCCACCAGATCCGCGTGCACATGGCGTCGATTGGCCACCCGCTGGTATCGGACAGTGTCTATGGCGGATTGCCGGCTGTCGGTCTGCAACGCCAGGCGCTGCATGCCTGCCGGCTGGCGTTTGAACACCCGGTAAGTCGCGAGGCGCTTGATTTTTTTTCCCCGCCACCGGCCGATCTGGCCGCCGCCATTGCCGCGGTGGGGCTGGGATACAATCAAGGCCAGTAGTTTTCTGCTACCCGCACATGGCGCCCCCTGATAAGGTGATTGCGCATGAATGTGAATCGCGCTGCCAGGCGCTCTGACCTCGATTACTTTCGGAACCAAGACCATGAATACGACGGATGCGAAGCGCGTCCTCGAAACGGCACTCATTTGCGCCCAGCAGCCGCTGGCTGTACGCGACATGGGTGTTTTGTTCAACGGGGCGCTCACGGCCGATACGCTGAAGCTGCTACTTGAGGACCTGCAAAACGACTGGTCCGCGCGAGGCGTGGAACTGGTGCATGTGGCGAGTGGCTGGCGCTTCCAGAGCCGACCTGACATGCGCGAGTTCCTGGATCGTCTGCACCCTGAAAAGCCGCCGCGGTACACCCGCGCGACACTGGAAACCCTGGCCATCATTGCCTATCGCCAGCCGGTGACACGCGGCGACATGGAAGATATACGCGGCGTGACCATCAACAGCCTGCTGCTCAAACAACTGGAAGACCGGGGTTGGGTTGAGGTCATAGGCCATCGTGAAACCGTGGGACGTCCCGGCCTGTACGCGACAACGCGCCAGTTTCTGGACGACCTGGGCGTCGAATCGCTCGATCAGCTGCCGGCCATGGACAGCACTGACGGCCAGGCTTCGATGCTGGAGCAGATCGAGTTTGGCCTGGCGGGACCCGCCAGCGGCGAACAAGCCCTGGCGCTGGAAGAAACTGTTCCAGATCCCGACCCCCGGGTGGTGTCGGAAGCGGCCAGCCCGGCCGAAACGGCAGACCTTGATAACTTGCAGGACGCCCCGCTTGACCGCCAGGCATTCACTGATCCACACGCCTGAGCAAACACCGCATGAACCCCAACCACAACCCGGCTTCGGCCGATCCGGCCGACCAGGTTGAAGAGCAAAAAGTGGCCCCAGCCCTTGTACAAAAAGCGCCGGCAGCTACTGAATTGATAGCTGACGAGCTGGCCAAGCACGTCGCTGCGGCCACTCGCCCGCTTCAGGCGCCACCAGCACCGGTCAATCGCTTCGACGATGTCGTCACAGGCAAGTTTGATGCGGACGAGGAAGATGTCGAAGTGGACCTGCCCAAGCGGGTTTTGCTTCCCCAACCCGAAACGCCCAAGCTGCACAAGGTGCTCGCGCAGGCTGGACTGGGATCACGGCTCGAAATGGAACAGCTGATTCTGGAAGGGCGGATTTCCGTCAACGCCGAGCCGGCGCACATTGGCCAGCGCATCCAGTTTGGCGACACCGTCAAGGTCAACGGCAAGCCGATACGGGTGCGCATTGACCCGCCGCCGCCGCGCGTCATTGCTTATCACAAGCCTGCCGGTGAAGTGGTTTCGCATGACGATCCGCAGAATCGCCCCACTGTTTTTCGCCGCCTCCCCAAGCTGTTTCAGGGCAAGTGGCAATCGGTGGGACGGCTCGATCTGAACACTGAAGGCTTGCTGCTGCTGACCAGTTCCGGCGAACTGGCCAACAAGCTGATGCATCCGCGTTTCGGCCTGGAGCGGGAATACGCTGTCCGGGTGCTTGGCGCCTTGAACAACGAAGAGAAAAAACGCCTGCTCGACGGCGTGCAGCTCGACGACGGGCCGGCCCAGTTCAGCAGCATTGAGGCTGGCGGCGGCGAGGGCGCCAACTGCTGGTACCGGGTGACGATCTCGGAAGGGCGTAACCGCGAGGTTCGCCGTATGTTCGAAGCTGTGGGCCATGCTGTCAGCCGCCTGATCCGCATCCGTTACGGTGCCGTGGTGCTGCCACGCGGCCTCAAGCGCGGCGCGTTTGTGGAACTCGATGAGCGTGACATCTGGGCCCTGACCAGCGCGGTCGGACGTTCGGAGTCTCGCGCTGATCCCCGCGGGCCGAAAACCCCGACTGAAGCCGTAGACGGCGTTGGTGAATCCCCTCCCGCACGCGGTCCACGCCGCAACGACAGGTCGCGCGGCGCGCGCGGGCGCCCAGACGCCGGGGCGGCTCGTTCGGTTGAGCAGCAGCCTGCGTCCGGCCAGGACGATGGTGATGAACCGGGTCCGTACGAGTTCCAGCCACCGATGCCCCGCAGCGACGCATCGCGTGGCGCCAACCAGCGCCGTGGCGGCAAGGGGCGCGGGCCAGGCGGCGGCAGCGGTGGATTCGCCCCGCAGTCCGGCCCTCCCGGAAACTTTGGCGGGAACCAGGGGCAGGGCCAACGGCGCCGCGATGACGGTGGCAACAATCGGGGCGACCGCAGCGACAAGGGCCCCGGTGGTGCGCAACCTGACCCGATGAAGACTTCGTTTGGCTACATCGGTGCTGAGACATTTACCCGCCAGCGGCAGGCTCCGGGTCAGGGCCAGCGGCGTGGGCCAGGCAATACAGGCGGTGGCAACGGCGGCGGGGGAACTGGTCAGCGGCCCGGAGGCACTGGCAACCGGGGCGGCGGTAACCGTGGCAATGGTGGCGGCAACCGGGGCGGCAATCGTTAAATCCCCGGTACTTGCGTGCACCGGCATTGACCGGGGGCAATGCCAGCGGGGTAAAATCAGAGGCTTTATTCGATTTGAATAAATCCCCAAAAATCAAGAAAATTCATACCAAGGAAATCTCATGGCGATCGAACGCACTCTCTCCATCATCAAACCCGATGCTGTGGCCAAAAATGTCATCGGCCAGATTTACGCCCGTTTCGAGGCTGCCGGCCTGAAAGTCGTGGCTGCCCGGTTGGCGCATCTGTCGCGCGGAGAAGCCGAAGCTTTTTATGCTGTCCATAAAGACCGTCCTTTCTTCAAGGACCTGGTGGGTTTCATGATTTCCGGCCCGGTCATGATTTCCGCGCTGGAAGGCGAAAACGCGATCCTCAAACATCGTGACCTGATGGGCGCTACCGACCCTAAGAAGGCTGCGGCCGGCACGATTCGCGCCGATTTCGCCGAGAGCATCGACGCCAACGCGGTGCACGGCTCCGATGCTGCCGAAACAGCCCACGTGGAGATCAGCTTTTTCTTCGCGGGCATGAACATTTACTCGCGTTAATCGACATGTCAGCCCCGACGCCTAGCCGCCCCGCCACGGGGTCGCCGCATGCCCGGGGCGGAACTTCAGGGTGTGCGGCCATCCGCGACTTCCCACAATGACCACCAACCTGCTTGATTACGATCTTGAAGGTCTGGCTGCGTTTTGCGAGCGGCTGGGGGAAAAGCGGTTTCGCGCTACCCAGCTTTTCCGCTGGATTCACCAGAAGGGCGCGACCGATTTCGGGCAGATGACCGATCTGGCCAAGTCCCTGCGTGAAAAACTTCCTGCGTCTGCGTACATCCCTGCCCTCAAGGTGGTGTCGCGCCACGACTCGGCCGATGGCACCATCAAGTGGCTGTTCGACGTGGGTGCCGGTGATGTCATCGAAACCGTGTTTATTCCCGAGTCTGATCGCGGGACCTTGTGCATTTCATCGCAGGCCGGTTGCGCGGTGGGTTGCCGTTTTTGCTCGACGGGACACCAGGGCTTCAGCCGCAATCTGAGCACTGCCGAGATCATCGGCCAACTCTGGTTTGCCGAACACTTCCTGCGCCGTCATCTGGGCAAGGATGAGCGCGTGGTCTCCAATGTTGTGATGATGGGCATGGGCGAGCCCTTGCAGAATTATTCGCAGCTGTTGCCGGCATTGCGCGTGATGCTCGATGACCATGCCTATGGTCTTTCACGCCGGCGTGTGACCGTGTCGACCTCCGGCGTGGTGCCCATGATGGACCGTCTCGCGCAGGATTGCCCGGTCGCGCTGGCGGTGTCGCTGCATGCGCCTGAAGACAGCCTGCGCAGCAACCTTGTGCCACTCAACAGGAAATATCCGATTGCGGAATTGCTTGATGCCTGCAGCCGCTACCAGGTGGCCGCCCCCCGCGACTTCATCACCTTTGAATACTGCATGCTCGATGGCGTTAACGACCAGCCCGAGCACGCGCGGCAACTGGTGACCTTGATGCAAAAGCATTCGGTGAGCGGTCTGTCCTGCAAGTTCAACCTGATTCCTTTCAACCCCTTTCCCGCATCAGGTCTGAAGCGTTCTGACATGCCGCAGGTGATGGCTTTCGCGAAAATCCTCATGGATGCTGGCATCGTGACCACGGTGCGTAAAACCCGGGGTGACGACATCGATGCAGCCTGCGGCCAGCTGGCCGGCGACGTGCAGGACCGCACCGGCGTGCAGCAGCGCATGGCGTCGCAGCGGCAGGGTATGCTCAAGGGCATCAAGATAGTCTCCAGAGAGGTCGGTGTATGACGCTTGTCCGCAACGTAATGTGGCTTTTCGTCTGCTGGGCGGCTGTGCTGCTCGCGGGCTGTGCTGCCAACCCCGGGGCAGCGGCGGGCCCCGGCGGGCGCGCCGAGATCATGACGGAGTCGGACCAAACCGATGGCCGCAGGCGCGCCCGCATCCGTCTTGAACTTGCCGCCAATTATTTCCAGCAGGGGCAAACCAATGTGGCGCTCGACGAGCTCAAGCAGGCACTGACGGCCGACCCGACCTTTGTCGATGCGCACAATCTGCGCGGACTGGTCTATATGCGCCTGAACGACAACGCGCTGGCCGAGGAAAGCTTTCGCCGGGCCCTGGCGCTCAATCCGCGGGACGGCGATGTACTGCACAACTATGGCTGGCTGCTTTGCCAGCAAAAACGTTACAGTGAATCGGTCGCGATGTTCGGGCGTGCCATCGCCACTCCCCAGTACGAAGGGCAGGCCAAAACATTGATGACTCAAGGCATTTGCCAGATCGGTGCAGGCCAGGCGGCTGAAGGTGAGCGCAGCTTGTTGCAGTCATATGAGCTGGATGCCGGCAACCCCATTACCGCTTACCACCTGTCAAGGGCGCTGTTCCAGCGCGGCGACCTGGCACGCGCTCAGTTCTACATTCGCCGCGTCAATAACAGCAACCTGGCCAATGCGGAGACCCTGTGGCTGGGGATCAAGGTCGAACGCGCCTTGGGTGATCGCCAGGCCATGTTGCAGCTGGCCGGCCAGTTGAGCAAACGCTTCGGTGCGTCTCGAGAGGCTGCAGCTTATGAAAAAGGGGCCTTCAATGAGTGAGTTTGATGGCCAGGTGCCGGACAGCGGCATGCTGCCGCAAGAAGGGTCTTTTCCATCTCAGCCTGCGGTGGCTGTCGCGAGTGCTGGAACCCTGTTGCGGCAGGCGCGCGAGGCTGCGGGTCTGCACATTGCCGCGCTGGCAGTGGCGCTCAAGGTGCCGGTAAAAAAACTGGAGGCACTCGAGGCCGACCGGCTGGACCTGCTGCCCGATGCGGTGTTTGTCCGCGCTTTGGCCTCAAGCGTTTGCCGCACACTCAAGATGGATGGCGCTCCCGTGCTGGCGCTGTTGCCGCAGACCGGCAAACCGCGCCTTGATTACCCGCGCGCCAGCATCAACACGCCTTTTCGCTCTCCCAGCGATGGGCCTGGCCCGTCTCTCTGGACGCAGGTGTCCAGGCCTGCGGTGCTGGCTGGGCTGTTGCTGCTGCTCGGTGCCCTGGTGCTCATTCTTTTGCCGGCGGTCCAGCAGCAGAACCTGGTCGCGCAGCCAGCCGCGTCGTCAGCTGCCATGCCGGCAACGCTGGCGGAGCCGCAACCGACCGGAGGGGGTGCAACTGCTGTTGGAGGGAACGTGACAGAAAGCAGCAATCTGCCCGGCGCGGGCAACGCGGGTAGTGCAGTCGAGGCGTCTGCGCCTGCGGCCGCTCCTGCCGCGCCGGTGTTGGCCTCCGAACTTGCGGCCTCGCCTGCACTGACAACGCCGGGTACAGGTGCGGCTGCGGTGTCCGCCTTTCCGGCCGTGCCTGCGACGGCAACAGCGGTGACGACGGGGCTCATCGTATTCACGGCCAAAGGCGAGTCCTGGGTTGAAGTCACCGATGCCAAAGGGGTGGTTGTCTTGCGCCGCACCTTGGCAGCCGGCGAAGCCGCCGGGGCCTCCGGGGCGGTACCGCTGGCGGCAGTTGTCGGCCGTGCGGATGTCACCCAGGTGCAGGTGCGTGGACGGCCGTTCGACTTGAGCGCCGTGAGCAAAGACAACGTTGCACGTTTTGAGGTGAAATAGTGTCCCCCTGTTTACCGGTTGAGTCTGCTGCCCCGAAAGCACGCGTGTCTGCGCAGGCGCGGGTGGTCTGGGGTTCGCGTGTGGTCACGGTGGGCGGGGATGCGCCGGTGCGTGTCCAGTCCATGACCAACACCGATACGGTCGATGCCATCGGCACCGCCATCCAGGTGAAGGAGCTTGCGCTGGCTGGCTCGGAAATGGTTCGCATCACTGTCAACACCCCCGAGGCAGCCCAGGCGGTGCCGTATGTGCGTGAGCAGCTGGACCGTATGGGCATCGACGTGCCCTTGGTGGGTGACTTCCATTTCAACGGTCACCGCCTGCTGACCGATTACCCCGCTTGTGCGGAGGCGCTGTCGAAGTACCGTATCAACCCCGGCAACGTGGGTAAGGGCGATAAACACGACAGGCAGTTTGGCCAGATGATCGAGGCGGCGGTTCGCTGGAACAAGCCAGTACGCATAGGTGTCAATTGGGGCAGTCTGGACCAGGAGTTACTGGCCAGCCTGATGGACGAGAACAGCCGCCGTACCCGGCCCTGGGATGCCAAGCAGGTGATGTACGAGGCCTTGATCACATCGGCCATCGACTCCGCCGTACTGGCCGAGCAGATGGGCATGGACAAGAACCAGATCATCCTGTCGTGCAAAGTCAGCGGTGTGCAGGACCTGATTTCGGTCTACCGTGAGCTCTCCAGACGATCCCGCTATGCCTTGCACCTGGGGCTGACTGAGGCCGGCATGGGCACCAAGGGGACGGTGGCTTCCAGCGTCGCCTTGGCCGTGTTGCTTCAGGAAGGCATAGGCGACACCATCCGCGTATCGTTGACGCCGCAACCCGGCGAAGCGCGCACCCAGGAGGTGGTGGTTGCTTCCGAAATCCTGCAAGCCCTGGGACTGCGCAGCTTTGTACCCAGCGTTACGGCCTGTCCCGGCTGTGGCCGAACCACCAGCACCACTTTCCAGGAGTTGACCAAGGAGATTGACGACTTCCTGCGCGCCCAGATGCCTGTCTGGCGCAAGCAATACCCCGGTGTTGAAAAGCTCAGGGTCGCGGTGATGGGTTGTATTGTCAATGGCCCGGGCGAGAGTAAACACGCCGACATCGGCATCAGTTTGCCGGGCTCGGGCGAGGCGCCGGCCGCGCCGGTTTACATCGACGGCGAGAAAAGTGTGACCTTGCGCGGCGACCGGATTGCGCAGGAGTTCCGGGTGATTGTCGAAAATTACATTGAAAAGCGCTTTGGCACGCAAGCCGTTGCCCAGACCGCTTGAACCTGCCCCATGGCTGAAAAATTAGCTGCCGTCAAAGGCATGAACGATATATTGCCGCCTGATTCGGCGCGTTGGGAGTGGCTGGAAGAAAAAGTCCGCTCGTTGATGGGCCGTTACGCCTACCGCAATATCCGCACCCCCATCCTGGAGCACACTCAGCTGTTTGTGCGGGGCATCGGCGAGGTCACCGACATTGTCGAAAAGGAGATGTACTCGTTTGCCGATCGCTCCGACAAGTATGGCGACAACGATCAGCTGACCCTGCGCCCCGAAAATACGGCCAGCCTGGTGCGCGCGGTGAACGAGCACAACATGCTCTACGAAGGTGGCAAGCGCCTTTACTACATGGGCCCGATGTTCCGGCGCGAGCGGCCGCAACGCGGGCGTTATCGCCAGTTTCACCAGATCGGGGCCGAGGCGCTGGGTTTTGCCGGCGCCGAGACAGACGCAGAGTTGATCCTGCTGGCGGTCGCGCTCTGGAAGGAGATCGGCCTGACCGACTGGCGCCTGGAGATCAATAGTTTGGGCCAGCCCGAGGAGCGGGCCCGGCACCGTGCCGAATTGATCGCCCATCTCGAAAACCATGCGGATCTGCTCGATGAAGAAGCCCAGCGGCGGCTTCACAGCAACCCGCTGCGCATCCTGGATACCAAAAACCCGGCCATGAAAGCCGTGGTGGAAAGTGCCCCGCGTCTGATCGATTTCCTCGGTTCCCAGTCGCTGGCGCATTTCGAGGCACTCAAGGCCATCCTCGATGCCAACAGCGTGCCATGGAGCGTGAACCATCGGCTGGTGCGCGGTCTTGACTATTACAACCTCACGGTATTCGAGTTCGTGACTGACCGGCTTGGTGCCCAGGGCACGATATGCGCGGGCGGCCGCTACGACTATCTGGTCGAGCAAATCGGTGGCAAGCCCGCCCCTGCAGTCGGCTGGGCGCTCGGGGTCGAGCGGGTGCTTGAACTCATCAAGGAGCAGGGGACCGTTGTTCCGATGCCGGTGCCGGATGCCTATGCCGTCATTCCCGACGCGGCAGCGCTGCCGCTGGTCATGAAAACGCTGCAGGCGCTGCGCGAGGCTGGCGTCAGCGTGCAAATGCACGCTGCGGCGACGTCGGCAGGCATGGGCAGCATGAAGTCCCAGTTCAAGAAGGCAGACAGCAGCGGCGCGCGGTTTGCGCTGATTTTCGGTCAGGCCGAGCTGGATGCAGGCCAGGTGGCAGTCAAGCCTTTGCGGGACGGGAAGGCCGACGCCGCGCAGGCGCAGCTCCTGCAGCCGTTGGACGACATCTCGTCCTGGGCGCAGGTTTTGCGCAGCGGCTCCTGAAGCGCACCCTACAATCGTTCCACTTTACCCGACAGAACAAGCAACGCTTTATGGCAAAACCACTCGATTTTGAAGAACAGGAGCAGCTTGACGAACTCAAGCACTTCTGGAAACAGTACGGCAACCTGATTACCTGGGCCCTGATCGCCATTTTCGGCAGCTTCGCAGCCTGGAACGGTTACCACTACTGGCAGCGCGGCCAGCAGGCGCAGGCTGCGATCATGTACGACGAGGTCGAACGTGCTGCCGCGTCGGGTGAAACCGGCCGCCTGGACAGGGCACTGGCCGACATGAAGGACAAATTTGGCAGCACCGCCTTTGCGCAACAGGCCGGACTGCTCGCCGCCAAGACGTATTACGACAAGGGCAACATCGATGGCACCAAGACGTCTCTGGTCTGGGTAGCAGGCAAAAGCGCTGATGAAGGTTACCGGGCGATTGCCAAGCTCCGCCTGGCCGGTGTGTTGCTCGAAGCCAAGGACTATGACGAAGCGCTGCAGCAGCTGTCTGGCTCTTTCCCCAAGGACTTCGCCGCGCTGGTGGCGGACCGACGCGGTGATGTTCTCACTGCGCAGGGTAAAAAAGGCGAAGCCAAAGCCGAATACGAAAAAGCCTACAAAGGCATGGACGAGCGTACGCAATACCGGCGACTGGTCGAGGTCAAACTCAATGCGCTCGGAGTCAATCCGTCAGCAGCATTGTCCAGCCCTGCAGCCGCCGCTGCAGTTTCTCCCGCGTCCGCCACGGAGGTCAAACAGTGATTTTCAAGTCTTTCAGGCCTCTGGCCCTTGCTGGAAAAGCGTCGACAGCTATTGTTTTGATAGCGATTCTGTCCGGCTGTTCGATGGTCGGCGGGCTGTTCGGCAGCTCCGTCAAAAAGCCGCTGCCTGCCGAATTGCAGCCTGTGGTCGCGCTGGTGCCGGTCCGGCAGGCCTGGACCGCACGTATCGGTGAAGTGAGCTTTCCGCTGGAGGTCGAAGTGTCTGGGGAGACGGTCACGGTGGCCGCGGCCGATGGCACCGTGGCCTCGCTCGACGCGCGCACCGGTCGTGACCTCTGGCGCACAAACATAGGCACGCCGATTGCCGCTGGCGTGGGCAGCGACGGCAAGCTCGCCGCCGTAGTGACGCGTGCCAATGAAGTGGTGGCCATTGCTGGCGGCAAGGAAGTCTGGCGGCAAAAACTGGCGGCGCAGGCTTTCAGCTCTCCTTTTGTCGCTGGCGGGCGCGTTTTTGTGCTTGCCGCGGATCGCTCAGTCAACGCCTTTGACGGCCAGACGGGCCGCAAACTCTGGACCCAGCAGCGCCCCAGCGAGCCGCTGGTGCTGCGCCAATCTGGCGTGATGCTGGCTGTCGGCGACACGCTGGTGGTTGGCCTGGCTGGCCGGCTGACCGGCCTGAATCCGCTGAATGGCAGCATCCGCTGGGAGGCACCGATTGCCTCGCCGCGCGGCATCAACGATGTGGAGCGCCTGGTGGACCTCGTAGGCACCGTCAGCCGCATCGGGAATACCGTTTGCGCCAGAGCCTTCCAGGCCAGCGTTGGCTGCGTCGATGCCGGGCGTGGCACCTTGCTCTGGAGCAAACCCGCCAATGGAGCGCAGGGCTTGGACGGCGATGACCGCCTGGTGTTTGGCACTGAAGCCGATGGCAAGGTACTGGCCTGGCTGCGTGCCGATGGTGAAAGCGCCTGGAGCACCGAACGCCTGCGTTACCGCAGCCTGACCTCGCCCGTGGTGGTGGGCCGCTCGATCGCCATCGGCGACTCCGCTGGTTTTATCCATTTGCTGTCGCGCGCCGACGGTTCCTTGTTAAACCGGCTCACCACAGACGGCTCTCCGGTGGCAGCCTCCCCGGTACTGGCCGCCAACACCCTGATCGTCGTGACGCGTTCTGGCAACGTTTACGGCTTTGTGCCGGAGTAGATGTTGGCCCCCACGCTTGTCGCTTCGCATACTGCGCTGCCCCCCGAGGGGGCTGTGCTTGCTTGGGGCGGCCCTTCGCGGCGCACGTTGGCCCCCACGCTTGTCGCTTCGCGTACTGCGCTGCCCCCCGAGGGGGCTGTGCTTGCTTGGGGCGGCCCTGCGCGGCGCACGTTGGCCCCCACGCTTGTCGCTTCGCGTACTGCGCTGCCCCCCGAGGGGGCGCTGCGCCTGCGGCCCGGCGGAGCCGGTTCCGTAACCCTGGTTGGTAAAGAGGGAGCCTATACGCTCCTCGTTTCGCCTAGTCCGCTGCCCCTGTTGATCGCCATTCTGTGAAACCTGTTCTAGCTCTTGTCGGTCGCCCCAATGTGGGTAAATCGACGATTTTTAACCGGCTCACCAAGTCGCGCGACGCGATTGTGGCCGACTACGCCGGCCTCACGCGGGACCGCCACTATGGCAATGGCCGTCTGGGTGCGCAGGAGTTCATCGTCATTGATACCGGCGGGTTCGAGCCCAAGGCCGTGGACGGCATCTACAAGGAAATGGCCAAACAGACCCGGCAGGCCGTGGCGGAAGCGGACGTTGTTGTCTTTGTGGTGGATGCGCGCGCTGGCGTGAATGCCCAGGACCATGAAATCGCCAAGTACCTGCGCAAACTGGGTAAACCAACGGTGCTGACGGCCAACAAGGCCGAGGGCATGACCGAAGGTGTGCAGCTCTCCGAGTTTTTCGAACTCGGACTGGGTGAAATCCTGCCCGTCTCGGCTTCCCACGGTCAGGGCATGCGCACCCTGGTCGAGATGGCGCTGCAGCCCCTGAACCTGCCGGACCCGGATCAGGAGGGCGAACCCGCCGACCCAACCGTCATCAAGTTGGCGGTGGCCGGCCGGCCCAACGTGGGCAAGTCCACGCTGATCAACACCTGGCTGGGTGAAGAACGCCTGGTGGCGTTTGATCAGCCGGGCACCACACGTGACGCGATTTCGGTGCCTTTTGAAAAAGCCGGGCAGAAGTTCGAACTGATAGACACCGCCGGCTTGCGCCGCAAGGGCAAGGTCTTCGAAGCGATTGAAAAGTTTTCGGTGGTCAAAACCCTGCAGGCCATCGAAAGCGCCAATGTGGTACTTTTGCTGCTGGACGCGACCCAGGGCGTGACCGACCAGGACGCCCACATTGCCGGTTACATCCTCGAAAGTGGCCGCGCGGTGGTGCTCGCAGTCAACAAATGGGACGTGGTGGACAGTTACCAGCGGGAAATCCTGGAACGCTCCGTCGAAACCCGCCTGTCTTTTCTGAAATTTGCCTCCATCCACAATATTTCCGCGATCAAGCGCCAGGGGCTGGGACCGGTCTGGAAGTCCATCGTCCAGGCCCATGCCTCGGCCAACCGCAAGATGTCCACACCGGTGCTGACCCGCCTGCTGCTCGAAGCCGTGCAGTTCCAGAGCCCGCAGCGGGCCGGCATGTTCCGCCCCAAGCTGCGTTATGCCCACCAGGGCGGCATGAACCCGCCCATCATCATTGTTCATGGCAACTCGCTCGAACATGTCACCGACGCCTACAAGCGCTTCCTGGAAGGGCGCTTCCGCAAGGAGTTCGAGCTGGTCGGCACGCCTCTGCGCATCCAGATGAAGTCCTCGAGCAACCCTTACGCTGACAAAGATTCAGCCTGACGCCTACATTTGCGCCGGGTAGCATGTGGTAAGGTGGACTTCCATCAACTCTTGAACACGGAAAATATCGTGAGCAATAATAAAGGTCAGCTGTTGCAGGACCCCTTCCTCAACACTTTGCGCCGGGAACACGTGCCGGTTTCGATTTACCTCGTCAACGGCATCAAACTTCAGGGCCAGATCGAATCTTTCGATCAGTACGTTGTGCTGCTGCGCAATACGGTTACCCAAATGGTGTACAAACACGCCATTTCAACGATTGTTCCCGGTCGCGCAGTCAATTTTGCTGCCGCAGAATCCCAAGAAAGCCCAGCCAGCTGAGTTCTCAGGACATTTCCGTGACATCGGCGCCCCTGGCCATCCTGGTCGGGGTGGATTTGGGGGCTCCCAATTTTGATGCCGGCCTCGAAGAGTTGGGCCTGCTTGCGCAAACAGCGGGCATGCAGCCGGCCGCGCGCGTCGTCTGCAAACGTCGAGCCCCCGACGCGGCGCTTTTCATAGGCAGCGGCAAGGCCGACGAAATCAAGATGCTGGCGCTGGAAACAGGTGCGAGCGAAGTCCTGTTCGACCAGTCCCTGAGTCCGGCCCAGCAGCGCAATCTGGAGCGGGTGCTGGGCCTGCCGGTCAATGACCGGACCCTGTTGATCCTGGAGATTTTCGGGCAGCGGGCGCGCAGCCACGAAGGCAAGCTTCAGGTCGAACTGGCGCGTCTGCAGTACCTGTCTACGCGCCTGGTCCGGCGCTGGTCCCATCTGGAGCGGCAAACAGGCGGTGCTGGTGTACGCGGCGGTCCGGGTGAAAAGCAGATCGAGCTGGACAAACGCATGATTGGCGAGTCGATCAAGCGCACAAAAGAGCGGCTCACCAAGGTGAAAAAGCAGCGGCAAACCCAGCGCCGCCAGCGCGAGCGGCGCAACTCCTTCACGATCTCCCTCGTGGGCTACACCAACGCCGGCAAGTCCACGCTGTTCAATGCGCTTGTGAAGGCGCGCGCCTACGCCGCCGATCAGTTGTTTGCCACGCTGGACACCACCACACGGCAGTTGTATCTAGGGGACGCGGCGCGCTCCGTGTCGCTGTCCGACACCGTGGGCTTTATCCGGGATCTGCCGCACGGGCTGGTTGATGCCTTCGCCGCCACCTTGCAGGAGGCGGCGGATGCCGATCTGCTGATCCATGTCGTCGATGGTGCCAATCCTGACCACCTGGAGCAGATTGAGCAGGTGCAGCGTGTCCTGGCCGAGATCGGCGCAGCGGAGGTGCCGCAAATTCTGGTGTTCAACAAGCTCGATGCCCTTGAAAAGTCACGCTGGCCGCTTCAGTTGAGTGACACTTTTGAAGTCAAGGACGCTTTTTCCGACACGGGCAAGCGTGTGGAGCGGGTATTTGTCAGCGCGCAGACCGGGGAAGGCTTGCCACTGCTGCGCCAGTTGCTGGCCCGGCATGTACAGACCCCTCCGGCAGAAGATAACCTTCAAATCAGTGAAGTCGTGGTCTGATTGGGCACAATAGCGAAGTTATTAAAAAAAGGCAGTTTGATTCCATGAACCTGAACCCTGTTCTACAGACGCTCACCACCCTGCCGGGTCGGCTAAGACAACGCGCCCGCGGAATGTTCAATCTGAACGACCCTCGCTGGGGCCGGGATGACGACAACAAGGCAAGGCCCGACGACGCCAATCCGGAGCCCGGGCGCGATGAGGTCCCGCCGCCGCCACCGGCGCGGCCCCCCGCTTCCGACCGTCCGCGAGGGCAGGGGCCGAACCAGGGGCCGCCCGACCTTGACGAGTTGTGGCGTGATTTCAACCGCAAGCTGGGCGGGCTTTTCGGCGGCGCCAAAAACGCGGGTCAACGCGCGCGCGGTAGCATGGGCGGCGGTGGGGGCGGCAACGGCGGCCCCGGTAGCTTCCAGCCCGACATGAAAAGCGCGGGCATCGGTGTCGGCCTGATTGCGGCTGTGGCGGTGCTGATCTGGTTGGGTACGGGATTTTTCATTGTGCAAGAGGGCCAGCAGGCCGTAATTACCCAGTTCGGCAAATACAAGTCCACGGTGGGGGCCGGCTTCAACTGGCGCCTGCCTTACCCGGTACAGCGCCACGAGATGGTGGTTGTCACCCAGATTCGCTCCGTCGATGTGGGCCGTGACACCATCATCAAGGCCACTGGCCTGCGCGAGTCGGCCATGCTCACCGAAGACGAGAACATCGTCGAAATCAAGTTCGCCGTGCAGTACCGCCTCAGCGACGCCCGTGCCTATCTGTTTGAAAGCAAGGACCCCGCTGGCGCTGTGGTGCAGGCGGCAGAAACTGCGGTGCGCGAAGTGGTTGGCAAGATGAAGATGGATTCGGCCCTGGCCGAGGAGCGCGACCAGATCGGACCGCGCGTGCGTGAGCTGATGCAAACCATTCTGGACCGCTACAAGGTCGGCGTGGAAGTGGTGGCGATCAACCTCCAGCAAAGCGGTGTGCGCCCGCCCGAGCAGGTGCAGGCGGCCTTTGACGATGTGCTCAAGGCTGGTCAGGAGCGGGAGCGGGCCAAGAACGAAGCCCAGGCTTACGCCAATGACGTGATTCCGCGTGCTGTGGGTTCGGCTTCGCGCCTGAAGGAAGAGTCTGAAGCCTACAAGGCCCGCATCGTGGCGCAGGCTCAGGGTGACGCGCAGCGCTTTCGCTCCGTGCTGGCCGAGTACCAGAAGGCGCCGCAGGTCACGCGTGACCGCATGTACCTCGATGCCATGCAGCAGGTGTACACCAACGTGACCAAGGTACTGGTTGAGTCGAAGCAGGGCTCCAACCTGCTTTATCTGCCGCTTGACAAGATCATGCAGCAATCCGCGCAGAACAGCGCTGCCGCGAGCAGCGATGCCGCCGTGTTATCCGGCGCTGCCGCCGGTTCGCCTGCTGGCGTGCCTGCCAGCACCGTCGATCCACGCGTCCGGGATGCAGCGCGCACCCGTGAACGCGAAACCCGCTAAGAGGAACAAATCGTGAACAGAGTTGGATTTATTGCCACGTCCCTGCTGGTCTTGCTTGCGCTTGCCAGCTCCATGCTGTTTGTCGTGGATCAGCGCCAGTTTGGCGTGGTTTATGCGCTTGGGCAGATCAAGGAAGTCATCACCGAACCCGGGCTCAATTTCAAGCTGCCGCCACCCTTTCAGAATGTGTCCTATATCGACAAGCGGCTGCTGACGCTGGACAGCACCGACGCCGAGCCCATGCTGACCGCCGAGAAGCAGCGTGTGGTGATCGACTGGTATGTGCGCTGGCGCATCATCAACCCGTCGGAGTACATCCGCAATGTCGGGCTGGACGAGCGGGCAGGGGCCAACCAGCTCAACCGCGTGGTTCGCAATGCCTTGCAGGAAGAGATCAACAAACGCACGGTCAAGGACTTGCTCTCGCTCAAGCGCGAA
Source organism: Polaromonas sp. (assembly GCF_041689105.1). GTDB lineage: Bacteria > Pseudomonadota > Gammaproteobacteria > Burkholderiales > Burkholderiaceae_C > Polaromonas. Next base: position 2,263 of record NZ_JBDNGU010000102.1, on the reverse strand, counting down.
GCACTGATGGCCGACGTGAAGACTGAGGTGCTTCAGGTGGTGCGTGGCGCCAAGCCCTGGGGCGTGGACGTGGTTGATGTGCGCATCACGCGTGTCGACTACGTGGATGCCATCACCGAATCGGTTTACCGCAGAATGGAGGCCGAACGCAAACGTGTCGCCAACGAGCTGCGCTCCACCGGCGCTGCAGAAGGCGAAAAAATCCGCGCTGACGCCGACCGCCAGCGCGAGATCACGATTGCCAATGCGTACCGCGATGCCCAGAAAATCAAGGGCGAGGGCGACGGCCAGGCCGCTTCGATCTACAACGAAGCCTTTGGCCGCGACCCCCAGTTCGCCCAGTTCTACCGCAGCCTGGACGCCTACAAGGCCAGCTTTGCCAAGAAGGGCGACGTGATGGTGATTGACCCGTCGTCCGATTTCTTCAAGGCCATGCGCGGTTCCGGCGCGGGTGCAACCCCCGCCAAGAAGTAACCATCCTGGACAGCGGCACGCTCTGGCTGGCACTGGCGTGTTTGCTGGTGCTTGAGGGTTTGCTGCCTTTTCTTTCGCCGGGCGGCTGGCGCCGCATGTTCGAGCAAATTCTCACGATGAGCAACGGCCAGATCCGTTTCTTCGGCTTGTGCAGCATGGTGGCGGGCCTGGTCTGGATGGCGTTTCTGCTCTGAATCCTCCGCGCCGCCGCAGCTATTTACGCTGCGCAGGTGCATCCGGTCGCCAGGCGACCGAAAACCGGCCTCAAGCCCGGTAAAATCCTGTTTTTAACAGCGTACGATAAATACATGCCCGCCTGGTCGTCATCATGGCAATTGCCGGATCAAATTGCCGATGTCCTGCCCTCCGAGGCGCGCCACATCGAAGAGCTGCGCCGCCTGTTTCTCGACACCGCCCGCAGCTACGGCTACGAGCTGGTCATGCCGCCGCTGCTCGAACACCTCGAATCCCTGCTCACCGGCACCGGTGAGGCGCTGGACCTGCAGACCTTCAAGCTGGTCGACCAGTTGTCCGGCCGTACGCTGGGACTGCGCGCGGACACCACGCCGCAGGTGGCCCGCATTGACGCCCACCTGCTCAATCGCCAGGGTGTGGCCCGCCTGTGTTACTGCGGCCCGGTGCTGCACACCCGCGCCGACCGCCCGCACGCCACACGCGAGCCGCTGCAGTTTGGCGCCGAGATTTACGGCCATGCCGGCCTTGAAGCCGACCTGGAAGCCCAGTTGCTGGCGCTCGAAGGCCTCAATGCTGCCGGCGTCACGCAACTGTCGGTGGACATGGCCGATGTGCGTATCGTCAGCAGCCTGCTGGCCGGCGCCAAGGTTAGCCCCGCGATGCTGGCGCGCATTCACGCTGCGCTGGCTGCCAAGGATGCGAGCGAGCTGTCCAGCCTGACCGCCAGCCTCAATGGCAAGTTGCCTGCTGCGGCGCGCCAGGGCCTGCTCGCCTTGCTGCAGTTCTACGGTGACGAGAAGGTGCTGCCGGAGGCTGAAAAAGCCTTCAGGGACCTGCCCGAAGCGCTCAAGGCGTTGCAGAACCTGAAATGGCTGGCCACGCATGTCACCAGCCTGGCGGGTGATGTGAAGATCGGTTTCGACCTGGCCGACTTGCGCGGCTACGCCTATTACAGCGGCACCCGTTTTGCCATCTACGGCCATGGCCAGCGCGACGGCGGGCAGGGCGCCGAGCTGGTGCGTGGCGGCCGCTATGACGAGGTGGGCGCCGTGTTCGGTCGCAATCGCCCGGCTGCGGGCTTCAGCCTGGACTTGAAGGAGCTGGTCAACGTGCTGCTGCCCAAACCCTTGCGGCCGGCGATCCGCGCGCCCTGGGGCGAGGAAGCCAGCCTGCGTGCCGCCATTGCCCAGCTGCGCGCCGGTGGCGACACCTTGGTCTGCGTGTTACCCGGCCATGAACATGAGGTCGACGAGTTCGACTGCGACCGTGAACTGGTGAACGTGGCTGGCCAGTGGCAGGTCCGCCTGCTTGCAAAAACACCGGGCTGAGCGCTGCATTGCTCCGCATCCCATCCATCCTTAAAGAGTGAACAGACGATGACAAAGACAACTGCCGCAACCGCCGGCCGCAACGTGGTGGTTGTGGGTACCCAGTGGGGTGACGAGGGCAAAGGCAAGCTGGTGGACTGGCTGACCGAAAGCTCGCAAGGCGTGGTGCGTTTCCAGGGCGGCCACAACGCCGGCCACACGCTGGTGATCAACGGCATCAAGACCGCGCTGCACCTGATCCCCAGCGGCATCATGCGTCCGGGCGT
>NZ_JBDNGU010000101.1:0-75147 GCF_041689105.1 Polaromonas sp. | reverse complement strand
GCCGCTGGTCTGGCAGTGGGTGCGCAACATCAGGCTCTTGGGGCTTTTGGCGTTGAAGTCTTTCATGATGCGGCACCAGAGCAGGCGCGCGGCGCGCATCTTGGCGACTTCGAGGTAGAAGTTCATGCCGATGGCCCAGAAAAAGCTCAGGCGTCCGGCAAAACCATCGACGTCCAGACCCTTGGCAATCGCCGTCTTCACATACTCTTTGCCATCGGCCAGCGTGAAAGCCAGTTCCAGCGCCTGATTCGCGCCAGCTTCCTGCATGTGGTAACCGGAGATGCTGATCGAGTTGAACTTCGGCATGTGTCTGGCCGTGTACTCGATGATGTCGCCGATGATGCGAATGCTGGGCGCAGGCGGGTAGATATAGGTGTTGCGCACCATGAACTCTTTGAGGATGTCGTTCTGGATGGTGCCGCTGAGCTGGTCCTGGCCCACGCCCTGCTCTTCGGCCGCCACCACATAACCGGCCAGCACCGGCAATACTGCACCGTTCATGGTCATGGACACTGACACCTTGTCCAGCGGGATCTGGTCGAACAGGATCTTCATGTCCTCGACGCTGTCAATCGCCACGCCGGCCTTTCCCACGTCGCCGGTCACGCGCGGGTGGTCGCTGTCGTAACCGCGATGCGTGGCCAGATCGAAGGCGACCGAGACGCCCTGCCCGCCAGCCGCCAGCGCCTTGCGGTAAAAAGCATTCGACTCTTCGGCCGTGGAAAACCCCGCGTACTGGCGGATGGTCCAGGGCCGCACGGCATACATGGTGGCCTGCGGGCCACGTATAAAAGGCTCGAAGCCCGGCAAGGTGTTGGTGTGGGGCAGATCCTTGACATCGTCTGCGGTGTACAGCGGCTTGACCGTGATGCCGTCAGGCGTTTGCCAGTTCAGTCCCTGCAGGTCGCCGCCCGGCGCCGATTTGGCAGCGGCTTTGACCCAGTCAACAAGGCTTGCAGGCGTAAATTCCGGGCTGGAGGATGTTTTTGGGGGGCTCATGCGCGTGCGTCCATGGGGTTGATCGGCTTCTTGGCGAATCAGGCGAGTTTACATTATTTATAATTATTGATGCAAAATTTAGTTTCGGCTAAGATCGCGGCTGTCCAGCTTTTCGGCTGCAACCGACCCTTTACAAGACCATGGCTGCTGTTTCATTGACCCCACGTGCACTCTACGAAGAGGTGGCGGAGCTTTTGCGCCAGCGCATTTTCAACCGCGAGCTGGCCCCCGGCAGCTGGATCGACGAGCTCAAGCTGGCGCAGGAGTACGGCATCAGCCGCACGCCGCTGCGCGAAGCGCTCAAGGTGCTGGCGACCGAGGGTCTGGTGACCATGAAGGTCAGGCGCGGCGCTTACGTCACCGAAGTCTCCGAGCGCGACCTCACCGACGTGTACCACCTGCTCGCGCTGCTGGAAAGCGATGCCGCCGGCGTGGTCGCGACTCAAGCCACCGAGGCGCAACTCAAGGAACTGCAAACCCTGCATCGCGAGCTGGAAAAGGCCGTGGCCCACCGTGAGCGCTTTTTTGAGATCAACGAAGCGTTTCACATGCGCCTTCTGGAAATCGCCAACAACCGATGGCGCGACCAGATGGTGGCCGACCTGCGCAAGGTCATGAAGCTGAACCGGCACAATTCCCTGCTCAAAAGCGGGCGCATCGAAGAATCTCTGGCCGAACACCACGCCATCATGGACGCGCTGGCCGCCCGCAACAGCGTACTCGCCGCGCAAAAAATGCAGGCCCATTTTGCAAACGGGCTCGCGGCAGCCGGTTAATGCGGCCAGCGAGTTTCGCGGCGGGAGTCGGTGTTTCGTGTCCGGCTAGCACAAGTCCGCACACCCTTGTAGATTAGTGAGCTGACTCGAACTGCGGGTTAAGCCGGAGTCGCTTTCGCACCGGTGGCAAGCAGAATCCAGACCTTTGTAACCAAAGGATGCTGGATGAACGCTGAGAAGTCGATCTACGATCACAAGCCCTGGCAAGCGGCTTACGGCGAGCAGATTGATGCTGAACTGCCCAGCATCCGCTACCGGAACCTGGCCCAAATGGCTAGCGAGGCCTGCCGCCGTTTTGAAAAGCGGACCGCCTTCACCTGCGTGGTGGGAAATGGCATGAACGGCAGCCTGACCTACGCCGAGGTCGATGAACGATCTGACGCCTTCGCGGGGTACCTTCGCGGTGTCTGCGGCCTTGAGGCTGGCGACCGCGTGGCCGTGCAGTTGCCCAATTCCCTGTCGTACCCCGTGGTGGCATTCGGCGTGTTCAAGGCCGGTTGTGTCCTCGTCAACACCAATCCGCTCTACACGCCGAGTGAAATGATTCACCAGTTCAATGACTCCGGGGCCAGCGTTCTCGTGGTCGTAGACATGTTTGCAGACAAGCTGGCAGAAGTGGTGCCCAGGACCGGCATCAAGCGTGTCGTGTTGGCTGGAGTGTCCGAAATGTTTCCCGCCATACCCAACATGGTTGTGCGCGGTGTACAGAAAGTGTGGAGCAAGACACTCCCGCCCGTACCCCGCCTGGCCGTTCCCATTGAACGCCTGGCGGGCGCCTTGCAGGCGGGCCGCGCCGCCCTGCCCTCGGTCGGCGGCGCAAAAGCCTGGTGGGAACATATTCCCGCCGCCAGTGTGGCGGCACTGCAGTACACGGGCGGCACGACCGGTGTGAGCAAAGGCGCCATGCTCAGCCACGCCAACCTGCTGGCCAATGTGGACCAGGTGCTGGCCATGGGCCGCTCGCACATGAACGCGGACGACGGGAGCGAAGAATGCGTGCTGACCGCACTCCCGCTTTACCACGTGTTTGCCTTCACCGCGAACCTGCTGACATTCTTTGATATCGGCGCACGCAACATCCTGGTGCCGGCGCCACGGCCGGTACAAAACCTGCAGCGGGCCATCGAGAACTATCCCATCACCTGGATCACGGGGGTGAACACCCTGTTCAACGGCCTGATGAACGAGGAATGGTTCAGCGCATTTCCGCCGAAACACCTGAAGGCATCCATTGCTGGCGGTACGGCGCTGCACAGCGCGGTGGCGGCGCGGTGGCAAGCCATGACCGGCACGCGGGTGGCCGAGGGCTACGGCTTGACCGAGTCCTCTCCAGTCATCACCTTCAACCCCATGACCGGCACGGTCCGGACCGAGAGCATCGGCATTCCCGTGCCAGGGTGCGAAGTCCGCCTGGTGGCAGACGACGGCAGCCTCGCGCTGGCAGGCCAGCCGGGCGAACTGGCGGTGCGTGGCCCGCAAACCATGATCGGGTACTGGCAGCGGCCAGAAGACACCGCGCAGGTCCTCAAAGACGGCTGGCTGTACACCGGTGACGTCGCCGTGATGGATGAAAGCGGCTACTTCCGCATCGTGGACCGCAAGAAGGACCTGGTCCTGGTGTCGGGCTTCAATGTTTACCCCAACGAGATCGAAGAGGCTTTGTCGAAACTGGAGGCCATCTTCGAGGCTGCGGTGGTCGGCATCCCCGACTCGCGCTCGGGGGAAGCCGTGCGAGCGTACGTCGTCAAGAACCCGGAGTTCAAGGGTGAACTCACGCAGGAGATGGTCATTGCGCATTGCAAGAGCCTGCTGACGGATTACAAGATTCCGAAGTCCATTGTTTTCAGGGAAGAGCTTCCCAAATCACCGATCGGGAAAATCCTGCGCAAGGATTTGAAGGCCGAAGTCAAGGCGGAGCACGCCTCGCAGATGGCCGCCGCCCGCTAGACAACACAACCCTGGATATTGAAGACATGCTTACTCCACTAGAAACCAAACTGCTCGGCGTGATGATGATGGTGATCATGCTGGGCATGGGCGCCAGCCTCACCTTTCGCGATTTCCTGATTGCCTTTCGCAAGCCGAAGGGCGTGCTGGTCGGGATACTCTGCCAGTACGGCATCATGCCCTTCCTTGCCTACCTTCTGGCGGTGCTGCTTGGACTGCCGCCGGCGCTGGCGGTCGGCCTGATCCTGATGGGCTGCATGCCGGGCGGAACCACTTCCAACATCTTTGCCTACTTCAGCAAGGCATCCCTGGCGCTGTCCATCATGATGACCAGCGTATCGACCCTGATTGCGGTTGCCGCCGTACCCGCACTCATCGCCTTTTACAGCGGGCTGGCCGGCGTGACCGGGGCATTTGCCATTCCTGCGGCCAATGTGGCCCAGGTGCTGGTGGTGCTACTGGTACCAACGCTGCTGGGCATGGTGCTGCGCAAGTTCAACCCCAACATCGGCGCCACCGTTGAGCTGATCGGGTCGATGCTGGGCATCCTGGTGATTCTTTTTCTGGTGGTGTCGTGGGTGCCGCGTAACTACCAGCTGCTGCTATCGACACCCTGGCAGGTCTTCTTTGTTGCGATCGGGCTGGGTTTGTTCGGCATGCTGCTGGGCTACTGGCTGGCGCGCGCCCTCAAGCAAGACGGCAACCGCTCCCGCACCATCAGCCTGGAAACGGGCATCCAGAACGGCCCGCTAGCCGTACTCATCGTGTCGCTGACCTTCACTGGCGTGATGCAACAACAGGTGTTGCTGATCCCGGTGCTGTACAGCCTCTTTATCGTCTTGAGCAGTTCGGTCGTGACTGTCTGGTACCGCGCTACGGCAACCCGCGAGGCCTTGGCACGCGATGCGGCCAAGGTCCGGCTCGTTCCGGCATAAGCGTGCAATGCGGCGGAGGGCTATCGCACCGCCAACATCGCCAGCGGTTCAGGAACGCGGCAACGGCGGAGCCGTCGGCCTGACAGGCCGTGTGACCAGAAACACACCGGGCAGGATCAGCAGCGCACCCACCCCGTGGTGCCAGCCCGGTGGCTCGCCCAGTATCCAGGCGGCGCCCGCCGCGTAAAGCGGCCCGAGGTAAAGCGCCACAGCGACCCGGCTGGCGCCGAGGATTTTTTGCGCCCAGCCGTAGATCCAGTAGGCACCCACACCCGGAATCAGGGCAGCCACCACCACCAGCAGCGCCGCATACCCACTCAGCATGTCGGCACCCGGGCGCGTCGCCTCCCACAGCGCCGGCGGCAGCAAAACCAGGGTTCCACCCAGACAAATCGCGGCGAGCCGCGCTGTGGCACTCAGGGGGCTGGGCCACTTCTTCTGGAGCAGGGCATAGGCGGCCCATGAAAACGTTGCAGCGAGAATCCAGGCATCTCCCGCGACAAACTGCACCTCGGTCAAGGCTGTCCAGTGGCCTTTGAGCACCACATGCAAAACCCCGGTCAGCGCAAGCAGCACGCCCGCCTTCTGGCGTACACCAAAACCCTCTCCCAGCCACAACACAGCACCCAGGCTGATCAGCACCGGCGACGCGGAATAAATCAGGGCGATGTTCATGGCGCCGGTCGAGCGGGCACCCTCGTACACCCAGGCGCCGCAGACCAGCATGCCCAAGGTGCCCAGCACCAGGTACTGGCGCCAGGCGCGGACAATGGATGTACGCTGCCGCCACAACTCGCCACGCGCGATGACCACCAAAATTAGCGCCGCCAGTCCCCAGCGGCCCAGAGCCAGCATGTAGGGCCCGATTACCCCGGGCGCCTTGCGCGCGACGATGTAATTGACGGCCCACAGCGCAGGCACCAGCCACAGCAGCAACAGCGCCACGCGCGTCTCCCGCTGCGCGGCCTCAGGCATGGGCCAGCACGGGCGGCTGCGGCAAGGCGGTTGTACCCTCCCCCGCAGGCGATGGCGCGTGCGCCAGCGCCATCACCTCGCGGGGGTGCAGGGTTTTGAGCTTGTGGTCGCTCCAGACCTGGCGCCAGCGTCGCGCCCCCGGCAAGCCATGGCGCAGGCCCAGCATGTGGCGGGCAACGGTTGGCCATGGCCTGCCATGCGCGGTAGCCTGCGCCGCCATGTAATCCACCATCGCTGATTCGACCGATTCACGCGTCTGCTCGCCCGCCGCAGCGCCAAAGAAAGCTTCATCCCACGAGGCCAGCCACCAGGGGTTGTGATAGGCCTCGCGGCCGACCATCACGCCGTCCAGCTCGCCGAGCTGCGCGGTAACCTGCTCGCCGGTGGTGATGCCGCCGTTGATGGCGATGGTCAGCTGCGGAAACTCGCGCTTGAGCCGGTGAACCATCTCGTACCGCAGCGGCGGCACCTCGCGGTTTTCCTTTGGGCTCAGGCCCTTGAGCCAGGCATTGCGCGCATGCACGATGAAGGTGTTGCAGCCGGCTTCGCTGACCGTGCCGACAAAGTCGCGCACGAACTCATAACTTTCACCCTTGTCAATACCGATGCGGTGCTTGACCGTGACGGGGACGCTCACCACGTCAAGCATGGCTTTCACGCCATCGGCCACCAGTTGCGGCTCGGCCATCAGGCAGGCGCCAAAGGTGCCGCGCTGCACACGCTCGCTGGGGCAGCCGCAGTTGAGGTTGATTTCGTCGTAACCCCACTGCTCGCCAAATTTTGCGCAATGGGCCAGGTCGGCCGGCTCGCTGCCGCCCAGTTGCAAGGCCACCGGGTGTTCCTGGTCGTTGAACTGCAGGTGCCGCGCCACGTCACCATGGATCAACGCACCGGTGGTTACCATTTCGGTGTACAGCAAGGCGTGGCGCGACAGCAGGCGGTGAAAGTAGCGGCAATGCCGATCCGTCCAATCCATCATCGGGGCAACGGAAACGCGCCCCGCCCTCTGGTAGTCGTATTTCATTGGAGAATTGGCTGGGTTCACTGGTGTCTGATTTGCGCTGATTTCATGCCTTTTCAGGTCATTTTTTTTTGCGGGTGTAACATCCGGTGCAACAAAACTTCAATGTTGCACCGGCATGGGTACTATTCTCGCACGCAAGCGTCAGGACGGCACGACGGGTTATACGGTCTTGATTCGCATCAAGAAGGCCGGCAAAGTGATTTTTTCACAGACCGAGACCTTTGACCGTGAAGCTCCGGCCAAGAGCTGGATGAAGAAGCGGGAGGCCGAGCTGGCCGTGCCTGGCGCTCTGGACCAGCCCGAAGATCCGCCGCTGGCCAAGCTCATAGAGAAATACAACGCAGACAAGCTGCGGCCCCACGGCAAGACCAAAGACCAAGTGCTGCGCTCTACCGCAGCATCGAGCCTGGGCGAGATCCAGTGCTCCAAAATCCAAAGCCATCACTTGATCGACTGGCTTAGGGCAATGACCTCGCAGCCGCAGACGCGCGGTAACTACCTGTCGCACCTGGCGGCCGTCATCAGCGTGGCCAGGCCGGCATGGGGTTACCCCATCGACAAGAGGGTTGCCGAGGACGCCCGCGTGGCGGCCGAAAAGTTGGGCCTCATCAGCAAGTCCAAGGAACGCAACCGGCGACCCACGCTGGCCGAGCTGGACAAGCTGCTGACGCACTACCAGGTAGCCGAGCGAAAGCGCGTTGACTGCATTCCGATGACGCAGCTGATCCTGTTCAGCATTTTCTCTACACGCCGGCAAGAAGAGTCTTGCCGGATGGTGATCGAGGATCTGGACCGCAACACATCAGAGATCGTGGTGCGCGACATGAAAAACCCTGGCGAGAAAATCGGTAACGACGTGACCACATTACTGCCGGCAGAAGCGCTGCAGCTGATCGAGGCCCGCCAGGTTCTCCAGGGCCGGATCTGGCCAGTCAACGCCGGCAGTGTGAGCGCATCATTCACGCGCGCATGCGTGATCCTGGGCATCGATGATCTGCACTTCCACGATCTGCGGCACGAAGGCATCAGCCGCCTTTTTGAGCTGGGCTGGACGATCCCTCAGGTGTCGCGTGTCAGTGGCCACCGCTCCTGGAAGAGCCTGCAGCGCTATTCCCACCTGAAACAGGACGGCGACAAGCTCAAGGGCTGGGCTTGGTTGCCGTCTACCGCGTGATGTTGCCCATGGCCGCGTCCAAGTGACCGGCCCGCAGCGCGCGGCCGCCACCATTTCCCCCAGCGCGCAGCGCTCTGGCCAAAGGCCGAAGGCCGCCGGCGCCGTCAGGCGCCGTACCTCCCCCAGCGCGCAGCGCTCTGATCTTTCCCCAGCCCCGCCACAACACAAGCCTGCCAGGCCAACGGCTCAGGTGCTGCGCCGCCGAAAGGCGAAGCTCTGGACCCCGGCAGGGCCTGCGCAGCGGCGTTGGGTGCGCGCCTGCGCCAGCGGCCGGTTGAGAAAACTCACCCCAGGCCGCTGCGCGGGCTAATTTTCGACTGAAAAAAGCCCGCTGGCATTGGGGACCAGCGGGCAAAGGTGCGCGGCATGCCGCACCAGGAGACAACTGCAGAAATCTAATCAGGTGGCCAGCATGCGCGGCGTGGACGGCAAGCCAGATCTCGCTGAATCAGCTCTATGGCCTTGCGCACGCCCACGGCCTCAGACACACGCCCCAGCTCTTCGCGCTGCCTGGCCAGGCCTGTCAGGCGGTTTAGCAGGTGTTCCGCGTCCACCAGGTGGACCAGCCTGGCGCGCGCGGTTGCAGGCGTGTGCAAGTCACTCACGGCGGGTCAACGAATCGTAGGAGCGCTCGCAGGTAAGCCCAGCGGCGGCAGCTTTTCCAGCGTAGTCCGCCAGGATTCCCGCGCGATCGTCAGCCCGTCTAAACAGGTCGGCAAGCACTCTGCAGGGGGACTCGGTTGCCGTGCCTCCTGCGCCAACGACGGCACTGCGGCAGGCTTCACCGGCGGCGGCAATATAGCCGTCGGTAGCGAGCTGCAGCCGGCCGCGAGCAGCGTCAGCGCGCACAGCAGCCATGCGGAAGGACTCCGACAGGTTTTTTGAGAATGTGATTGCATCGTCTTTTCCTTTGATTCGTCGTTCAAATTCAGCGCGTTGCTCGGTTTCAGCCTTTGCGTGTATGCGGCCAGCCTCGGCCCGCGCGTCCGCAAACCCTGCCTTGCTGGTTTCGTGGTCGGCTTTTTCGTTGGCCAGGCGCACGGTCTGCACGCCTGCAGCGGCAACGGCCGCAGCGATGGCGCCGGCCGCGATCCAGGTGGTGAGGGCGATGGTCATGATTCGACTCCGTGCCCGCGCTGCCGGGCTTTGCGAGCGGCTGTCATGCCAGCACCGCCCGCTGCGCGCGCATGTCGGCCATGCTCAAGCCGCCGGTGTACTGAAAGTGCGCGTATTCCTTGAAAGACCTCCAGCGCCCCGCCCATTCCAGGCCGGCGCCCTCGCCGTACGCGGCCACGCGCTCCCACACTTCAAGGTCGTCGGTGTGATCGTCCGACTGGTCATCGTCGATGCCGTCGCCCTTGGTGCCCCACACCGCTATACCGTTGCGCAAGGGCACGACGTCCACCGCGCACGCGAAGTTGTGCCAGCTGTGCCAGGCCTGCGCGTTGGTGACGATCTTGCCGGGCTTGGTGCGGCCCTGGGCGTACAGGGCGTCCTGCGATTCTGCGTCGCGTAGCGTGCTGGTCACCAGCACGGTGACGCCATTCACATTGAACCACGGATCAGCGGCGCAGCGTGCCAGCATCGACTGCACGCGCACTCTGGTTTCCGGCTCCAGGTCGTCAAGACTTCGGCTGTTTTTCATTGTGTGAACTCCTTAAAACGCGAACGAAGAATCAGCAGCGCAAAGCCGCCAACAAAAAGCAAGTCAACAAGGCTGACGCGGTCAACGATCAAAAAGTAAGCAAAGTGCAGCTGCTGGCCGACCGGCAGAACCACCCAAGGGCGCGCCACAGCGCCTGCAGCGCCCATGACCAGGCAGATCCACGCCAGCACCTTGAGCAGCACAACAAAGCGCGCCAGGGCGGTCAGGCCGCGTTTGAACAATGTGGTGCGCTCGAGCTTGTTCAGGCCTTCGGCCAGCACAATGAAGCCGGCCACCCAATGCAGCGCCGGCACCAGGTGGTCCATCAACGTCGTGGGAATCAGGTCAAGCCGCAGCATCTGGGCCTCCATCCTTGCCGGCAAGGGCGGCCAACCTCGCCTCTTTGGCCTTGAGGACTTTGCGCAGGTAGCCCTGCGCGCCAGCACCGATGACAAAGGCCATGCTCAGCATCAGCGCCTCTGGAATACGCAGGTTCTGGCCTTCCAGCAACATAAACAGCGGCGTCAGGTAGCCGGCAGCCAGGCTGCTGGCCAGTGCGTGCCACATGCGGCGCCAGGTGGTGCGCACCAGCTCGCGCCAGGTGTCGCCGCTGCTTGGCACCGTGTCGAGCAGAACGATGGCCACCAGCGCACCGAAGAAGCCTGCCACCAGCACGTCGGCGCGCAGACCCAGCGCAACGCCGAACACGACAAGCTGCGGCACCAGCGCCGGCGCGGTAACCAGAATCGGCAGGGCAACGCCGGCGCCAACAATGGTGGCCAGTGCTGGAGCGATGGGATCAGGCATTTACTAACTCCTTCGCGCCGATCCACCCGAATACCTGCGCTGCAGCATTGACGCCGAAGCGCCAGCCTTCCTGCACGCCGAGTGATTCGAGGCAGGCGGCGCTGCAGAACTTTTTTAGCGGGCTGTTGCGGTTGCCCCAGGGCAAGACAAAGCGGACGTTGCCACGGTAGTCGTAAGCCCAGCCCTCGTGCTGCTGAAAGTAGAGGCGGCAGCCGGCCTCAAGACGGATCGGCAGCGGCACCGTGTCCCAGTTGCCGTTGCCAAAATTTGGCGCGGGCTTGGCGTAGCCAGCACCGAGAAAGCGCACGCCCCGGTCCATTGCGCTCGCGCTCGCGCTGTCCCCGTTGCTGAAAGATATCTCAGCGTGGCTGTAGGGCCCGTTCTCTGTTGCGCGAACGAGCCGGTTGTAAACGCCCGGCCAGCCGGCGGGCGTGCCTTTGTAGATGCGAGCTGCGAACATGGTGCTCAGCCCCTATACCGCTCAACCTCAGTCACCTGCGCGTCCAGCACAATCGCAGCCCGACCCGCAGCAATCAGCCCTGCCGCCTCCAGCATCTCCACACCGGCCCGCGTGTCGTCGCGGTCAAGGTCGATGTAGCTGGCGCTCTCTTGGTCCTTCAGTGCCACGCGCAGTCCAGCAGCTTGCTTCCGCGCTGCCATCGTTGCAGTCGGGTCGTCCAAGCTGGCAATCTCAAGATCGACTTTCTCGGTCGGAGTGAAGCGATTGCGAAAGGCAAGATTTGTGACGTGCCGTAGTTCGGGCGGTGCTGGTGATGGCACGTAGGGCGGTGCAGGTGGTGGTGGCGGTGGATTTGTCCACACACCAGCCACCAGCGTTGCGCCGTTTACCGTCCCGTCAGGTACATCGGTGTCGTACAGCACGGCGATTGCTGGCGCGTAAATGTCTTGGGGGATGCCTTGGGCAACATCACGGACTTGGTTGTTTTCAATCCAGGCTTTCATTTAGTAGCCCTCCGTCCAGAACAGCAGGGCCCAGCCTGCGCCGCCTACACCGCCGACTGTAGCCATCACGCCACTGCCGCCACCGCCACCGCCAAAGCCCCCGGCCCCACCTACACCGGCAATCTGACCAGCTCCACCACCACCGCCAAAGCCGCCGGTGGCTCCGGCGCTGTCGGTGCCGCCGCCGCCGCCAAAGCCGCCAGGTCCTGGCGGGGAGCTGCCACCACCGCCGCCACCGACAGCGCCGCCATTAAATCCGGTCGAACCGCTGCCACCGCCGCCGTCAAGTGACCGCTCAATTAGGCGCAGAAAAACTGACTTGGTGGACGCACCTGCTGTTGCCAATGCGGTGATGCCTATACCCCCCGCGCCAGCAAGACCTGGCCCGCCCGTACTGCCGTTGGCAGGCCCGCCCGTACCGCCGCCGCCGTTGCCGCCGCCGCCGCCACAACTACCACTGCCGCCGCCACCATCGCCGTTGCTGCCAGTTGCAAACGGCCCCAAGCCGCCGCCGCCGCTGTTTGTCGATGTTGACGCCCCGCCGGTGCCATAAAAACTACCGCAGCCGCCGCCGCCTGTCGATTGAGCTGAAAACGACGCACCGCCTGATGCCGTCATAGCCCCGCGCAAAGTAGCCGATGCCGTGCCTGTACCACCGGCAGCAGAGCCAGAAGTGCGCGGCCCACCACCGCCGCCTGTAGCCGTCAGAAGCGTTCCGTAGCTTGATGTACCCCCAGCCGAGCCGACCGCGTTGGAGCCAGCCGCTCCCGCTGGGCCGATGGTGATGGTTGAAAGCAATTGTCCCGGCACCACGTCAATGATGGCAAAGGCAAAACCGCCACCGGCGCCGCCCCGTGCTGGTTGCCCACCACCGCCGTCATTCCCAGCACCGCCGCCACCGCCGCCTGCAATCGCAACGCCGATCTGATAGACATTCTGCGGCACCACCTCTGTGCTGGTCGTCGCTGTGATCAGTTTGACGCTGCGCCACTCAGGCGGTGCAACTCGCGTCTGTGCATTCGGAGGCAGCGGGAAGCCGTAAGTGCCCTTGTTCGCTGGTGCGTCAGCACCATAGTTAAAGCTGCTCATCAGTAGTCACCCCCTACGGCTTTGACCGTCAGCGCTGTGGTGGCTGCTGCGGTCGTGATGGTTGTTGAAACGTAAAGCGCGTGCGCTGCGGGCAGCACCAGATCATCAAACCGCACCAGCCGCTCGAACGACGGGCTTGTGGTAGCTGGTGTTTGCAGATCGACCTGAATCTCTGCGACGGGGAATGCAGTCGTGCCGTTGTGCTGCCAGATCGTCACCAGTTGCGCCGCAGTGGGCGCAGTGATCGACGTGCTGGATGCCTTGACGCGAATCGAGTCGATCTTGCGACCGTTGACCGAATCGGCAGGCACCAGCACGACGATATTGGCCGCTGCAAGCCCCGCCGTCGCAGTCGGCCCTCGGGTTGTGCAGGCGGTTTGCGCGGACAGGTTGGCGAACGCGGCGTAGGGTGTAACTGGAAAGATGGGTGCGGTGTTTGCAGGCATTAGAAAGCTCCGAAGTTAGAGGCGAGGAAAAGGGTTGATCCGGTGGAGGTGACGGCAATGTTTCCGGCGCCCGTCAGCGCAATGTCGTTGACGGTTTTGAGCACCACCGCGCCGGTCAGGCTGTTGAGGCTGGAGACGCCAGACACAGAGCTGATGCCCTGCACCCAGCCGCCCGCTACGGTGTAGGCGCGCAGATAGCCCGTGGCGGTGTTGATGTAAAACGCACCGTTGGCGAGCGCGTTGCCGTCGTTGTCGAGCGCGGGGTCGGCTGCTTTGGCCCCCAAGTAGCGGTCATCGAATTGGTCGTACAGGGCCACCATGTCGGCGAGGTGCGCTGCAGCTGTAATAGCGCTGCCGCCACTGGCGACAGCCTGTGCCGTGGCGATGGCTACTTGATCGACAGCCAGCGCCACCTGGCCGGTCGCCAGCGACACCTGCGTCTGCGCGGCCGTCACCTTCGCCTGCAGGTCCACCACCGCATTCGACAGCATGGGCACGAGGCGCGTGCGGTGCCCACCGTTGGCCAGGCCGGTGGTGGCGTTGTCGTCATCCGTGTAGATGACGCCGTTGACTGTGACTGATGACATTACAAAATCTCCTTGATCTGAAAAGCTGTGGCATTGACCAACGGGTAGGGGTGCTGCACCGGGCTCAGCTCGCGCAGACGGCCCAGAAAGCGCCGGCGCAGGGCGTGGATGGTGTCGTCGGGGTCAAACACCCACAGCACATCGGCGTCAATGCCGGCGCGGCGTTGGATCTCAAAGGCGCTGCCCAGGCCTTCGTCAACACTCATCCAATTGAGGCTGATGTTTTGCACCCGGTACGGTGTGCGACGCTGAAAGTACTCGGCGCCGCCCAGCGCCTCCTGGGCTGCGGTCTTGGTCTCCCAGCCAATGGCTGCGCCGTAGCTCATGTTGCGCAGCGGCTGCCAGGCAGGGCCAATGAACACACGGCCAACTTGCACGTAACCGGCGGCGTTGGTGGTGTCGTCGACCTCTACGCGCCAGTACCGGGCACGCACAATGTTGGGCAGCACTTGCACAAAGGCGGCGGTGTAACCGGCGCGCTGCTCATCGGTGTATTGACCTGACCACCAGTTGTCGTCTTCCCAGTCAGTCTCGCTCGACGCGTACACCGCCGGCCACACGGGCACCCAGCCCGAGTCATATTCGGTGGTTGCAAAGTTGGATACGGCCGAACCACGGATGCGCACCAGCGCTGACAGAGAAAAGTTGTGGTTGACCAACGCCAGCACCTTGGTGGTCTTGGCTGTAACCATGTCCAGGTCAAACTGCGTGCTGGCCAGCGTGGCGGCCAGTGTGCGCGCCACTTTGCCCAGCACACGGTTCTGGATGTTGGTGCGCGGCAGCGTGGCTGACCAGGTGCCGCCCGACAGCGCGGCGGCATCAATGCGGTTGGGGAAGCCCATCAAGCAATTGGCCATGTCACCCCCACAGCGCTAAGGTGGCCGTGCCGGCCGCAAGCGCGAGCCGGATGCCAATGATGCGAAAGTTCTTGCCCACATCGAGCCCGAAGCGCGCCACCTGCAGGGCCACCACGTCACCCAGCTTGAGGCTGTGCAAGGTCAGCAGATCAACGCTGACAGGCACGTCAAAAATGTCGCGCCGGGTTTTGTAAAGGGCCAGGCGGCGGGCGGCCTCAGTCGCGGCTTCTGCGGCCACGGTCAGCAGGGTGTCGTCTTCAGCAGTGCCGGCAAGCAGCCACTGGGTTTTGATGGCGGCGTCTTCACTTGCGGCCTTGCGCGCGGGCTCTGCCAGGTAGGCGCGCGTGGCGGTGGTTACAGCGCCGGCCAGGTCAGACGGCTGCGTGGTCCAGATGCGGGTGTGGCCAAGCACCACACGCCACACGGGTATGCCGTTGTCGCGCGGTGGGCGGCGCTCAAAGCCGGCCAGGGTGTCGTAGTCGTAAAGGGTGACCACGGGCGCGCCTGCTGGCGTGGTGATCTGGCCCAGGCGCAGCACACCGGCCGCGTCAAAGCCGTACCAGGCGCCCACGCTGGCGGCAACCAGGTCCATTGCCTGCGCAAAGCTTGATTCATCAGACAGCCAGATCCCGACCACCTGGGGCGCAGCGGCGTCAAGCGCGGTCACGTCGGCGGCGCTGATCTCACCAGCGGACAGCCCGGCATTGATCGCAAGCTGCTTGATGATCTGTGCCACGGTGCGGCTGGCCGCAGCGGCGCCCTGGGTCACGTCAGCCGTGATCTGGCCCGCCGGTGTGGAGCCAAGCCGAAAGTAGCCATCAACCAGGCAAGTGATGTAAGTGCCTGCGGCGGGCGCTGCGGCCTGCAGCAGTGCGGTGGTGGCAAAGTCAGCGCCGGCGGTGATGGCCAGGCCACGGTCATAAACCGCGTTGATGGCAAAGCAGGCGCCGACCTCATAAGTCAGCTTGGACGTGTTGACCAGCGGCGCAGAGACGTTAAACACCTTGCCGTGCGTTCTGGGCTTGACCTTGCCGCCCAGGTCGCTGGCGGTGCCTTCCAGGCCTGCTGGCAGGGCGTTGTTGCCGGCGTAGCGCGTGGTCAGCGCTGGCAGGGCAAAAAGCTGCTGCTTGTCTTTGAGCCGCAGCACAAACTTGTCCCAGCTGGCCTCTGCAGATTCAATGGTGCCCACCAGGATGGTGGCAAAGGCGCCGGGGTAGGCACCGCCGTTGCCGGCGCGGATCGTCACCGGCCGGCCGTCGAATGAGTAGTTGAGCCAGGCGTCGAGCGCGCCATCGGCGTTGGCCAGCACTATCTCGCCAGTCTCCAGCTTGGTGGTGCCGCCGGTGCGGCCGTCTGAAAATATATTGACGCCCAAGGTGCCAGGGTCGATCAGGCGCGGGTCAAACGCCACGCTGGCGGGCGTGTCGGCAGGCGACGTGACAAAGCTGTCGGAGCCGACGTAAAACGTCTGCAGCGTGCCAGCGGCGTCGATGGCGGCGGTGATCTCGATCAGGATCATGCCGCCCTCGCCAGCTCGCGCTTGGTGGCGTCGAGCTTGGTGGCCACTGCGTCAAGCCTGTCCAGGGTGGCTTCGGCCACTGCGCCGCGCTGGGTTTTGTCGGCGCGCAGTTCGGCCAGCAGTGCGGCTTTCAAACTGCGGATCTCTTGGGCCAGCTCGGCATTGCCGTTACCGCCACCGCGCAAGGCTCCGGCGATCTGCGCCTGGTTCCAGATGCGGCTGGGGCCGGTGGCCTCCAACTCCCAACCGCGCTCGCCAACGACGCGCAGACCGCCCATGTGGTCACCCCCGTCCGCAAAAGCCGCCAGGCCGAGCGACAGCGCTGTGGCGTTGGCGGTGCCTGGCGGCAACTTTTGCGCGGCGTCAATCTGCGCTGCGCTCACGCCCATCTCGCGCGCCCTGGCGTAGATCTGGCGGGCACCTGCCTCATCGGGCGTGGTGCCTTGTATGTAGGCACTGATGTCGCTGGCCGATACCGACGGCACGCCTGCCGCGGCACGCGTTTCAACGCCACGGGCGTTTTGCAGCGCAAGCACCGCGTCGCGCACCGACAGCACAGAGGTGTTGATGTTGATCAGGCCGCTCACCGACGACTGCAGCGCCGTCAACTGGCTTTGCGAGATGCCGGCCTGCGTCATGGCCGCGCTGGCGGTGGTGGCCAGCGCGTTGCTGACAGCGGCAAAGTCCGAAGCGTAAGCCGTGGTTGATGCGTTGTAACCGCGTGACGCTTCCAGGAACTGCTGCGACACGCTTTGCAGCTCACCAATCGCCGCTTCATCACCCCTGCCAGCCAGAGCGGAGGTCTTTTCAAACAGTGCTTTGGATGCGAAGTACTTGTCTTCGGGCGACAGGGTAGACAACGCGCCCACCGTGAGCGAGTCGCGAAAGGCGAGCAGCGACTTGCTGAAGCCGGCAAACTTGTCGATGGTGGTCTGCAACGCCGTGCCCTCGCGCTCGTAGGCCTGCGTCAGGTTGGCATGGGCGGCGTCTGTGCGCTGCACGGCCGTGAGCAAAGCATTGCGCGCAGTAGCGGCCAGCTCTTCGGCGCGGGCTGTGGCTGTTGCTGCGGCAGCGCTGGCGTCCGTCAGCGCGGTGATCTGCTCGCGCAGGGTTGTGTTGTAGTCGTAAGCGGCCACCTCCACATCGGTGTAGCCCGCAATCGCCTGCAAGCGCCGTGCGGCTTCTGCCTCTGCCGTGCGGCCCTGGGCTTGCAGCAGGTCGGCTTCCAGGCTGGCGCGGTCTTCAAGCAGGTTGCGCAGTGTGTTGCTCAGGCCCACTACCTCGGTCACCGTGCCGGTCAGCGCGTCGGTCAGCGTAACAGCCTCGGTCGTGATGCTGACAAAACTCTGGTTGACGGCGATCAGCGCGGCCACCAGCTCTGGCGCGGTGGTACCCGCTTCCGCCAGAGCGCGAAACTGCGCACGGGTTGCACCGCCGACATCATCGGTCGTGAAGTTGCCGCCCGCTGCGTTGAGCTGCGCTGTGATGCCTTTGATCGTGTTGACGCGCTTTTCTTCGGCGGTGTAAAAGTTTTCGTACCAGCTGGTGAGGTTTGAGCCCAACCCCTCAATCCCACCACTCATGTTGATGACGGTCTGCGCCATCTCGTAGCTCTGGTCCTTGAGCGCGGCAAAATTTAGCGCGTTGATGGTGACATCAAGCCGCTTAAGTGCAGCGCCGTACTCATACACCTTGCCAATTTGCTCCTGGCTCATCGTGGCCGGGTCCAGGCCGTTGAACAGGCCCGCAAGCGCGCGCGGCAACTCTGAGCTTTTCAACGCAGCAAAGACCGCGCGAGTGGCGGCCAATGTCAGATTGGCATCGTTGGCGGCGACCAGGCCCGAGTCATAGCTGCCAGACTGCAGTCGAAATTCAGGCTTGTCGCCATCCTGGCCGGTGTGGCTGCCGTAAGCGAACACGGCCCCGCCTTTGGCGCCCAGCAATCCCTGCTGCGCACGATACGTGGCTGCCAGCGAGTCGGTCATCTGCCCGGCATTGCCCAGACCCCACTGGCTCACCATGTCCTCTGTGACACGCCCGTCAGCGTCATACCGCCGCGCCGTGCCGCCGTTGCTGGTGCTTGGGATCTTGTCGCTGCCGCCCATGCCAAGTATGGCCAGGCCGGCGAGCGCGACCCATCCCCACACCGGCACTGCGGCCAGGGCGGAAGTAATGCCTGCCGTGGCACCGGCGGCGCCCGCGGCGCCAGCGACTGCACCAGCCTCAACGGCAACACCAGCCCATGCGCCATTGCCAGCAATCATCGCGCCAAGCGCATCGCCGCCCAGTGCGCCGACAGCATTGCCGTAGCCCAACGCCGCAGCGGAGCTACCCACGGTTGTGCCGGCACCCAGGAAGCTGGCAGCGGTGCTGACGCCGTTGCTGTAGCCGCTGGCCATGCCGTACAGGCTATTGGCGCTGCTGGCTCCGTTCAGCATGCCCATCACGCCGCCGCCCTGCGGTCCAAACGCCTTCTCTGCTACGCCCTCACCACTCACAGAGGCTGATACGTTGATCAGCCACTTCTTCACCGTCATCTGGTACAGCAGCGAATACAGGCCGTTCTTCAACGTGTCGCGAAGCCGGTCGAAGGTGGATTTACCGGAATCCAAAATGCTGGTGAAGGTATCGTGCGCCACGTCGTCGATGGACTTCCACATATCGACAGACGCTTTTTTCTGCTCCTGGAGGGCTTCTGCTTCGCTGCGGCTACCCAGCAGGCCAATGCGCTCCCGGCGCAGCGCAATCTCGCGCTCCAGACGACTGGCCTCGCTTTCTTGCCCTTCAATGTTGCGGGCCATCACCAGGTCGATCTCCAGCCTGGCAATCGCTTCTTGCTCCAACAGCTGCAGGCGCGCGGTGCGCTGGCCGATGTCTACCCCGATCAGATCGATCTCTTGCCGCAAGGTTTGGTTGGTTGCAATCTCTGCATCGAGCGAGCTCAAGCGGGTTTCAGAATACTTGGTAGCGGCTTCGGTGTTTTTTTCAATGATCCGCGCGTTTTCTGTGTGCAGCTTTTTGGCAGCTTCACGCTCTGTGTTGGCCTTGTCCTCTATCAGCAGGGCTTGCAAGGCCACGCCCATGCGGCTTTTTTCGGCGTCGGTCAACCTCAACACGCCGGTGCGCATGTCGTCCATGACCTTGCTGGCAAACTTTTGCGATGCTGTCAGATCCTCCTGAGCTGCAAGGCCGGCGCGCAGCTCAGCGGTGCGCTCGCTCAGGTTTTTAAAAACGCTGTCGGCCGGGTTGGATACGTTGGATACCTTGGCCAGTGTTTTGATACCGCCGTCGGCTTTGATGAGCTGGGCAACCAGGTCGCTGTACTCTTTGACGGACGCAATGCCGGGTGTGCCGGCCTGGTATTGCCTGTACAGCTCCTTAAGGCTGGACTGGAAGGTTTCGTTTTGGCCGGACAGGCGCTGGCGAATGCCGTCTAACTTGGCGCGGTCGGCCGCCAGGCGCTTTTCTTCGCGCTCGACGCTCTGGCTGCGCGACGGAAACTGTGAGTAGGCATTGGCGTTTTTTTGCTCGTCCCCGGTAAGCTGTCGCTTGCTTATTAGCGCCTTTTCAAGCTCGCGAATGTAGATGGCAACCTGGGCAATCTCGGATTTCAAGTAGATGCTTTTGCCACGAATCTCGCCTTGTGCCTGCAGCTCTGCAAACTTGATCTTTGCGGCCTCCAGGTTTTGAGCGTTCTCCTTCGCAGATACGGAGATCCCGGTTAGCGGGTTAGTCAGACTGATGTCGGTTGCAAATGCTGTGAGCAGCCCTTTGATCACCGTCAGTAGCCCGCTGCCCTCTTCCTTGGCCTCACGCATGGCCACCGACCAAGTGGTAAGCGATTCGGCCGCGGTGAGCTGGCGCTTGGCCACCAAGTCATACACACCCAGATCGGCCAGGGCCATTTTGAATTCGGTGTAAGCGTTGGTGAAGCGGTTAGTTGCCGATTGGGCGCTCATGCTGGCATCGACATACGCCCCGCCAATCTCTTTTTTAAGCTGCGCGGCAAAGCGCGGCAGAAAGTCTTCTGCAAAGATTTCACCGCGCTCCAGCATTTTGTTCAGCTCTTCTGTGGTGACGTTCATCGCGCGAGCGGCGGTGTGGAGGGCGCCAGGCAAACGCTCGCCCAGCTGACCTCTGAGCTCTTCTGCCATGACCTTTCCTTTGCTCATCATTTGCTGAACGGCGCGAAAAGCACCTTCAGTCTCTTCGACGCTCAGGCTCATGACGGTGGATGCCCGCGAAATTGCCACAAACAGCTCGCGGGTCTGCCTGCCCTCCATGTTGGTGCCACGAGATGCTGCTGCCAGCTTGGCGTATTGCTGCGCAGTGGTGACGAACTCCAGGCCCAGCTCGCGGCTGGTGTCGCGCAAAAACACCATGTCGCGGGCAGCATTTTCTTTGCCGACGGCGAATGACAGGGTGTTGCGCAGCTTTTCTGCCTGGGTCTGCGCGGTGACCATGACCTTCTCAAACTGGGTCAGCTCGCCGGTCAGCGCCTTGAAGCCAAAACTGCCGGCCTGGCGAACAGACAGGAGGCTCAGCACATCATTCAGGCTGATGGCGCTTTTGGTGGTGCGGTCGGCCTCGTCGGTGACGCCGCGCAGGCTTTTTTGCGCGCGGTTGCCGAAGTCGTCGACCTGCTTGCCACCCTGCTGCAGCGCTTGGGCAAGACCGGAAGCATCACCCGTAAACCGGACGCCAATATCGCTCACGCGTCAGCCCTCATTGAGGTGCTGCATGGCGGTTTGCTCGCACACCCTGAGTTGACGGAACAGCTCACGCGGCTCTGGCACGCACTGCCCAGGCAGCAGGGGCATGCGGCGCTCAATCGAATCGAAGCGCGTGTAGTCAATGCCTGCGCGCTGGACGCGCCCGGTTGGTGAGACAAGCAAGGTCCATTGCGTGGCGCAGGCTTCGAAAAGCTCGAAGGCGCGCCAGTTTTCTGGCCAGATGCCAAAACCTTTGTCAGATCCTTTTTGCCGGAATACGTCACGAGCTTGCTCCAGTTGCTGCGGCGTAGCGCCGAATGCCTCAAGGGCCGCCAGGGTGTTGCTTTCGTCCACAGGCGGCGCGCCCCCGGTGGCCCACCGGCGCACCGCCTCTTTCAGTTTTTTTCTGCGTGGTGGGCTGCTTCGCTGGGGTTGATGCTGAGGTAAAAAGAGCGCGCGCAGGTGGCAGCAAAACCGGGGTGCTTTTCCTCGGCGGACGCCAATGCTTCCACGGTGACCGGGAAAGATTTGACATCGCCAGCCACCTTGACGCGAAAGGAAGTGGCGACGTCCAGGATGACTTGCTCATCTGAGAGCTTGTCGGCCCGGATGCGGGCGTCGAGCGCGGCCAGCGCGGACTTGGTGAAGCGTTTGAACTCCACGTCAAAATCCGTCTTAATGAGTGCGCCTGCGGCGTTGAGTGACCTGAACGATGCGGGCGCAAAGTAGCTAGGGCTTGGGTCTTCAAAAAACATGATGGTGCGGTCCTGTAAGTGTTGATGCCAAGGCTGCCGCTTAAAAGCTGGTGATCAGCTGGACTTCGTCGTTGCCGGCCACTGGCGAAAGCACCAGGTCGTAACCCATCATTCGCTTGCCGGACTGCTCGTCCTTGGCTGGCGTGATGATTTGCGCCGCTGGCGCGAACATGCCAAAACGGCGGCCAACCACGGTGCCGTGGATGAGCCCTACCGATTGGGTGGTGCCGGCCTTGATGGTTGCGTAAAACGCCACCTCCTGCACTGCCGTGGCGAACAGCTTGATTTTTCCCTTGGCCTGGCGGTCGGTGATGTCCACAGACTCCTGGCCCAGCAGCGGGATGTGCTCTGCCTTGATGCCCATATCGATTTCCAGCCCTGTACTGGGGTAGGAGGTGCCGCCTGTGATTGCGGGTACGCTGCTGGCCGACAAGGTTCCGCCCAGCGTCAAGTCGCCGGTAAACGCGTCTTGCACCACCTGTGGCAGCTGGAAGGCTGCAAATGACACGCCGGATGGCAGCGCCGCGCTGTCGCCGCCGTCAAGGCCAACAAATGCAAAACTGAGCGTTGGGATGTTGCCAAGCATGGCCGCAGAGGTGATGGCGCCGCGCGCACCCAACAGTTTGTGAAGGACGCCACTGTCGTAAACGCAGAGGGTGGCGGACTCCTGACCATTGGTCACTGGGGTGTAGGTAACGCGCTCCAATGCGACCTCCACCTGCTGGAAACCGCAGGCACGAACCATGGCGCCCCATGCTGGCGCGGTGCCCACCGTGCCCGAGCCGACGGCCTCAATGTCGAAGGTGACCAGCTTGTTGAAGCTGGCCATCAACTGCTCGCTGATGCCAAAGTAGTTGCGCAGCAAATCGCGGCTGACAAACTGGGCGTTGAGCGGCGTGATGCGGACGTTAGACACCTGCATTGCGTTGGCAGCGCCAGTGGCAAGGGCGTCGGCGCCGTAGGTGGTCTCGATCTTACCGAGGATGACGGTGTCGCGGATGTAGCGTGTCATGGAAATCTCCAGTTTTGGGGGTGTTGGGATCTACCGGGCGGCAGGCTCAAGCCTGAGCGGGCTCAGCGCCAGGCGTGGCGGGGGTGTCGACCAGACTGCCGTCTTTGTCGGTCAGCGGCGCCTTGCGGCTAAATGCGTCGCTGGTGTCGGTGCGGCTGACGAGGGTGGTTTGCCCACCTTTGGACAGGCGGTAGCTGCCGCCCATGCCGGCCAGGCGCTCTGCCTCGGGGTCGGGTTTTGCAAGCGCATGCAATTGCGTGGTGTTGGTTTTGCTCACGGGTTTTCTCCAGTTGGGTTAGGCGGAAATACTGTTGGCTGGCGTGCGGTGCTTGGCGTCAAAAGCGAGCTGCGTGACGCCCAGGGAGGCGTCAGCCTCTTCGGTGTCCCAGTTGATGCCCAGGGGTACCAGGTCCATGGCCAGGCCGCCCAGGGAGGGGTCTGCCATGAGTGCGGCGTAGATCTCATTGGCCAGGTCGTCGGCGTTGTCCTCGCCGGTCTGGCCGGCATTTGCGCGGGCGGCGCATTCAATGCGCAGGCGGGTCATCCAGTCGTCTGGCTGGCCTGAAAATTCGGCGCGCTCGATGGTCGAGGCATCAAGGTACACATGCACCTGGCGCTTGAACTGCTCAGGCACCGGGCGGCCGCGGCGGCCGGGAATCACGCCACCATCGGCCAGCGCCGGCATGATGGCGGACAGCGCGGCAACAGCGGCGTTGCGAATCTGGCGGTGACGGGTACCGGCCATTACGCAAGCTCCAGATCAAGCACGGTCAAGCCGTGGCCGTCGGGCCTGGCTTCCTGAATGGTGTAGGCCAGGCCGTCACAAAGCGCGGCCTTGTTGACGGGGGCAGTGGGCACGTCGGCGTCAGCCAGGACAAGCGTGGGCACGCGGGCCTGCATCTCCATGCCATCGTTGAACGCGAAGGTCTTGCCAGGCAAGACAAAATCGCCCTGGGCCGTAACACCGTTGACCACATGCGCAACGCCAAACCTGCGCAACACTTTCGCATTGAGTCGGGCTTGGCGCTGCGCAAAGGTCATGGCTGGGTCCAGGGTGATTTGTCGGCCGGGCTTAGGCCGTGAGGTCGCCAGGCACGCCGGTGAAGCACACGGCGCAGGTGGTCTCGGCATTGGCGCCTGCTGCGGCCGCAAACGCAGTGGCGCCCGTGATGTCGCCGGTCGCCGCAACGGCGGCGTTGTCGTCAAATTTGCCAGCGGACACATCCCAGGTCAGGCTGCCGCCTTGCACAAAGACGGCATTGGTGACCTTGGGTATGTCGCGAAACACACCGAAGCCGACAGACCCGGTGCCGCCAATCGCAATATCGACCAGGGCAACACCCAGTGTGTTGCCCATGGCCACCACTGATCCGGAAGCGATGGCGGCGCCCGTGGTGTTCACGTAGTCGATGACCTTGCCGTCGTGGCTGTACTTTGTGGTGCCAAAGGCGCCCAGGCCTGCCAGGCCTAGACCCACCTCGGGTGGAATCATCGCCGCGATGTCGATGCCTGCGGCCTGGACGCCAACGGCAAGGGCCGCCACTACCAGGAAGAGGCCGAACTTGAGGGAGCTTTTCATGGGAAACCTTCTTTCAGTGAGTTGTGAGGTTGAATGCCGTGCGCTTATGCGCCGGTGCTGCGGTAGCCGCCGCGGTAGTCAACGCCGGCCACGCCGTAGTCCAGGCGCGCCTTCCAGCGAACGCCGTCCTGGTCGAAACCGGTTTGCATTTCAAGGTAAGGCGTGTCGTTGCCGTCGAGGAAGGCAACTTCCATGACTGCAGCAACTGCAGGATCTGCGAAGAAGTACCAAGGCAGGCCCGTGAGGCGCGGTGTGCCAACAACCTCACCCACCAGGTTGGCCACTTTGTTGGCGCGCTGCAGCTTGTTGGCTGCATCGGGGTCATAGGCGCTATTAACCACCACCAAGGCGTTGCCCCTGAGGGATTCAGGGCCCAGCCAGACATTGGGGGTCAGGGCCAGGTAGTCGTTGCCGCCAACGTCTTTTTGCGCTGACATCACCACGCGGCCAGCGTCGAAGTTGTCCACCGTGGGAGCGCCAGCGCCGGTGTTCAGGTGGTCAGCGTGGAACATGGCCTTGCCGTCCACCAGCGTTGGGCCAAGGCCCGCGTTGCTGGCCAGGGAGGCGTACACATCAGCCTCAACTGTGCGCTTGCCGGCGCGGCCGAATGCTGTGGCCAGGCTCAGGAATGCGCCCAGATCATCGTTGATGATGATCTGGCGGCTGATGTTGATGATGTTGCCCTTTGTGGCGGCGGTGATCGTGCCTTTTTCACCGTCAGGGATGGCCTTGTTTTTGAACTCACCCAGCTCGTTGAGCACATCCAGGTTGCTCAGGCTGCCGGTGCGATAGCGGTTATGCGCACGGAAGTCGCTGACCGAACCACGGGCGCAGAAGCGAGTCCAGGTATCAGGCTGGATCGCGTAGGCGGCCAGCAGCGTCTTGTGCATCACATTGCCCAGCAGCACCGGGAAGTCGCTGGTGGATTGGGTGAAGGCCGCACCGACGATCTGCATCTGGTCCATGCCGTCCGTGCGAATGCCGGCTTGCACCAGGCAGGCGCGGGCCACGTCGAGCAGCTTGGCGCCACGGTAGGGATTGGATGCATCGGCGCGCACCGCGCCTTTGGCCTTGTCCAGCACGATAGAGCCGCGTGCCAGGATGGATTGCTCCATGCCGGCGCGAAACTTGTCGCGCTCATCCTCGACGGTGCGGATCTGGCCGCCACCAGCAACGGCAGTGACGCCAGCGCCCAGATTAGCCAGCAGTTGCAGGCCAGCGGCTTCCACGGTGATAGCGTCGTCGTTTTGCAGGCGGGCCATCAGCTCGCTGGTGCCAGCGACGGCCATGTGTGGCTTGAAGGAGGCTTCGATGCCGGCGCGACGGGTGCGATCAGCGGCAAGGATTTCGGTGCGCGCTGTGGCTGCAGCTGCGCGGACTTCCTCGGCAGAGGGTGCCGCAGGGGCACCACCGGCGCCGGTGCCGCCGGTGTCAGAGCCGCCAGCGCCTGCGGGAGCGAGCAGCCGCAATGCAGCCAGGGCGAGTAGGGATTTTTTCATGTCAGATTCCTGGGTTTGCGTGGCGTCTGCCACAGAAGTTTGAGCAGCAGGTGCTGCAGCGGGCTCACCACCACCTGCCTGCAGAAAATCTGCTGGCACGTCGCGGTAACGGGCATTGACGCCAAAGGCCGCCGCAGCGCTGGCCATGGCGGCAGGCGGTACGTCGTCGGTGATGGCGTCAATAAATTTTTCGGCCAGACACTGCTCTGCCGTGTAGTAGTGGTCCTTGCCGTCGGTCAGCAGGGCCAGCATTGCCGGCTGGTCGCCGGTGCGGGCCGCGTAACTGGTGGACATGGCAGCGGCCCAGGTGTCCAGCGTGTCGGCCAGCTCGCGCAGTTCTTTGCTGTTGCCGCCGGCATAGGTCCACGGTGCGTGGATCATCAGCATCGCGTTTTTGGCCATGTTGACCTTGTCGCCAGCCATGGCGATCAAGCTGGCGATTGAGAACGCCATGCCGTCCACCTCGATGGTGACGGCGGCCTTGTGTCGACGGATTGCGTTGTAGATGGCCAGGCCGTCCGGGACAGATCCGCCAATGCTGTTGATGCGAACGGTGATGGCCTCCACGTCCAGCTCGGCTAACTCTGCAACAAAGTCTTTTGCTGAAACAGTCTCCCCCCACCAGCTTTCGCCGATGTCGCCGTAGATGTGTATCTCGGCTGCGGCCACCACGCCGGCTGCGAGTGCAGCTGCAATGGCCGTCTTGCGGCGAATGCTGTACCAGGTGGCTTTCGTTTTCATCTGCTGCCCTTGCAATTTGTTTGCGATGGCAGCGATGGTCAACCGGATGCTGTCCAGTTTTTAAGGGAAAACTTGGACTAAATGCACGATCAGGTCTTACTCGCGCCCTCTTCCGGATCTGCCGCATCAACCGCACCAGGCGGCTTGGCGTCGCTGCCGTTGGGCGCCTCAACGGTGGCACCGTTTTCGGCGTTGCTGGTGAACACCAGACCGGCGTCTTTTGTCTTTGCCCGCCATTGCTTGGACTGCTCCAGGAAGTCGCGCGGATTGACGCCGCGCTTACGCAGCACCTCGATCTCGCTTGCAAAGCCGGCGCGGGCCAACATCACCCAGGCGCCAGCTTCTTTGAGGGGATCTATCCAGGGCATGGCTTGGGCGGTAAAAAGCGCGTCGTCCAGGGATTCGGGCACCACGTCGCGGGGCAGCTTCAAGATGCCGGCCAGGCGCGCTGCGCTAATAAAGGCCTCATAAGTGGGCTGTAGCCACTGCCCCGTGAATTCATCGGTCAGCACGGCATAGTTCACATATTGCTCCACCAGCTCCTGGCGCTGGGCGCTGAAAGTGCCGTCATAGCTCTTGCTGATGCTGGAGTAACTGGCGCCAATGCCTGCAGCAGCTGCACGCAGCTGCCCCTGGCGGAACGTGATGAGGTTGGGGTTGGGCCGGTTGCTGTCGATCAAGCCGATCTCTTCGCCGACTGCCAGGTTGTCGATAATCATGCCTGGAGAAAACTTCATGTCGCGTGGCTTGGGACGGCCCCTCTCGTCTTTCTCAACACCCTCGTCGCTGTAACCTTCCTGGCCGCCATCTTTTTTGATAAAAGCGGTCAAGCTGGCGGCGACTTTGGCGGCGATGCGCTCGCTTTCCTCATAGTCTTTGATGTCTGCCAGGCGCGTGATGATGCTGGCAAACTCGCTGATGCCGCGCACTTGGCCAGGATCGTCTAGGAAGGCCAGCTGCAGGATGCGTCCAGCGTCCACCCGCTTGATGTCTGACCAGCCCATCATGGGCGTCTGTAACTCGGTCGGGTTGCTCTTGTAGCAATGCCATGCCTTAATTTCGCCCCAGGCGTCACGCTCTGCACCCTGGATGATGCCCTTGGCTGGTTCGTTGTAGTCCAGTGGGATAAAGTCCGCAGCGATCAGCTCGATGGAAAACGGAACATCCGTGTGGTGGCGCAGGCCGGGCACAAAACCTGTGATGTTCTGGCTGAACGCTTCGCCGTCACGCATCCACAGGCCGCCCATCATGCGCTGGCACTTGGCAAAGTGGAATCGCCGCTGAACCTCCGGCCGCTTCATCCATGCATCAAACAGTTTGGAAATCAGTGCGGCGCATTCGTCGTGGATCGTCCCGTCTGCGCGCCGGGGCGTGGGCTCAATGCCGATGCCGTTGGCGCCGATGACGTTGTTGACCATCGTGCGAGTGATGCCGCGGGCGATGTCATGGTTGCGGTGAGAGTGCCGCGACTGGATTCGGATCGCCATCGCGCTTTGCTGCGCAATCGCGTTGGGCCCCTGCCGATCAAAGGCAAATTTGCGCAAGCGCGTACTAGATGCCGCGTCATAAGAACGCGCTTGTAACTGGTCAAGCCCGTGCCGCTGCTGGATGCGCCGCAGACCGGCTGCAGGGCTGAGCCAGGCGAGGACTCTATCAATCGGGTTGAGCAAGTCGCCCAAGGTGGACTTGTTGCTGCTTGTGGGTTCAAGACTCATGGTCGGACTCCGGTGGAAAGGACCGGGCGCAAGGCCCTAGCTGAAGTCGGCTACTGAAAATGTGCGGCCGCCAAGCGTGGGAGCGCCGGCAATGCGCGCCTCAAGGCCGCTGGCAATGCCCTGCCAGTAGGTGATGCCTTTGCGAATCGCGTTGAGGTTGGCCATCTCTTCCTCCCGGTCCATGCCTGACGGGCTGGTCAAGCGGATACGCTGGGCGTCCAGGGCGACCGACTCTGCGGCGCTGTACTCCGCCAGCTTTAACTGGGCGGCGGTGAGTTGAGCTGCGAGTGTGGCCATGGGCTTGCACGTTATGCGCTGTCCTGTCCAGTTTTCAAGGAAGAAACTGGACTGACCGCCAATTGCATGGCGCGCTGCTCTTCAAAGATCTGGTAAAGCCGGCTGCGGCTGACCCCATGGCGCTGCATGACTGCGGCGGCATTGGTGCCGTCGAACTCGCGAAAAATGGCCGCGTCACGCTCTGCCTTGCTTGGGGCCGGTATGTAGATCTCTTGCGCGCCCAAGCGGATGCGAAGAAAGCCGGTCAGCCTGGCGGCCCACACCTGAGAGAACTCGGGCTTAAGGCCAAATTCATGCTGCAGGCCGGCCGCCAGCTCCGCCTGCAGCAGAAAGGCGGCCTCATGTTCTTTGGCGGCGGCGGGTTTGTCATCTTTGGTGGTGTTCATGGTTTGCGTGTTCAACCACGCTCAAGCCATTCGCTTGACGCAAACGGATTTGACGCGGATAACGCAGAGGCTGACGGTAGGGCCGCTGGTTGCGGCCTCTGTTGTGGTAATGGTTTGGGCAGATCTGACACGGGCTGGGCCGGCGTTTGAGGCGCTGCCATGGTTTCAGCTTCCAGCGCCAACGGAAGCGCTGCGTTTTCAGGAACATCACGGCTATCGAATAGATCCGGCGCCACCTGGCTTTCGAGCTGCTGCCATTTTTTTTCAGTGAAGCCGCCGACCTCCAAAACCTCAAACATGAAGATGGTGTAGACCGTGCAGTCAATGACCTCATTGGCACCTGATGCGTGATACCAGCGGCTGACCTCTTTGCCGGCCAGGCGCACTTTGATGCGCTTTTCGTTGCCGTACTGCCTGAAAAATTCGGCCGGTAAGTCGCTTGCAAAATTCACGTACCCCGGCCCAGGCACCTCGACCTTGAGGCGGCCGTAGAACAGATCCTTTGCCGTGTCGGTGCCAACCATCCACAGCTTGACGCCGCGGCGCACGATCCGGCCCTTGACGTTGATATTCATCCACCGGGCTGCCCTGGCCTTGATCGGGTCGCCGTCGTTGCTGCTGCCTTTGACGGCGCGCAGCTTGAAGTTGTCGGCGCGGTCGGCGTACCTGGCCACAAACGAGTAGGCCTCATGGGTGTAGTTGCCATAGCCGGTATCTACGGCTGCGCCGGCAAGGCTCATCCAGGCGCCATTGACATGCCTGTACTTTTTTTGCAGGCACTCCCACACTTTTACCCAGTCTGACTCAAGCGCCGGGTTGGCGTCGATCACGACGTAGTCAATTGCCCACGTCTGCTGCCCGCGACCGATGGCCCACACGACGATTTCAAAGCGGTTGTCTTGCACGTCAACGCCGGCGCCCAGCAACAAACCACCCGCCGGGACGATGCGCATAGGGTTGCCGCTGGCTTTTGCACGCGTTTGCAATGCGTTGACATCGGCTTGCTCTGACTCTTCCTCGTAGGTTTCGCCCTTGGTTTCATTCACCCAGGCGACCATGGGCACCTTGTTGCCTTCTTTCATGGCCTTGAAGGCGTCCAGGAACTCGCGCAGGATTTTGCCCCACGTTACCTGCGGACTGTAGGCCGTCCAGCAGTGCATGGCCACCACGCGTGGCGGCAGGCAGGGCGTGCCGTCGGCCAGCGTCCACTCAGAGCATGGCTCGCCGACCTCGTCCCACCAGTGGCTCAGCCGGTACGCGCCGCAGTCGCTGACCCAGCAGCCTTCCTTGGCCAGGCGCAGGTATTCAGGCTGGGTGATAGCACCGTGGCAATGTTGGCAATGGTGGCGTACGGTTGCCTCGGGATCTTCCACGTCCCACTTAATGCCGAATTTTGTTTTCTTGCTGCCCCACTCCAGAGGATGCTCTGCCTGGCAATGCGGGCAGGTGATACAAAAGCGCATGCGGACATCGGCCGCCTTGTGAAGCCGCTCGATGTGGCTCAGGCCGCGCATCCGCCCGGTGCTGCCAAAAACGCACTTCGGGTAGGTGGCGCCCTCCACCCGCTTGCGGATCAGGCCGTCAGGCGGCCCCGCCTTTTCAATGCTCTGGTCAAATCCATCCAGCTCGTCGGCAACGCCCAGGTCCAGCGTGAGTCGCCGAAAGTTGCCGGCTGACTTGCCGCCCCGCATTTTGAGTATCGAGCCCAAAAAGGTCTTTGCCTTGAGCGTGCTTTCCTTGATGGTGTTCAGGATGCGCGGCATCACGGTGCGCATGATTCGCACATCGCGCAGCATGGGGTCCAGGTCGGTTTTTACAAAGTCGTCGCTGTCCGCTTCGGTCGGCTGCCAGATGCACTGTTTGCGCCGCCGGTGCTGCGCGGTGTAACCGAGCAACGCCAGTAAGCACTTGGTGTACCCCAGCCTGGCAGACTTGAAAAACGTGAACTCTTCGATGCAGTCGTTGCCCATGCAATCCAGAATGCCGATCTGAAACGGCCACGCGCGCCACTTTTCTTCACGCAGGCTAGACTCGCCCGACAGGTAAAAGTAGCGATGCGCCCACCGCGCCAGCGACAGATCCGGCGGCTTTTTCAGCGCAGCCAAGCCGCGGGCTGCGCTGGTTGCGATTGACGCCCGCAGCTCCGCCGGCAAGGCTGCAAGGATCTTGATGATCTCGCCGGCGTCACTCACGCGTCGATCTCCAGCACGGCATCATCCAGATCGTCAGCGTCGGGATCGACCTCTGCAAGGATGGACAGCGCGGCGCGGGCCGCGAGGTTGCGCGCCTCGGTAATCGCCGCATCAATGCCTTGCAGATCTTCGGCCGTCAGTTGCGGGCACAGCATTTTGATGCGCGCCGGCAGCGGCTCCAGCTGGCTCGCAATCTGCCTACCGATGTGTGACAGCACTTGCTCAATCAGGGCCACCTCGGTGTAGTCGCCTTGCGCTTTCTTGAGTTTGATCTCCAACAACGCATTGCGCGTTTTTGATTCAGCGGCGCGGTTGATAGCCAGTTCGCCATCAGCGCCGCGGCCTGCGGCCTGTTCACGCAGTTGGTGCGTGTACGCCTTGAGCCACACACCCAGCGGCTGGCTGCCTTTGAGGATGCCGCGCGTCAGCAGATCGCTGACGGCCGGCTGCGAGATACCGACCAGAGCGGCAAAGTCCACTTGAGTGCATGGCTTGCTTAGATCCATCACCGCCGCCCGCTCCGCGAAAACCGTTTGGTGATGGTATCGGCCGATTCTTGCCAGCGACGGTGCAGGTTGAGGACCAGCGCCCTCATCGCTACCTGGCGGACATCAATGCGCGGCTGATAGCTGGCCTTTTTGACGAACTTCAGAATCTGCGTGATCTTGCCGCCTGGCAGGTGTTTCCAAACGCCGGGCGGAAGCCAGCCGCCGCCCTTCGACATCGTGTTTGCGCCAGGCGCAACCAAAAAAAACAACGCCGCCACGCCCAGGCGTTTCGCGCCTTTTTGGCTGCGCTGGCTCACCGGCTTGGACTGCACACGGATCTGCAGCACGTTGGTAATCTGCTTGTAAACCGAGCCGGGAACGTTACCGTGGGAATCTAGGCTCGCGCCCTTGCCCGGCGTGGTCAACCATCCACGCGGCAGTGCGCCCATTCGCGTCAGCAGATATTCCGTTTTTTTCTGGCGCCGCTGGCCAGCGCCCTGCGCGCCTGGGCGGATGTACTCACGTTTGGCTTTGCCCAGCTCATCCACGCTTTCAGGAAAATAAACTTCGGACACCAGTTTTGCCTTGGAGGCCGAGCGCGTGTACACGCCGCGCAGTGTGAAGTCTGTAGGCCGGTCAAACGCCGTCGGCAACTGCTTCGTGATCGCGTCGCGCGCGTCGCCTGCAATTTTGGTCAGCGTCAGCGCGGCCGCATAAGGCACCTGGGACGCGGTAGACCGAAAGGTATTCGCCGTGAGCTTGTAATCGACGTCAAATTTGAGTTTCATTGTGATTTTCGCGAGCACTTGTCGCGCGCTAATATCACAAAAAATTGATAGGTGGTAAATCGCAAACGTGTGCAATCTACCCCACACCCGATATAACCCCCCTGCGAATACCCTCTAGCTCCAGAAGACACGGGGCCGAATTTACCCCCTTGGCTGCACCTTAGGGAGTACCTTTTGGACCGGGCGCGTCGATAGACTGGAGCTATACGGAAAGCGGCAGGGGTGCGGGCCGATGGCCCTACAATGCGCTCATGGATCAACCCACTACCGACCAGATCAAAGCCGCACGAACTGCCGCCGGCCACAGCGCGGCCCAGGCTGGCACACTGGTGCATACCGACGGGCGCACCTGGCGCCGCTGGGAGCTAGGCTCAGGCTTTGAAAGCGGAAGGGCGATGCCGCTGGCTAGCTGGGAGCTGTACCTAATCAAGACAGGGCAAGCCCAGCCATAAGCTGGGCCAATAGCCCTATATTCCGCCGGGTCTTGCCTAATAGGGCCAATGGCCCTATAATTCAGGCAAGGGTTAAACGGTTGTTTAATCCGCCACCAGGGCCACAGGCCCGCCACACCAGGAGTCAGCGCGATGAATGAGCAGATGAAAACCCTTGCGGCCCAAGTTTCCAAAATGACGGACGCGCAGCGCGCGGCGATTGCGGCCCGCTTCCCCGTTGTGACCATCGAGCAGCACGTTATTAGCCCGCGTAATACGTGCCTTGTGACGCTGCAAGCTGACCGCGCGATAACCATCATCGGCGGGTTTCGCCAATGGATCGCACACGGCCGCGCCGTGCGCAAGGGTGAGAAAGCAATTTACATTCTGCGCCCGTGCCCCAAGGGCCGCAAAGCCGGTGCCGATGCGGCACCAGGTGAATCCACCGACGGCGCCGAACAGCACGGGCCCGGCATGTTCTTTAAGGCTATCCCAGTATTTGACGTGACACAGACCGACGCGCTGCAGGCGGTGCCAGCATGACGCCCAGCACAAAGCCGGTAACGCGCGAGACATCCGCCTTTGTGCGCGATGGCGGCAGGGTGCGCGCCGTAGTGGCCACCATCGCCGGCGGGTGCCTGGAGCTGCGGCTTAAAGGCACCCGGCAGCGGGAAACTGTAGAGCTGTCCGGGCTATGGCACCAAGCTGTAAAGGCCCGCGTCTGGCTGCAGCGCATGGAGAAAAAAGCCGCGCGCGCGGCCCGCAGAAAATAAAGACTAGGGCCGATGGCCCTTATTATTTGTAAGGTATTGCACAATAGGGCCAATGGCCCTATAATTCACGCAAGGGTTAAACGGTCGTTTAATCCGCCACCAGGGCCACAGGCCCGACTACTTGGAGTAAAGACCATGACTAAGCAAACCAGCATCACCAAACGCCTTGCCGCCACATATGCCGCGCGCGAAGCGGCCAAGACCCAGCAGCTAATCGAAGCTATCGAAGGATGCCCAGCCCTTGAGGACGAAACTGCAGGCACGCAAGTTTTACGCATCGGGCGCGTCATGCTCAAACTGTCAGCCAAGCCCGGCCGGGCCGCTGCCATGGTTACCGCATTGAAGAAGATTCGCAAGCCTGCAGCGCGTCGCATGTCCGGTCAACAGTTCCCCCGCTTTTCCACGGGCATGAGCACGCGCGATTACGTTAAACAATTCGCGATGGCGAATAGTGACGGATGGGGGAAAAGTGCCGCCAGCTGCAAAGTGACGATTGATGCATTTTTTGAGCCACTGAATGCCAAGCCCTGCACGCTGTACGAAAATGGTGCGCTCGATTTTGACGCCATAGAGGACACAGACGCCTCAGCAGCGGCCGCAGTCGCTGCCGTGGTGGCAACCGCCCTGGCCCTGGCCAATGCCGCCCAAGCGCCCGCCACAAAGACCGCATTTTCTAGCGTGAAGTGGTGCAGCGAATCCGAGAAAATCGGCAAAACGCTCTGGACGCTGTGCGTGTACGAACACCCAAGTTATGGGCCATGCACAGGCTACAGCTGGCACGATGACGGCGCCGGCGTATGGCGCCGCGACCGTGAGCACGCGCGTTATGACGGCAACGATACCTACAACGGGTTACCCGTCAGCCTGGCCAAAATCTTCTACGCGAACGAAGCCGCCATTAATCTGCACTTGGGCAAAGTGCAGGCGCTTGCAATTACAGAGCCTGCCACAGTACGCGCCCAGGGCGACACGGTCGGCGCCGGCAGCGCGCCTGCAGCTGGCCATGCTGCAGGCCACCAGGCGGCCCACGACGGCGCCAGTACGTCAGGCCCTGCCACCAGCCAACAGGCGCCGCGCCTGACGGGCCCAGGGGTGCAAGACCTGGACCAGGCGCCGCCGGCCACGATTGACGCGGCCGGTATGCTGGCCGACATACCGCACGCCCTGGCACGATCTGCCCACCAGGGGATCAGCTTTTCACCTGAGCGCAGAGGGGATAGCGCCCGCGCTGAATACGCCGGCACCCTGGCAGAGGATTACGCCTACTTCCACGCCCAGGCCATCAAGGGCGGTACGCTGGACAAGCTGCCTGCAGAATTTGCACGCTATCGCGACGGCATGGCCGGCAGGTATCGCGCTTACCTTGCCAGCTCTTCCCGGTGTGTGTCGTCATTCATTGCCGGCCCGTCAAACTTCCCTGCCGCGCGCATGAATAAGCGCGCCGACATCGCACACAAAAGACTTGGCGAATATTTGGACGGCCGCGAGATAGCCCGGCGCGCTGTGGTGCGCAACCTGCGGCCGGATCTGCGGCCCATCATGGCCGGCGATGCAGACGCGGCCGAACGCCTGGCCGTCAAAATCGCCCAGGCCGAATACGTCCAAAAGTGCATGAAATTGGCCAATGCAGCCATCCGAAAAAATGCCAAAGCCGGCACCGATCACCAGGTGGCCGCTTTGATGGAGTTGGGCTACCTTGAAGGCCCTGCGCGCGCCCTGCTGGCCCGCCCATACCGCGGCTGTGGCTTTCAGGCTTACGAGCTGACCAACAACAACGCGAACATCCGCAGCATGCGCGCCCGCCTGGAGCAGATCGAGCGCGCCCAGGCCGCACCCATCACAGAGCAGGACGGCGCCGACGGTATCCGCCTTGAAGATGACCCACCCGCTAACCGCGTGCGCCTGTACTTCCCAAGCAAGCCCGCGGCCGACATACGCGACCAGCTCAAGGCCGCCGGGTTTCGCTGGAGTCCCACCGTCGGCGCCTGGCAAGCGTATCGCAACCACCAGGGCATGACCACAGCGCAGCGCCTGGCAGGCCTGGACCACACGGCCGCAGCAGCAGGGGCGCAAGACCTCAAAAAGGACGTACCCGCAGTACTAGGGGTGCAAGACCTCGGCCCGGCCGCGCCCGCAGCCCAGGCAGATGCCGCAGCGGCCGCAGGGCCCGCGGCTGGCAGCTGGGACGCCTGGCAATCTCAAATTGTGCAACTGGTGGCAGATATGGCCGGCATACCCCACAGCGATGCGGCCGGGATCGTAGAGGCCCGCGCCTTTGAGTTGGCCCAGGGCTGGGCCCGCGGCACGACGGCGCAGGATCTGGCCCAGCAGATCGCCACGCCAGCGCCGGCAACTGCAGGGGTGCAAGACCTCGACGCGCAGGCCGCAGCAGCACCGGCCAAAGCACCTAAGGTGCAAGACCTTGAGCAAAACGCATCCACAGCGCCAGCCAAAGCCCGCCAGACGCGCGCCATCGTGCCAGCGCTGGGCCAGCGCCTGGCCAGCAAGTCCGGCGCATGGGAGGCGTGGTTTTACCCAGGAAAAGCCGGCAAGCTGAACATGGTTTTTTACCAGGGCAAGGCCTTCAAGCCAACAAAGCATTTTCACTTCCACGATGCCGGGCGCCGGATGCAGGCATTCCGCACGCTTGCAATTGCTGCCGAACAAGCCGCCGCCGCGCGCCAAGAACACGCCGACAGCAGGCGCGCCGAACTGGCTAAACCGCACGGCCTGACCGTTGGCGCCGTGCTGGTCCACAGCTGGGGGTATGACCAAACGAATATTGATTACTACCAGGTCACGGCCGTTATTGGCCGGCGCATGGTGGCGATTCGCGCCATTGATTGCGAACGCCAGCCCACCGGCGATATGACTGGTATTTGTGTGCCATGCCCTGGCGTGTTCACCGGCGAGGCCAAGCGCGCCAAGGTCACCAGCGGCGACCATATCCGCGTGGCCGGCTTTTCCCGCGGCTACGCCTACCCGCTGGAAATCATCAGCAAGCTGCCCAACGGCGCGCCCTTGTATCGCAAACACTCTTACAGCTCCTACGCCTAAGCCATGAAAACCAACATCAACCAGCAGCCGGCCGTGAAGATTCACCACCTGACCGGCCACCGCAACCCATGGGCAAAGATGGACGCCCGTTACCTCATCGACTGGCAGACTGAGGAGGGCGCGGCCATGGACGCGCCGGAGCGTCTGCCGGCGGGTAGCCACCGGGGTTTTAATGACATGTGGCCAGGCGGCGAGGTTCATGCGATTGTCTCGGCCTATAAGGACGCCACCGTCCTGGCCTCTGTGCATCTGGTCATTGTGGAATGTCACGGCAAACGCTGGCGCGCCACGTTCAAGGCTGGCCATCTGTCAGACGTGAGGCTAGACCAGCCAGCCAGCCGCAAGCTGTCGACCCGCTCCAAGCTGATCCGAAGCATTGAGGATGCCGCATGGCCCAGGACGCGGACATGACGGAGAATGCGGCCATGACAGCCAAACCGACACCCCCGCAAGACATGGCCAAGCGGCCAGGGGTGCAAGACCTCGATCCCGCCCTGGCAGGGCGCCTGCAGGGCCTGCGTAAGTCACTGGGCCTGTCAGTCAGCGACATGGCCCAGCGCCTGGGCCTGTGGGGCGCCAACGGCGCCGACAACCTGCGCCAGATGGAGCGCTGCGCGCGCCCATTGCCTGGCACGCTGCAGGTGCTGCTGGGCTACATGGAGCGCGATCTGCAGGACCGACCGTGGGATCTAGGCAGCTAACTGCAAGCGTTTGCAAAACACCCAGGGGTGCAAGACCTCGGGCCAAACCTCAAGGGGTGCAAGACCTCAATCCGCAGCCCGCCGGCGCACCCGCATGATCTTGAAGCCGTCGCGGTCCTCGATCTTGCCGCGCTGCCATTCTGCCGGCGGGTTGCCAATAGCGATGTTGGTGGTTTCGTCCACCAAGAAGCCTTTGCCGTTTTTCAGGTTCGCCAGCACATCGGCGTAGAGCGGGCCCAGCGATTCCTTGAGTTGCACCATCACCAGGGCCGCCTCCGGCATGGCAGCAGCCAGCCAGCCCTTTGTGGCCGGTTTTGCTGCCGCTGCAGTTGGTGCTGGCGTCGTCGCCGATGACGCCAGCTTGACACACATTTTTTTTGCCAGATCCGCCGCTGCTTTTTTT
Organism: Polaromonas sp.; assembly: GCF_041689105.1. Taxonomy (GTDB): domain Bacteria; phylum Pseudomonadota; class Gammaproteobacteria; order Burkholderiales; family Burkholderiaceae_C; genus Polaromonas. The sequence goes on along the minus strand of NZ_JBDNGU010000101.1, from coordinate 37,875 downwards.
GGGTTGAGATAGGCCTGAACGTCCAATTCAGATTTTTTTTGCAACTTATTCATTTCTTTTGTCCTAATGTCCCACAGGGATAAAAGAGGCGCGAGGGGCCTACGCGCGCGATCACGATCACGCCCACCTGCACATCCGGGCGCGCTCATATGTAGCCCAGTCCAATCAAAACCGCCCGCCGGCGCGCTGCAACGCCGCTTCAAAAAAAGGCCGAGTTATTCCACGCGATGCCATTGGGATCAATGGCCCACCAGGGAATCACTGCGCCCCATGGGACAGTGGGACAGGGACGGTCTGGAGCGCTACGGCATAGGCAGGCCCAGGCAACGTCCCCGCGTGGTGGGCGGCGCGATCACGCCTCCAACGTCCACACGCGTTTCACTGAACCGCAGCCTTATCGGGTGAGAACCCATCGCTGGCTTAAAACGGCTCATCGTCGCCTGCTGAAAAAATGCCCCGCTCAAGGGCAGGAATGGTGTCTGGCACATCTGCGGCCGGCGCTGGTGCAGCTTTCGCGCCTGGCGCCGATGGCGGATCGTCCAGGTCGTCCAGCTTCATGCAGTCTGGCCAGTTGTCGGGCTTGGTGTACACCCAGGGCCGGTTCGGCAGGCTTGACCTGGCGCGCACCCACCCAAATTTTTTAAACGCCGTGCCGGCCTGCTTTTCGTGAAAGCGACCCGGCCCCAGCTTGGTGATGTCGATCTGAATGCCGGCCAACGCCTGCACAATCTGGATCTGATTTTTAAGCATGCCCTCAGCGTTGTTGACCAGGTAGTCCATGAGCCGCGACTCAATCGGGCTTTCGATCATGCGGGCGTTTTGCTGCGGCAAGAATAGCTCCAGCTCTTCCCTGGTGTTCGGGAAATACCGCTCACCCTGCGCCACACGCGCCCAGGCCTCTGCAAACAGCTGGTTGCGATTGGCCGCCACCCAGTCGGTATCGATCACCCGCGTCACGTCGATAGGCCAAAACCTGCGGTTTCCCGTGCCGTCGATCAGGTACTGGTGTTCATTGGTCGTTCCCGCGAACACCAGCTGACGCGGGTACTCCCGTGGGCGCTTGTCAAAAGAGGCCCGGTACCAGTCCAGCTGGCTGGCAATAAAGGCCTTGATCTTCGTGACCTCTGCCCGCGCCATCGCGTCCAGCTCCGAGATCTCATATAGCCACCGCCCCTGCAGCATCTGCAGGCTGTCCTTGTCACCCAGCACAAAACCTGTGTCGGCAAACCAGTCGCCGGCCAGCACACGCAACACCGTGCTTTTGCGCATGCCCTGCGGGCCTTCAAAAATCGGCATGTAGTCAAACTTGCAGCCCGGTCGCATGGCGCGTGCCGTCATGCCCATCAAAAACCAGGCGCCTACACGCTGCAGGTATTTGCGCTCGCGCGTACCCAATTTTTCAGGCCGACCAACCACCGCATTTATCAGCCAGTCATCGAGCCGCGGCGTGCCGTCCCACACTGTAGCCGCCAGGTACTCACGCACCGGGTGATACTGGTTGCGCGTGGCCACCATGCGCATGCCCTCTTCCAGCGTGGTGCGCGGCATGCTGGGCAGGCTGTGCTTGCGCACCAGCCACTCACCCATCAGCAGCTCGTCAACCTCCGTCCACCGGCCCGCCGGGCTGCCCCAGGGCATGTCAGCGAGCTTGATGATGTCGTTGGAGAATTCATTGAACGCAATCTTGCCGCGCACGTCGGCCAGGCTCTGCAGGGCCAGCACCACGTTTTCACGCACCGCCCTGGGCGCGCCGTCTTCATTGCGTATCAAGCCGATGCGCCAGGCGCTGCGCTTGGGCGGATCGCCCGATTCATCGCTCGCGCCAGCGGAGCCTTGGCCAACCTCATCATCAACCATGGGCGCTACGGCCGTGAAGGCCTTGCCGCTGCGCAGGTAGGTCTTGCAGCGCTCAGCGTCCCAGCCTTCGGCAATGGCGTCTGCACAGTCCCAGCCGCTTACCAGTTTGCCAGGCTCTTCTACCGGGCACACCCACACCTTAAGGCCCAGGGCGTCCAGGATCTGCGCAATCTTCGCGGCCGCCAATGCACCAGGCTGCTTTTTGGCCGGCAGAAAGTCCACCGTGTCCTTGTCAACGCCGGCCGCCTTTTCTTCGGGCGTCAGCTTGCGGCGCTGGCTGTCACAGTCTGGCCAGATCAGCACCTTGCCCGGCGCTTCATCGCCGCCCGCAGGCAGCAGCCAATCCCAGCTGGCGCGATCCGGCACCTTGCTGCCACCTGGCCAGCTCACCACGTCGAACTCTTCGCCGATCAGCGCATGCAACGCGTCGGCACACTTCTCGCCCTCGACAATGATGCGCACCACACCCGGCCGCAGCCGCCCGCCGGCCAGGTACAACGGGCGTGGCTGGTCCCAGGTCTTCCACACCCATTTTTGCGTGCTGTCAGCCAGCGACTGGGCCCACACCAGAGGGATGGTTTCTTTGCCTCCGTCGCTGGTGACAAAGCGGTAAACATAGCCCAGCGTTTCGCCGTCGCGCGTGTACGTCCACACGCGCTCAGGCGCACCGCGAAAAGGGTGTTTTGCTTTTGGCGGTGGCGCGTGTGCCGGTACTGGCACGATGGGCGTGAACTCACCCTTTTCCGTCCGCGAAGCGCCCTCCTTTTTTACTCTGGCCACCGGCGCAGGTTTGGCCGGCAAGTCGTCGTCGCTCGACGTATCGCTGCCGCCAGCAGGCTTGGGCCGCATGGGCTCCATGGAAACAACAGCCGACCCCAGGTTAAATTGCTCCACCAGATCCTTTGCCGCCGCTAACTGGTCACCGCCGTGGGTTATCGCTGCGTACAAGCTCAGCAGATCCCCGCCCTGCTCACCCTCATAAGCAAAGTCGGCCCATTGCCCAGTTTTGAGGTTGACGCTGCAGCTGCGGCCGGCCCCACCATCGAGGCCGGCACATTTGTACTCTGGCCCATTGCTGCCTTCACGGAAGATCTTGCCGCCGCTGATCCAGTTGGGCACCAGCTGCTCAGCACGATCCAGCAGCTCAGCCGCCAGCTTTTTGAAATCTATGCGCGGCACTAGTCCGCGCTTGCCTGCGCCCGGTGGGCTGCTTCCTGGCATGTGGGGTTGCTCCGTTGTTTTTGCTTCGCAGGCTGCGGCCTACCGCCATGCCTGCAGCGCAAAGCCCAGGGAATCGAATGAGGCACGCCGGCTTGGCTCATAGATCACCAGCGCCGCGCCAGATCTGCCGGCAATGCGCCGACGCTCCCTGGCGCGGGCCTCACCCTCGCGGCTCAGCTCTTTAAGCGCGGCCTGCGCTTTGTGTTTTGGTACGCCGGCCAGATCTGCCAGCGCCTCACAGGTGCCCGTAAAGCCATGCTCCAGCACCCGCCGCAGCGCGGTGCGCTCAGGGCTTGCTGGGCGGCTCATTGGGCCTTCCTTTCCTGCAGATGGGCAACGCGCGCCATCTGTTGATTAAGCTGCAGCAGCCCTGCCGCGATGGTTTCCTGCAGGCTCTGGATCTGCGCCTCGGCATCCACCGGCGCGGCCTTGTAGCCAACATCCCCGGCGATGAAGTCCATCGCCGCGTGGAAGCCCTGCTGCTTTGCCTCCCGCAAGATCCACATCACCTGGCTCGGGTCCAGGCGCTCGCGCCGGTCATCGCTCAAGCACTTGCGCAGCCATTCGGCCGCGTTATCAAAGTCCGGCCGCATCAACCGGCCCACAGCCTTGAAGCCACCCATAGCCATAACGGCCGCCTTCAAGGCGTCCTCTACCTTGTCGAAGCACTCAGGAATTGGTAATTGCGTGGCCATCCGAACCTCCTAAAACAACGCTGTCCCCGGTCGTCCCCAATTAGGGGACAAGCGGGGACAGACTTTTTTTTGCAAAAAAAAGAGACTGCAAGCATGCAGCTCAAACGAACAAAAAACGCCGACGACACCAGGGGAGAAGCTAATAAACGTCCCGGCGCCACGGGTAGCACGGCCCGCGCCTGGTCGGCAAAGTGCAACCGCCGGGCCTCTGACAGCCGGGGAGCAAAAGAGAAAAGGCAAGCGCCCACAGTCAGCAGACAATGCGGCTATCGCACCACCACCGCCACTGAAGGGGTCACTCATACACATGGACACCGAAACAACCAGACGCGTCAACAGACTGGAAGGCCAGGTAGTTGCGGCAATGGCAGCAGTAAGAGCGCTCATCCTTTGCCACCCCAACCCCAAACTTGCTTACGACACAGTAGCCAAGCAGCTCGACACCTTTTCAGGAATTGCGCTCGCCGGGAGCCATTCGGAAGAGTTCGTAACAGGCTTGACCACCAGCGAGCGCGCAATCCTTCCGACCGAGCAGGATCTCGAAGCCGCCTCAGTTCGTCGATAACCTGCACTGCGGTTCTGCCGCGATTGCGTGGACCCGTCGCAGCGTCCATCGCACGCCCGTCATTTTTCTCAGACATTGATTGCCCCCATTTTTGCTATGGTTTGTATAGCTGCTTGCGCTTGTCCGGTAAGGGCTGGGGGCTGTTTTGTCTCATAGGTATCCGGCGTTAGCGGGTCGCAAAACACACCGGCCTGCGTGCGACCAAAGAATGCAGCCACGTCAATGCCGTGCGCTGATGCGAGCGCCTCCGCGCCCCCTGCCAGTTCGATCAATGCCGCACCCGCGCTGTATCTCGGCTCTGGCGCGCGGCCATCGCCCAATCGACAGATCGTCGATTGATCAACGCCCGTTGCTTTTGCAAGTCGCTTTTGGCTATACCCACGGGATTTAAGAAGTTGAATAATTTCAGGCCACATAATTTGATGCAATGTTGCATTGAGTATCATAATGCATCAATGCATCACTGAACTCAAGTGATTGCCGAAAATAGTGCGATGCATGACCATACGCGCAAGATCATTAAGCGGCTCATCGCGGACCACGGCATACCAAGCGAACGACAGCTCGCGCTCGACTGCAACATGTCTCAGACGACGCTGAACCGATTCCTTAAGGGCGAGACAGCCACGCTAGACTTTTCACACCTCCAGGCCCTAGCCCAACACTTTTCGTTAACCCTGTCACAACTGATCGGGGAGGTGCCATTTGAGCCGGATACGAAAATACGTGTCGTCACGCTTGCAATGCAGCAAATGCCTGAGTACAAGAAGGATGTCTTGGTAGCGGCAAGCTCTTCGCTTACTGAACCAACAAAAAACAACGGTACGAATGGATGATGGGCACCTGCTCGGCGGCTAATCCTGGTATGCCGACACGCGTCCGTTTTCTGTATAGACCAGCACTGTCCTATAAACGTGTTGAATGTGCACGCCCCACGAGCCAACAGAGCGGTTGGTCTTCTGCGGAAATCCCTTGGAAGCATATAGCTGGCACTGTGAGTCGCCCAATTTAAGCTCACGGCTTGTTGCCCTTAAATCGTTGATATTGAGCCGACGGCGACGCGATTCAGTCTTTACGAACCCCTTGGTATCTTTGAGATCGTCAAGGGCCGGGAGGGCATCACCGCGTAGTGCGCGGCCATAAGACTCGCAAAAATGATCTTCACTCATTTCACGCAGCATAGTTGGCGCTACCTGCGCTTGCACCTTTTGGCGTGCAGCGCGTAAAACGTTCGCTTTATCGGCGAGGAGCTTTGAGTAGACCGCCGGGTCGGCTTGTTCTTCGGCTGTAACCACCACGCCTTTGCAAGTCACAGCGTAAGGAGGCTTCTCGACGATCCAAGCCCGCCACTTCGCAAGCGCTGCGAAGTGGTTGCCTTCATTGCTCGGCGTCCCGTGCGCAATGCAGCATCCATTCATCGTCAGCGCGAGTATCTGCGCCAATTCAGCGCGTTCTTCAGGACGGGGACACCACGAGTTGGAGAAATGAACGTCGAGTTGCGGCACCACGTACGCGTTAGGTTGCGACACCCCCGCTGGTGAAACAAAAAAACCAACAATAAGCACCAAGGCTGATTTCATCACTGACTCCTCTGGGGTGAATATGCCCGCAACAGCCAAAAAGATAAAGATTTTTCACTTTTTAATGCATCAATGCATTGACATCAAGTAATGCATTGATGCATTATGCAGGCACCAACCACACGGAGGCCCGATGCCAGCACTTCCAAACCCAGCCGCGCCCACAGGCGCAATCAGCGCCTTGCAGCGATGCCTGCACGAGCTTCGCCCAAACCACGCCCAAGGCCCCTATGCGCTGCACACGCCAGAAGCCACGTGTGTGGCCTGGGGGCACAACCTTGCTGGCCTCAAAACCATGGGGCGCATTGCCGCCACAGAGCGCGAAGAGTTTGCCTCGTGGGGCAAGGACTACCAGCCATGAGCGCGGCGCTTGTCCGAGGCGTCCAAACCCTCGCCGGGGTGGCGTTCATCGCGTTGGCCCTGGGCTGGCTAGGCCCCCAGCTCGACAGGGAGCGTACTTATGGCAGCTACGGCTACACGCCCGAAGCGGCCGGCGAAGTCGCCCAAACCGAAGCCATCGCCCGCACCCGCTGTGCCCGCCATGAGTTTGACAACACCAGCTATATCGCCACAGCCGACGGCGGCATTGTCTGCACTGACAAGCGCGGGCGCCCGCACCCCTCACCAAAGCATCCCTAACCACCGCAATGGAGTACTTCGATGTCGCTATCCTCATTTTTCTCGCGGGCGCACTCGCGGGTTTCGGGCTCGGCCGGATCTTCCTCAAGGCGGAGCGAGCCCTGGCTTTTGCCCGAGGCCACAACGCTGGCGTTACCCTGCTCTGGCCAGAACTCTGCCGCCTTTGGCTTGCTGACATCCGGCAAGAGCAACTCACTGGCGGAACTGCCCGAGACAAAACGCCTGGTGGCGCAAACCACCATTGACAGCCTGTTTGCCGGCGAGTGGTTCGACATATGCAAGGTAGACAGCCTGGTGCAGATCACCGACACACCAAAAAATTCAGCCGCCTACCGGCTTTTGCGTCCGCTGCATTGCGTTCACTACGACAAGATGCCGCGCGAGCTGCTTGAGCAGATCCCCCACCTGGTCAGGGAGTGCCTGACGCCCGCGCCGCCCCGCAACTGCCAGGCCACTGCCGCCGCCTTAGATGGCGTGGAGTTTCACCATGGGTAAGCCGCTGCTGGCCGTGGCGCCCACAGCCACCTGCACCCTGCAGTATGAGGGCCGGCTTGTCGAAAACGCGCACGCTGCGCAGCGCCCTACCGACCACCAGGGCCACTTCGCGCCCACGCTCTGCTTTTCCGTGGTCATGGCCTTGGGCCAACACATCGACGTGCAGCAGTTCTTCCCAGTCGGCCATGACGACGAATGCAAGGTCGCTGCCGCCCGCATGCGCAAGGGCCAGGTGTACAGCTTCCACGTCGGCCTTGAAGCCCTGCGCCTGGTTGCAAACGGCGTGTCGCACGTCCGGCACGTTAGCGACGCACCCGATCTCTTTGCTCCCGCACCGTCCCCCGCGCCCGCAGAGCTGCAGCCCGTCAGCGCCTGATCTTTTTACCCCTCATCAAAGGCCCAACCATGACCACAAGCTACACCCCACGCGACGGCTCTATCCCCGCCCGCGTTATCCAACACTTGCAAACCAAGGGCGGCAGCATCAGCGCAGCACAGATTGCAAAGAAATTTGATGCCAACCCCGCCAGCGTAGCCACCTTGCTTAAAAAGTCTGTCGAGGCCGGCTTGTTGAAAGCCACCAAAAACGGCAATGCCTTTGAGTGGTCACTGGGCACGGGTCAATACATTGCGGGCACGCTCAGCACCACCCTGCCCGCCACGCCATACACAGAGGACATCATGGTCATCAGCGCATGGCCAGATGGCGACATCACCCTGCAGGGCCTTGACCCTAACGAGGACGGCAGCGTCACACTCACGCCCGAGCAGATCGAGCGCATTGCGGTGCATCGCCCCGGTCTATGGATCTGACCCGGCGTATGCAAACCATCACCATCGTGATCCGCACCTTGCCCAAGGGCAAGGGCTGCGCCGTGCTGACTGACAGCGCGCCGCCCGCCATCGGCCACCCCCGCACCGCCGCCCAGGAGCTGGCCAACCAGCTGCTGCGGATCTGCGCCACCCATGCCACCACCACACAGTACGGCGCATGCAGCGCCACGCTGGCCGGTGAGCTGGTGCAAGCACAAGCCCATTCCCCCACCCTGGAGACATCGCAATGACCAAAGTTGCAAACGCTTTCAAGGACGGCGATGCCGTCACCATCAAAGCCACCGCCAGCAAACCCAACGGCGACCCCATGCCGCAGTGCGGCAAGCGTGGGCTCATTGTCGGTACGCCCTCCAAAGGCCGCCACCTTGTTGACGTGCCAGGCATGCCCGTAGCCAACCTGTCGGCCGATGATCTGGCGCCCGCCGCGCAAGCTGCACTAGCGCCCAACGCCGCTGCGCCCGCTGCCGCCAGCGGCGCCATGCATGCCGACAAGCGCGCCGTGCCAGGCACCGTGACCTATGCGTTTGACGTGCTGGCGCTGACGCTGATCGTCCCCAGCCTGACCAACCCGCGCAGCCACTTCGACCCCGAAGCGCTGCAGAGCCTTTCCGAGAACATCAAGGCCGACGGACTGCTGCAGCCCATCCTGGTGCGGCCGCTGCCCGGCTCACGCCTGGAAGAGACATTCAACGACCGCCGTAGCACCGACCCGCGCCCTACGCACGAGATTGTTGCCGGCGAGCGCCGTTACCGCGCCTGTGGCATGGCCGGCGTGCGCTCTGTGCCGGTGCTGGTGCGCAACCTGACCGATGAGCAGGTGCTGCGCATGCAGCTGGTTGAAAACGTCCAGCGCGAGGATCTACACCCTCTGGAAGAAGCCCAGGGCTACCGCCGCATCCTGGACCTGCCCAGCCAGGCAGAGCGTCCCATGGCGGACCGCGTTGCAGATATGGCCAGCGCCGTCAAAAAAAGCACCCGGTACATCTACCAGACCATGCAGCTGCTGCAGCTCTGTAACTTTGCGCAAAAGGTCTTTCTTGAGAAAAAGCTGGACCGCACCACCGCCCTGCAGGTGGCAACCATCGGCAACGAGGCTGGCCAGATCGAGGCCACCAGGCACATTGCCGGCCTGGCACGCACCGGCACAAACGCCGACGTGGTTGATCGCACCCTGAGCCAACGTGAGGCGGCTGAGTACGTCCGCAACACCCACCGCCTGGAGCTGAAAGACGCGCCCTTCAACATCAAGATCACCCTGGCCGACGCACCGGCCTGCGGTGAATGCCCAAAGATGAGCGGCAACGCGTCCGATCTGTTTGACGAAGGCAAGAAAGCGCCAGACACCTGCCTGGACCGCAGTTGCTACGGCAAAAAAAGCAACGCGCATCACACTGCTCTGGCAGAGGCAGCCAAGGCCAAGGGTCAAACCGTCATCAGCGGCGCCGCCGCAAAGAAGATCGTCCCTTATTCCCACCGCCCCACCTACCTGCAAGGCGGCTACACAGCCATCAGCGAGAGACAATACGGCGACGGCCTGGACGGCAAGACCGTCAAGCAGCTGCTGGGCAAGAACATGCCCGGCACCACACTGATCGACAACCCACACGGCCCTGGCTTTATCGAGGCCCTGCTCACCGCTGACGTGAAGCGCCTCTTCAAGGAACACGGCATCGGTAATTCCAAGGATGTGGGCCGCGATGACTACGCCGTCAAACAGAGCGAGCAAAACAAAAAGGACAAGGCAGAACGCGAGTTTCGCCAGACCTGGGCCACACAGCTGCTGGATAAGGCCGGCGCGCTGGACCAGGCAGATCTGTTTGAGCGCCTGCTGACGCCCATGGCAGCGCGCCTGTATCAGCGACTGGACCACGACAACACCAAGCGGCTGCATGCCATGCTGGGCTGGCCGTTCGCATACTTCGGCTACGACGAACATGACAAGGCCATCAAGCACTTTAAAGGTTTGAGCGAAGCCGACTTTAATAAGTTCATCATCGCGGCCTGCATCACCGGCGAGCTGCACGTTGCCCAATACTGCACGCCACGCACATCCAACCTGGACGAGATGAGCGCGCTATTGGGCGTGGACGGCAAGGCCATCAAGGCCAAGCTGCAATCCGCTGCACGCGCTGCGGTGAAGGCCAAGGCCGACAAGGCGAAGTCGAAAGCGGCGCCGGCCGCAAAGAAGACCACCAAGGCCGTTACAGCCGCGCCAGACGCCACAGCCTCTGAGTTTGCAATCGGTGACCGCGTTCGGTTCAGGCAAGGCCTCAAAGGTCCGGCAGGCCACTTCCGCAAGTGCTGCGGCAAGGCAGGCGTGATCGACAGCGTGTCGTGTGGTCAATACACGGTGCAGATTGACGGCGTGAAAGATTTGGCTGTTGCCGAGTTCGATGAGATTGATGCCGAGCCCGCAGCAGGCAAGAAAGCCGGGTCCAAGAAGTCAGATCCAACGGCAAACCAGACAAGCCTGGATATCCCCGCCAGCACCAAGGTGGACGCCTGGCCATTACCACGAGAGGCCCGGCCATGAGCGCCGACCGCTACAGCCTGCCCGCTGACCACATGACGCCAGATGACATTGCGACTCTGGAGAAAGTTCACGCCGCAGGCTGCTCGATCTTCGATACGTGCATTCCCGCTCTGTTGTCAGCCGTTACATCGCTCGAAAAAGAAACACTGCGCACCAAGGTCTGGAGCGCCTTTTTTAGCAGCGCCATAGGCGCGATGGAGGCCGACGTCGGGCATGGGCAAGTTCAAGCCATGCTCGCGCGGCTTGCCCAACTCACACCCGCAGATCCGCTGCCAGTCATTCATCAGGTGCATTGATGCAAACCCAACTCCAGCAAGTCTCAGTGGCAAACCGCGCGCAGCGCCGCCAGGCCAAACGGGCCACCCGAAAAGTGCATGCGTTTGCAAGACGACCCAAACCCATCATGGCCAATGCCATCGAGGTAGTCACCCTGCGCGCCACCAGGCTGACCGATACCGAGCGCGGCCAGGTGCTGCAGGGCGCGCAGGCCGCTTTCAAGGCCCTGCGCGAGGGCGTGGCCACCCAGGAGCAATGGGTCCACCTGTCTGACCTGGTGTGCGCCGCCAACGCCATTGAGACCCAGGGCGTGGTGCGTGGCATCCATGAACACCTGGCGGCCGCTGGCAACGCGCTCGACGCCGTCTGGCGCCGCGTACAAGCCGGCGCGCGCGGATCTGACTGGGGCCGCTGCACCACGCTTTACTTTGACGAAATTGGCGCCCTGGACACCGCCCTGTTTCTACACGACCACCAGTTGCAACAGCTGGCAGTCAGTGAGTACCACGCAGCCCTCAGAACCGCCAAGCGCGACCCACGCGCCACAGCGGCCACGGCCACGATGGCTGCCGATTCCCTCCCCGTACCTGTCCAGGAGAACCTCTTATGAGCTACGGCAGCAGCTTCGTGGCCAATATCATGGGCCTCACCAGCAGCCTGCTTGAGCTTTGCTGGCTCTACCTGCAGCTGTTCGCCCTTCGCAGCGAGATCTACCTGCAGGCCAACGTTGACGAAGCCATAGGCTCTGCGCTGGGCCTTGCCGGCGCCTACATGCTCGCCAGGCGCGGGCAGTATGCCGCGCTGGGCTGGATAGCCTTCCTGGGCAGCAACGTCGCTCTGATCATCTTTGCCATGCGCAACGGCCACGCCTTTCTGCTGGTCCTGCAGATCTGCTTTGTGGTCACAAGCGCCCTGGGCATCTGGAACTACCTGGTCAAGCCCATGCAGCCAGCAAAGCCTCCGGGCACCGCAGCGGCGACGTTATCCCTAAACCCTTTTCCAAAGCCCAAGCCAATAAAGCGCGGGCCGGAAGGGAGAGACACGACCTAAGAACCCACTCGCAAACCTTCACCAGCACCCTCACCAGCTTAAACCACCAGGAGCAACTATGAAAACCGCAACAGACACAGCAAGCGCGCCGGCAGCCACCAACCCGGCCGAAGCCGACGCAAACACGCCACCGGCACACGGTGAATACTGGCCCGGCCAGGGTGGTATCTACATCTACACGATGGCCGCGTCCCTGGGCCTGCCAGCGCGCCACCTCATCGCAGCCGCTGCCGATGCAGACAACCAGGACCTGATCTACGGCCCCTACATCGACGTGCCCGGCGCCACCAGCCAGCTCAACGGCCCCGCCAACACCGACGCGCTGATTGCAGCGGGTGACGACCACACAGCCGCCGCGTGGGCACGCAGCTACACAGCCGACGGGCACATCGACTTTCACTTACCCAGCCGTGTGGACCTGTTGATGGCTTACGCCCACACCCCCAAGCACTTCAACACCGAAGGCTGGTATCTGTCCAGCACGCAGACCTCCCGCAACGGCGCCTTTGTCCAGGACTTCGCCGACGGCTACAGCGGCTGGCTCCTCAAGGACCTCGAGCGGCGGGTTCGTGCCTTCCGCTGGATTCAGCTTTAACCCTTCAACACTTAAACACTTGACCCCACGACCGGCGAAGCCGGCCCGTCGATTTTCCTGACCTATGGCCATCTACACAGAACTGCCGATCTATACCCTGGGCTGCGACCTGATCTCGCTGTCTCTGGATGTACACATGCAGATGAAACGCGAACTCAGGCGCAGCCTAAGCGACGAGATCACCAAGCTGTGTACGGCCATGATCGTGGACATCGCTGCCGCCAATACCATGCGTGGCGAAAAGCGAATTGAGCGCATCGATCTCATGCAAGAACGCCTCATCATCGTGCGCGTGTTGCTGCGGGTCGGCTACCTCAAAAAAGTGATTCCACAAACGCTGTGGGCACGCTCTGTCGAAGTCCTGGACGCCGTCGGCGCCCAGGCCGGCGGCTGGCGCAACCACACCGGGGCCACCCTTTCCGCAGCGCCTGCAGCATGACGGTCAAGGCCCACATGCCCGTGCGTGATATGAATCCGGTCGAGCCGCTGGGCAGCCTGCCCACCGCCATGCGCACCACGGAGACCGCCGAGCCAGAGCAGCTCGGGCTATGGTCCGGCGCAGTTTCCGGGCTGATCGGCGCAAGCCTTCGGCCCGGCGACGTAGATAGCTCGTACACACGCAGAACTCCCGCAACAACGCCTTTGTCCAGGACTTCGCCAACGGCAACAGCAACTGGAACAACAAGGACAACGAGCGGCGGGTTCGTGCCTTCCGCGGATTTATTCGCCCCATCACCCGGTGGGGCACCCTTTTCAATGGCAGACCTGGTGCAAGCCTGGCAGGACTGCCGTCGCCACAAAAACACCACAGAGAGCGCGCAAGCCTTCGCGGCCAACGTCGAGCGCAACCTATGCAGCTTGCGCGACGAGCTGCTGGCCATGACCTACCAGCCCGGCCGCAGCATCTGCTTTGTGGTGCGCCACCCAAAGCCGCGCGAGGTGTGGGCGGCCGCCTTCCGCGACCGTGTGGTGCATCACCTGCTGTACAACGCCATCGCCCAGCGCTTTATTGCCAGCTTTGACATCGGTAGCGCGGCCTGCCTGCCCGGCCGGGGCACACTGTACGCCGCCGAGCGCCTGGAGCGCGACGTGCGCAGCATCACCCAAAACTGGAGCCAGCCCGCCTTCTACCTCAAGTGTGACCTGGCCAACTTCTTTGTAGCGATTGACAAGCGCATCTTGCAGACCCAGCTCCACAGCAAGGTCACCGAACCATTCTGGCGCTGGCTGACCGACACAGTGTTGATGCACGACCCACGCACCAATTTCGAGCCGCGCGGCGACCGGCGCCTGCAGGACCTTGTTCCCCCGCACAAACGCTTGCTTAACGCGCCGCCCGACACCGGCCTGCCGATTGGCAACCTGTCCAGCCAGTTTTTTGCCAACGTTCACTTAAACGGCCTGGACCAACTTTGCAAGCATCGAATCAAGGCCCGCCACTACGGCCGCTACGTCGATGACTTTTACCTGTTGCACAAGTCGTCCCAATGGCTGGGCAGCGCACTGCAGCAGATCGACGCCTGGCTACCGGCAAACCTGGGCGCCAGACTCAACCCAAGCAAAACCATCCTGCAGCCGGTGGACCGAGGCATCGACTTTGTTGGCCACGTCATCAAGCCATGGCGCCGCACCACGCGCCGGCGCACCGTTGCGACGGCCACTACCAGGCTGCAACAAATGCCGATTGCAAACGTTTTCACGGCCGGAAACAGCCACCTGGGCCTGCTGCGCCAAGCCAGGCACAGCCACACCGACCAAGCGCGCCTGGCGAACGTGCTGCGCGGCCGTGGCTTCACGGTCAAGGGTGACCTGACCAAGATTTACAGGCAGTCCCTGCCATCAACGAATTGAGCTGGGAGAAAAAATGAACACCGCATTTTTGTTGATGGCCCAATACGATGCCCAAGCCATTATCCCTGTGGGCACTATCGTGCGCGACTACTTCCCCCACCTGAGCGTTGACAAATTCTTGCGCAAAGTCGGCATGGGCGAGATCGCTCTACCCATCACGCGTATCGAGCCAGGCTCACAGAAGGGCGCCAAGGGAGTCCACCTGCAGGACTTGGCCAAGTACATCGACGAGCGGCGTGCGGCCGCGCAAAAGGAGCACAAGCAGCTCACTGGCCAGCCGGGGTAACGCCAGTGCAACATGGTCCAAGGCCTGTAGGCCTAAGCTGTTGATAACGCTAAGTTTTCCCGCGAAGCTCAAACCCATCCATCATCGGGGCCACACTGAGGCGATGCGCGGGAAAGGGCCCGGGCGAGCAGCCGGGCTTGCGGAGTAAAACGTTTTCGGACGGCATGGAGTAAGGCATGGAGGGACGTAGTTTCTCATGCGGGCCTTCTGTGCGCGCCACGACCGGGGGATTGCCACACACAAAGGGTAGCCACCAAGATCGCCGGGAAGGGGCAGGCGGGATAATGGGGCTCAGGCCAAAGCCACCCTGGCATTGCCTCAGCCCCCCAACATTCAGGCCATGACCATGACAGCCCCGTCTCTGCAAAACAAGTCAACCCTCCTTGCCGGCCGGACACGCCGCGCCCTGCCCCTGCTGCTCACGCTGGCGCTGGCCGCCTGCACGTCCGTGCCGCTGCCGCCGTGGCCTGCCTCTGGCGGCACACCCGCGACTCCCGTTCCCGCAGCCGCGTCCACACCGGCAACGGTGGCTCCTGCGGCGGTTGTGACGCAAGCTGTTCCGCCCAGATCCGCCGTCGTGACGGCCCCGATGCCGGAGGCGCCCTACAACGCCGCCGTGGCCGCCCGCTTCCCCGCACCGTCTGTCATCTACACCACGCCCGGCCTGCGGGAAGGGCGCTCGAACTTCAGCTCGAACGCGGAAATCCAGAGCTGGCTGCGGGACCTGGTGGCCTCTGCGGGGTCTGCGCCCGGCCTCAAGGCTGCCCTGCTGTCCATCGGCCAGTCGCAGCGCGGTGAAGCCATGGAGGCGCTGGTGCTGACGCGCGCTGCGGGTACCGACGCCGCCAGCCTGGCGGCGTCCGGCCACCCCACCGTGCTGCTGGTCGGCCAGCAGCATGGCGACGAGCCCGCCGGCAGCGAGGCCCTGTTGATCGTCGCGCGTGAACTCACGCAGGGCCTGCTGCGGCCGGTGCTTGATCGCGTCAACGTGATCATTGTGCCGCGCGCCAACCCGGACGGCTCGGCGGACAGCCAACGCGCGACCAGCGGCGGGCTCGACATGAACCGCGATCACCTGCTGCTGAACACGCCAGAAGCGCAGGCGCTGGCCAAACTCACCCGCGACTACCACCCGACGGTCGTGATCGACTCCCATGAATACACCGTGGTAGGCCGGTTCCTGCAGAAGTTCGGCGCCGTGCAGAAGTACGACGCGCTGCTGCAATACGCCACGACCGCCAACATCCCCGAGCTCCTGACCAAGGCCGCAGAAGAGTGGTATCGCCGCCCGTTGGTGGCCTCACTCAAGGCGCAGGGGCTCAGTACCGAGTGGTACTACACCACCTCAACCGATCTGGCGGATAAAAAAATCTCGATGGGCGGCACCCAGCCCGACACCGGCCGCAACGTCAATGGCCTGAAAAACACCGTCAGCCTGCTGATCGAAACCCGCGGCGTGGGCATAGGCCGCATGCACATCCAGCGGCGCGTCCACACCCACGTCGTGGCGCTCAGCAGCGTGCTGACCAGCACAGCCCAGCGCGCCAGCGACCTGGGCCAGCTGCAGCCCTATATCGAGAAGGAACTCAGCGCGCAGGCCTGCAAGGGTGAGGCAACTGTTGAAGCGGGTCCGACTCCGGAGTCGTACGACCTGCTCATGCTCGACCCGGTCACTGGCGCGGACAAGGCCTTGCGCGTGGAGTGGAACTCGGCGCTGACGCTGCGAAAGATCAAGACACGCGTACGGCCCTGCGGTTACTGGTTGTCGGCGTCTTCCAGAACAGCGGTAGAGCGGCTGCGGCTGCATGGCGTGCAGGTGCTGCGCGTCACAGAGCCCGCCTCCATGCTGGGCGACTTGTATCGGGAGACAGCCCGTTCGTCCGGTGTCCGGCAAGACGTGCGCGGCAGCATCGCCGACGCAGGGCAGATCGTGAAAACCGAAGTCACGCTGGTGCGCGGCGTCATTGACGCGCCCGTGGGCAGCTACTACGTGCCCATGAATCAGCCGATGGCCAATCTGGTGATCGCCGCGCTGGAGCCGGACACACAGAGCAGCTACTTTGCCAACCAGCTCATCGAAAACCTGGCTGGCAGCGCGCGCGTGATGGCCGAGCCGGCGCTGAAAACCGAAGAGCTGCCGTGACGCGTTGACGGCTCCCGGTTCCGCCCGCTGACAAATCAGCGGGCGGCCCCAACGAGCACACCGCCGTGCGTCAGAAAATCCTGAAGTCCTACAAAAACAGGCCTGGCTGACTGACAGCCAGCGGCGGGGATTGAAGGCTTAATAATCCTATGAAGACCTTTGAAATCACCCCAAAAATGTTGACTCTGGGCGGCGTGTTCTACCCCACCGGTTACGCCGTTTTGCTGTTTCCCGAAGCCGATCAAGCTCAGCAGGCCGCACAGGCCCTGGAGGCTGGCGGCTTTGCCAGTGAGTCGGTCATGCTGGTGCCCCCTGCGACCATCCTGCGCGACATCGGCAAGGTGGACGGCGATTCGGGCGAGGGCTTTCCATCAGTGGGCACCGAAGGGCACACCGTCGGCAAGTACATCGCCCTTGCGCGCCAGGGCCACCACGGTGTGATGGTCCACGCGCCTTCCGACGAGGACACCCAGAAGGTGCTGGCATCGGTTAGCCACCTGCCCTTCACCTATGGCCAGAAGTACCACATGTTGGCGATGGAAGACCTGGAACCGGCAATCCGCTGATCGTCTGCGATACCCGCCGCCGGGACTGCAGGGCGAACTTTCACCCAGGAAATAGCTATCAAATATATAGCAAACTACACTTGACAGATAAGGGCTGAAGCCCGATTTGACTAGTAAGCTCCGCTGCCCCCATGCGCCAGGCTCTCAAACTTGGTAATGCGGCTGATAAACGCCAGCTTGACGGTACCCGTCGGGCCGTTACGCTGCTTGCTGATGATAACCTCGGCTACCCCGGGTTCCTTGCAGGCGTCCTTGGTGTAGTACTCGTCGCGGTAGATGAACATGATGATGTCGGCATCCTGCTCGATGGCGCCGGACTCACGCAGGTCGCTCATCATGGGGCGTTTGTCGGTGCGCGACTCGACGCCGCGGCTGAGCTGCGACAGCGCTATCACCGGGCACTGCAACTCTTTGGCCAGCATCTTCAGGCCGCGGGAAATTTCGCCGACGGCGGTGGCGCGGTTTTCCTCGCTCATGCTTGAGGACACACTCATGAGCTGCAGGTAATCCACGACGATCAGACCCAACTTGCCGCATTGACGGGCAAGCCGCCGGGCGTTGGCGCGCAGCTCGCTGACGGTCAGGCCGGGCGTTTCGTCGATGTGCAGCGAGATATTGCGCAGCTTCTCGATGGCTTCTGTCAGGCGCGGCCACTCCTCATCGGTCAGCGCGCCGGTGCGCAAATGGGTCTGGTCAATACGTCCGATGGAGCCAACGATACGCACCGCCAGCTGGGACGCGCCCATCTCCATCGAAAACACCGCCACCGGCAGGCCTTCGTTGAGCGCCACATGTTCAGCAATGTTGATGGCCAGCGCGGTTTTTCCCATCGACGGTCGTGCCGCAAGAATCACCAGGTCGCCGGCCTGGAAGCCCGAGGTCATCTTGTCCAGGTCGTAAAAGCCGCTGGGTACGCCGGTCACGTCGTTCGGGTTCTCCGACATCTCCGTCACGCGGTCCAGCAGGCTCACCACCAGGGTATCCATGCTCTGGAACCCCTGCTTCATGCGCGAGCCCTGCTCGCCGATCTTGAAAATCTTCTGCTCGGCCTCGTCGAGGATCATCGCCACGGCCTTGCCCTGCGGGTTGAAGGCGTTGGTGGCAATCTCGTCGCTGGCGGCCACCAGCTTGCGCAGGATGGAACGCTCGCGCACGATCTCGGCGTAGCGGCGGATGTTGCTGGCGCTGGGTACGTACTGGGCCAGCGAATTGAGGTAGCCCAGGCCGCCCACGTCGTCGGCCTTGCCCTGGTTTTGCAGGTGTTCGTACACGGTGATCACGTCGGCCGGCTTGGTCGCGTTGATCAGCGCGCCAACCGCTGCGTAGATCAGCTTGTGTTCGTAGCGGTAAAAATCCTCGTCCGTCAGCAAATCGCCAACACGGTCCCAGGCGCCGTTGTCCAGCAACAGGCCACCCAACACGCTGGACTCGCCCTCTATTGAATGCGGCGGGATGCGCAGCTGCGCAATTTGCCGGTCGGGGCTGTAGCGGGGGTCGGAAGCGGTAGATAGTACGGCAGACATGGGTTTCCTTGACAGCTCCAGATGCTAGCGCGGGGGTCGCTCGGCGTCATTGCACAAGTCTGTTTATAAGTCGTGGACAACAGGGGTGCAACCCTGTAAAAGATGTGAATTGACGCCCCAAGAAAAAAGCCGCTCAGCGAGCGGCTTTTTTGGGAGCAGCGACGCTTCTTAAGCGGTTTCGCCGTACACCGTCACCGTGATGTCCACAGCCACATCCGTGTGCAGCGCTACCGTCACAGGGTGGTCGCCAACGGTCTTGAGCGGACCATTGGGCATGCGTACCTGGCTCTTCAGCACAGGAAAACCCTGCTTGGTGAGTTCGGCAGAAATGTCATGGTTGGTCACGGAGCCGAACAGGCGGCCATCCACACCGGCCTTTTGCGTGAGCTTGACAGTGGTACCGCCGAGTTTTTCGCCTTGGGCCTGCGACGCTGCCAGCTTGGCGGCGGCGGCTTTTTCGAGTTCGGCGCGTTTGACTTCAAATTCCTTGATCGCTGCGGCAGTTGCGCGACGGGCGCGGCCAGAAGGGATCAGGAAGTTGCGTGCGTAACCGTCTTTGACTTTGACGACTTCGCCCAGGTTGCCGAGGTTGACGACTTTGTCGAGCAGAATGATTTGCATGGTCGGCTCCTTACAGGCTGCGGTGTTGGTCGCTGTACGGCAGCATCGCTAGGAAGCGAGCGCGCTTGACAGCGGTGTTGATCTGGCGCTGAAAAATCGCACGCGTGCCGGTCAGGCGGGCGGGGATGATTTTTCCGTTTTCAGCCACAAAATCGCGCAGGGTGTCGATGTCCTTGTAGTCGATTTCTTCAACGCCTGCGGCGGTGAAGCGGCAAAAGCGCTTGCGCTTGAACAGCAGGGATTGGGTGTTGCGCTTGGGGCGCTTGTCTTTGTTGAAACGTTTTGGTCCGGGCATGATGGACTCCTTAAAGGGGGTTCAGAACTTGATCAGAAACTGGTTGAAAAGCTTGGATGTGAAACACGACACTCTTGCTGCCTCTTGCATTGACCAGAAAACCGGTGAACATGAAGGCCTTGCCCATGGGGAGCCGGCCTGCTTGTTCAGCCAGCGTGCCAAAGGCAACCGCTTTCATCGTCAGCCTGACCTGCCGGGTGGAGCCTGCTTCGAGAATGTCGGATTCGTGGTCGAGTACGACATTGACGGCGGGGATTCCAGCGGGTGTGTAGCGCAGAGGACTTGCCTCGGCGATACAGGCGGTCAGTTCAACGTGGTTCACTGCGGGTCATTGCACGGCAGTGCGTCGTGGAACAGCGTGTCGCGTCTTACGACGCTGCATACTCCTGCTGCTGGGCCTTGCGGGCTTCTTCCCTCTCGACGTTGCGCATCATGAGGGACGGGCCAGTTTCAGCCTTCTTTTTCAGCACAGTCAGGTGGCGCAACACGGCATCGTTGAACTTGAACGCGTGCTCAATTTCGTCCATCACGGCCTGGCTGGCTTCGATGTTGATGCACAGGTAATGCGCTTTGGCGAGTTTCTGGATCAGGTACACCAGCTGGCGACGGCCCCAATCTTCAACCCGGTGCACTTTTCCGCCGCCGGCGGTGATCATGCCCTTGTAACGTTCCAGCATGGCTGGGACTTGCTCGCTTTGATCCGGGTGGATCAGCAAGACGATCTCGTAATGACGCATAAACTCTCCTTGTGGTTGATAAAGCTGCCCCAGCGTCGTGAAGGGTGCAGCAAGGCGAAGCCCATGATTATATACCACGCGATATCGTCCCCACGGTCGGTCGCTTCACCTCTGATGGACCCGAACTTGTCGAAGCATCAGAAAGACCGATGGAAAAACACTCGCCCATGAAAAAAGCCCGGCAACTTCCGTTGCCGGGCTTTCTATCTGACGAAAGTCAGATTACCTCACGGTGACCTGCCGCATCAGGCAGCACGCAGCGTCGGGTAACGCACATGCTCGACCAGTTCCTGGATCTTGCGGCTAGGCGCCGGTGTGACCAAGCTGACCAGGATGATCACGGCCAAGCCGACGGGCACACCGAAGAGACCGGCCGAGATCGGCTGGATGTCCCACCAGAGCTGGATCGGCGAAGTGATGCCGAACAGGCCGCGCATCCAGGGCTGGGTGGTGATCATGTAGAAGAACGTGGTACCCAGGCCGGCGACCATGCCCAGCGAAGCGGCAATACCCGTGGCACGTTTCCAGAAAATCCCCAGCACCAGCGCCGGGAAGAACGCTGCAGCCGCGAACGAAAACGCCGCAGAGACCAGGAACAGAATGTCGGCCGGCTTCTGGGCTGCCACATAGGCGGCGCACAACGCAACCACCAGCAGCAGGACCTTGGAGATGGTCACACGGCGTGCAGTCGAAGCGTTCGGGTCGATCATTTTGTAGTACAGGTCGTGGCTCAGCGCGTTGGCAATCGTCAGCAGCAGGCCGTCAGCCGTTGACAGCGCCGCAGCCAGGCCACCCGCAGCCACCAGACCGGACACCACATAGGGCAAACCGCCAATAGCCGGGGCTGCCAGCACGATGATGTCGCCACCGATGGACATTTCATTGAGCTGCAAGAGGCCGTCCTTGTTGATGTCCACCACCGAGAGCAGTGACGGGTCAACCTTGTTCCAGTCCGCAATCCAGGCCGGCAACTGGTCAAACGGCGTCCCCACCAGCACGGTGAATACCTCGTACTTGACCAGCACCGCGAGCGCAGGGGCCGTAAAGTACAGCAGGAAAATGAAGAACAGCGACCAGGTGACTGATTGCCGTGCCTCTTTCACGCTGGGCACCGTGTAATAACGCATCAGGATGTGCGGCAGCGCGGCGGTTCCGACCATCAGACAGAAGATCAGCGCCAGGAAGTTGCGACGTGATACGTCATAGGCTTTCTGGGCGGCTGCATCGCCATTCGGATCACCGGCAAACTGCTGGGCGTGGGGTGGCATGCCGTTCAGTGGTCTGGCCTTGGTGTCGGCAGCCGCTTTGGCCCGGGTCCAGGCAACTTTCGCAGCAGCCGCATCTTTCGGTACAGCAGCCAGTGATTTTTCAGCGGCAGAAATTTCAGACAGTGCGCCATTCGCGGCTTTCAGGTCCGCCACGGTTTTTTCGGCTGCGGCCTTGTCAACTGCCAATGCTGCTGCTGGATCCTTGAGTTTTTCAGTCAAGGCTGCTGAACGCTGCTTGAATATGTCGCGAACTTCCACCTCTTTGGCGTTGGCGGTCAGCTCTTTTTCCTTGGCGGTCACTTTCTGCAGCTGGAAGCCATAAATCGCTTGCGGAATGGGAACGCTGGTCTGCTTGACCGACAGCCACACCACCGGAAGCATGTAGGCCACGATCAGGATGATGTACTGCGCGACCTGCGTCCAGGTCACAGCACGCATGCCGCCCAGGAACGAACACACCAGAATACCGCCCAAGCCCAGGAAAATCCCGAGCTCAAAAGCTACCCCGGTCAGACGCGCCGTGATCAGGCCGACGCCGTAAATCTGCGCAACCACATAGGTGAAAGAGCACAGAATCGCGGCGAAGATGCCGATGAAACGCGGCAGGTTACCGCCGTAGCGTTCACCCAGAAAGTCGGGAATGGTGAACTGGCCGAACTTGCGCAGGTAAGGTGCCAGAAACAGCGCCACCAGGCAATAACCGCCGGTCCATCCCATGATGAAGGCCAGGCCGCTGTAACCGGTGAGGTAGAGCGTGCCGGCCATGCCGATGAAGGACGCCGCAGACATCCAGTCGGCGCCCGCGGCCATGCCGTTGTACACCGCCGGTACGCGGCGTCCTGCCACGTAATACTCGGCCGCGTCTGTCGTGCGGCTCATGATGCCGATGCCGGCATACAGACCGATGGTGGCCAACAGGAAGATCAAGCCAATCCACTGGCGGGACAAGCCCATCTGTTCGAGGATGGCCAGAACCACCACGAAGAACAGGAAACCCCCGGTGTACCACTTGTAGACCTTGCCCAGGCCCTTCTTGAAGGCAGCGTTGGATGCGGCAGTGTTGGTGCCAGCATCGTTACCAAATATTCCAGCCATGATTACTCCTCGCTTTCTTGGACGCCGTGCTCAATATCGAGCTTGCCCATGTACCAGGCGTAATACCCGATGATGCACACATAAATGACCAGGGCCCCCTGCGCTCCCATCCAGAAGCTGAAAGGCCAGCCAAAGAAATTAAAGCTCAACTCGCGTGCGAAATAACTCACGACGAAGGTCACGACGAACCAGATCACGAGCAGGATGCCCGTGATGTTCAGGTTCTTCCGCCAATAACGGCGATGGTTGTCAGTCAACTGCATAACACTTGCCTCCAATCAACAACACCCTTTCGGGCACATCACGATCACCACCAGTCCCCTAGCGTGGCCTGCAAGCCAGATCGCGTCTTATGAGCCTGGGCTCAGACCCCGGCCATCAAATAACCACTCAGTTGGTCAGCGTTCCCGGCTGAGCAGCGCTCAGTCCCGTCTCGCGTTCCAGCTGGGCGGCCACTTTAGGCTCAAACCGTTTGAGGTGGCGAATGACCTTCACCGCCTCATCAGGGTCTTGCCTGTCTACATGAACCCGGGCCAGCTGATACCAGCCGAACGGGCTCATGGGTTGCAGTTCTGTATTTTTCTTGAGTGCCTGCACCGCTTCATCGAAGCGGCGCTCGCGAATCAGCAGCAGCGCCAAGCCGTACCAGGCCCGGTCCATCTTGGGCTCCAGCTCCAGCGCGCGGCGAAAGGCTGGCTCCGCCCCGTCTTGCTCGCCGTTGTCTTCCAGCATGAAAGCCAGGTTGAACCAGGCTGCGGCCTGCCCGGGGTAACCGGCCACCAGCCTTTGAAGCGCACCAATGGCGGCCGTTTTGTCGCCCTGCTGCGCCAGCACATGGGCCCGGCTTGCCAACGCATAACGGTCGTTCGGCTTTAGCAGCAGCATCTGGTCAAACTTGCCGAGTGCTGCCGCCTCCCGGCCAAACACCAGCAGGATCAAGGCCTGCAGCTTGAGATACCAGTAACCCAGCACGGTGTTCATTTGCACAAGGCCACCCCGATTTCCAGGCAGATGCGGATTTTCATCAAGGTGGCTCCTATCCATGCAAACAGCAGCAACAAAAAAGCCACGAGCGGTACGTGGCGGTCAATGATTTGTTTGGGGGTGATGAAGCGGGCAGCCACCACAAAAGGCTTGCCCACAATTTGCAGGATTTGGTAGAACAGGTTGGTGTCTCTTTTGGCGCCCGCCAGCAAACCCAATACCCATTGCCCGAACAGCGCGAGCAAGGCGATCTCGGCTATCAGTTTGATCGTGGAAACAGTAAAAAGCATAGGGCCTTTGGCAACAATGCCTTGATTGTTGCCCCAGCCCTTACCAAGTTCTTACAAACGACCACGGGGACACGCGGACCTAGCTGAAACCCTCCTAGGGGTTTCCCTTGGTATCCGCTGTCCCCGGGTCCGTGTCAGCTCGCGAGCTGTTTCCAGGTGGCGATCACCGTGTCAGGATTGAGCGACAGCGAACTGATGCCCTCGTCCTTGAGCCACTGTGCAAAGTCCGGGTGGTCGCTCGGGCCCTGGCCGCAGATGCCGACGTATTTCCCCTGGCGCTTGCAGGCCTGGATGGCGCGGCTCAGCATGGCCTTGACGGCCGGGTCGCGCTCGTCGAAGTCCTCGGCCAGGATGGCCAGGCCGGAGTCGCGGTCCAGGCCCAGGGTGAGCTGGGTCAGGTCGTTGGAGCCAATCGAGAAGCCGTCGAAAAACTCGAGGAACTCGTCGGCCAGGATGGCATTGCTGGGCACCTCGCACATCATGATCACGCGCAGGCCGCCCTCGCCGCGTTTGAGGCCATGCTGGCCCAGCAGGTCGGTGACTTTTTTGGCCTGGCCCAGGGTGCGAACAAAAGGCACCATGACCTCGACGTTGACCAGTCCCATGTCGTCACGCACGCGGCGCAGCGCCTCGCACTCCATCGCAAAGGCCTCGCCAAAGTCAGCGCTCAGGTAACGCGACGCGCCGCGAAAGCCCAGCATCGGGTTTTCTTCTTCCGGCTCATAGCGGGAACCGCCAATCAGCTTGCGGTACTCGTTGGACTTGAAGTCCGACAGGCGCACGATCACCGGCTTGGGCCAGAAAGCCGCTGCGATAGTCGCCACGCCTTCGGCGACCTTGTCGACATAAAAAGCGCGCGGTGAAGCGTGGCCACGAGCCACACTCTCGACCGCTTTTTTCAGGTCGGCATCGACATTCGGGTAGTCGAGAATCGCCTTGGGATGCACGCCGATGTTGTTGTTGATGACGAACTCAAGCCGCGCCAGACCCACGCCGTGGTTGGGGATCTGGCAGAAGTCAAAGGCCAGTTGCGGGTTGCCGACGTTCATGGTGATCTTCATGTCTATCGGCGGCATGTCGCCGCGCAGCACTTCGGTCACCTCGGTTTCCAGCAAGCCGTCATAGATGTTGCCGGTATCGCCCTCGGCGCAACTCACGGTCACCAGCATGCCGGTCTTCAGGGTTTCGGTGGCGTCGCCGCAGCCGACCACGGCCGGGATGCCCAGTTCGCGCGCGATGATGGCGGCGTGGCAGGTGCGCCCGCCGCGGTTGGTCACGATGGCACTGGCGCGTTTCATGACCGGCTCCCAGTTCGGGTCGGTCATGTCGGTCACCAGCACGTCGCCGGGCTGGACCTGGTCCATGTCCTTGATGTCATGCACGATGCGGACCGGGCCGGTGCCTATCTTCTGGCCGATGGCGCGGCCTTCAGCCAGCACCGTGCCTTTGCCCTGGTTGGCCTTGAGCTTGTAACGCAGTTCGGCCTTGCCCTTGGACTGGCTTTTGACTGTTTCGGGCCGCGCCTGCAGGATGTAGAGTTTGCCGTCGGTGCCGTCCTTGCCCCACTCGATGTCCATCGGACGGCCATAGTGGTTCTCGATGATCACGGCATAACGCGCAAGCTGCTCGACGTCGGCATCACTGAGCGAATAGCGGTTGCGCAACTCGGCCGGCACGTCGGTGGTCTTGACCAGCTTGCCGCCGGATTTTTTCTCTTCCGGTGTGGTGAACTCCATCTGCAGCAGCTTGGAGCCGAGGTTGCGACGGATCACGCAACGTTTACCGGCTTTCAGCATGGGTTTGTGCACATAAAACTCGTCGGGGTTGACGGCGCCCTGCACCACGGTCTCGCCCAGGCCATAGCTGGAGGTGATGAAAACCACGTCTTCGAAGCCGCTTTCGGTGTCGATGGTGAACATCACGCCAGCCGCGCCCAGGTCGCTGCGCACCATGCGCTGCACGCCGGCCGACAGGGCCACGTCGGCATGGGCAAAACCCTGGTGCACGCGGTAGCTGATGGCGCGGTCGTTGTAGAGGCTGGCAAACACCTCTTTCATCTTGTGCAGCACGTCCTCGATGCCGACGACATTCAAAAAGGTTTCCTGTTGGCCGGCAAACGAGGCGTCGGGCAAATCTTCGGCCGTGGCCGATGAACGCACGGCAAAACTGGCCTGATTGTTGGCCCCCACGCTCGCCACTGCGTGTGCGTCGCTGCCCCCCGAGGGGGCTGTGCTTGCTTGGGGCGGCCCGGCGCTGCGCACGGCATCGGCGCCGCAAAGCGTGGCAAAGGCATCGCGCACGGCCTGTTCAAGTTCCTTCGGGAAGGGCTGGGCTTCGACCAGCGCGCGTATCTTGCTGCCGGTTTCAGCCAGCGCGCGCACGTCGTCGGTGTTGAGCGCATCGAGCAGCGCGTTGATCTTGTTGTCCAGACCGTCATGCGCCAGGAAGGCGCGAAAGGCGTGGGCCGTGGTGGCAAAGCCGGTGGGCACCTGCACGCCCTCGGGGCCGGTAGGCAGTTGCGAGATCATCTCGCCGAGGCTGGCGTTTTTGCCGCCAACGGCCTCGACATCCGTCATCCTCAGATTTTCAAACGGTACGACCAGGGCGGTCGGCTCAAAAAGGTTGGACATAAAAATACTCCGGGAGGTTTAAAAACCGGGGCGGAACACATGCGCGGCGGACAACCTTGTTGTAGTTGGAGGGGGTCGTGGCGGGGCATGGTGTCGCAAATCTGGATAATTGCCCGATTGTAAGAGGTCGCCTGCATGGTTCGTGTAGGCGCTTTGCCATCAAACCAGGCCCCCTATGTCCAACCGCACCGTGTTTTTCATCTCCGACGGCACCGGCATCACCGCCGAAACCTTTGGCAACGCCATCCTGGCGCAGTTCGAGTTCAAGCCGCGCCATGTCCGCCTGCCTTTCATCGACAGCGTGGACAAGGCCCACCAGGTGATCCGCCAGATCAACCACACGGCCGAGCTTGAAGGCCAGAAGCCGATTGTCTTCACCACACTGGTGAACATGGAAATCCTGGAAGTGCTCAAGGCCAACTGCCAGGGCATGTTGCTGGACATGTTCGGCATGTTTGTCGCGCCGCTGGAAACCGAACTCGGACTGAAGTCCAGCCACCGCGTGGGTCGCTTCTCGGACGCGTCCAAAAGCAAGGCGTACGACGACCGCATCGAGGCCATCAACTTCTCGCTGGCGCACGATGACGGTCAGAGCAACCGCGACCTGGCCGGCTCGGACGTGATCCTGGTGGGCGTCAGCCGCAGCGGCAAGACGCCGACCTCGCTCTACCTGGCGATGCAGTACGGGCTCAAGGCCTCAAACTACCCCTTGATCCCCGAAGACTTCGAGCGCCGCCAGTTGCCGCCTGCGCTGGTGGCGCACCGCAAAAAGATATTTGGACTGACGATCGCGCCAGAGCGCCTGGCGCAGATCCGCAACGAACGGCGACCCAATTCGAAATACGCCAGTCTGGACAACTGCCGCGACGAAATCCACGAGGCCGAAGCCATGATGCGGCGCGAAGGCATTCGCTGGCTGTCGACCACCACCAAGTCGATTGAAGAGATCGCCACGACCATCCTGCAGGAGATCCGGCCCGAGCGGCTGGAATACTGAACCGGGGGCCCTCACCCTAACCCTCTCCCAGAGGGAGAGGGGAAAAGAGTCCCTTTTCTTACTACCTCTCAGAAGGAGGGGAGAAACCAGTCCCGTCTTGCTACCTCTCCCTCTGGGAGGGGGAACGAGTCCCGCCTTACTCCCTCTCCCTCTGGGAGAGGGGAACGAGTCCCGTCTTGCTCCCTCTCCCACTGGGAGAGGGCAGGGGTGAGGGCAAGCGGCGCACAAGCAGCGGGGTAGTTACTATTTTCATGCAGAAATGGCTACGACCCTTATTCCACCTGCGTAAGCTGCTATCTTTTAAATATCAAACCAATTCAACCCAGCACCGCCACGCCTTTGACCTGCGCATAAACCGCACTGCCCGGCTGCAGTTGCAGCGCCGCCGCCGACTTGCGCGTGATACGCGCCAGCAGCGTGCTGCCGCCCGCATCCAGGCTCACCATCACCTGGCCGGGGCTGTCTTCAGACAGGCCGGTGATACGCGCGGCAAACACATTGAGCACGCTGCTGCCTTCCTGCGGCAACAAGGTCAGGCTGACATCACGCGCCTGGATGCGCACACGCACGCGCTGGCCGGGCTGCAGCGACTGGCCAGGCAGGCTGACCTCCCCGCCGGGGAACGACAGGTGGCTCAGATGCCATTGCGGCTCCAGGCGTGTCACCGTGGCCTCGATCACGGCGGCAGCCGCATCGCCATGCGCCAGGGGCAGGTCCAGCCGGGTCATCAGTTCGCGTGTGGGCCCGGCGGCCGTCACGCGGCCCGCCTCCAGCAGCACCAGGTGGTCGGCCAGCCGCGCCACCTCGTCCGGCGCGTGGCTGACATAGAGGATGGGAATGTCCAGTTCCCGGTGCAGGCGCTCCAGGTAGGGCAACACGTCGGCCTTGCGCTGAAGATCCAGCGAAGCCAGCGGCTCGTCCATCAGCAGCAGGCGCGGGCTGGTGACCAGCGCACGCGCGATCGCCACACGCTGGCGCTCGCCGCCCGACAGCGTGCTGCTCTGGCGCTGCATGAGTGCCTCAAGGCCCAGCAAGGTGATCGCCTGGTCCAGCGAGACGCGGCGCTGCGCCGCCGGCACGCGGCGCAGGCCATAGTCCAGGTTGCGCCTCACGTCCAGATGCACAAACAGGCCGGCGTCCTGAAACACCAGACCCAGCGGCCGCCGGTGCACCGGCATGAAGATGCCGGCCGCGTCGTCCTGCCAGAGGACACCGTTGACCTCGACCCGGCCGCTCTGCGCGCGCTCCAGGCCTGCGATGCAGCGCAGCAACGTGGTTTTGCCGGAGCCCGACACGCCGAAGATCGCCGTGACGCCGCGCCCGGGCAGCGCCAGGTCCACGTCCAGCGAAAAATCCTTGTAGGTCTGCCGGAATGCGGCCGTGATGCTGCTCATGCGCCCTGCCCGCGGCGCCGTCCGGTCCCGGGCTGCAACACATACAGCGCCAGCAACACGCAGAAAGAAAACACCAGCAGCCCGCCAGCCAGCCAATGCGCCTGCGTGTATTCGAGCGCTTCGACATGGTCGTAAATCTGCACCGACATCACGCGCGTCTTGCCCGGAATGTTGCCGCCCATCATGAGCACGATGCCGAACTCGCCCACGGTGTGCGCAAAACCCATGACGGCGGCCGTCAGGTAGGCAGGACGCGACAGTGGCAACACCACGGTCAAAAAGGTGTCCAGCGGCGAGGCGCGCAGGGTGGCCGCCACTTCGAGCGGGCGTTCGCCGATGGCTTCAAAGGCGTTTTGCAGCGGCTGCACCACAAAGGGCAGCGAATAAAACACCGAACCGACCACCAGCCCGGCAAAGCTGAAAGGCAACAAACCCCAGCCCAGCGATTGTGTGAGCGCACCGACCGGTCCCTGCGGACCCATCAGCACCAGCAGGTAAAAACCCAGCACCACCGGCGGCAGCACCAGCGGCAGCGCCACCAGCGCACCCACCGGTCCCTTGAGCCAGGAGCGTGTGCGCGCCAGCCACCAGGCCAGCGGTGTGCCGGCCAGCAGCAAGACCACGGTGGTGGTGGTGGCGAGCTTGGCCGTCAGTACAATGGCCTGCCAGGCTGCGTCATCAAGCATGTGTCAGTACCGCTTCAAGGCTGGTAGCCAAAGGAGCGGATCACCGCCCTGGCCTTGTTGGTTTTCAGGAAGGCCATGAGCTGCCGGGCGGCCGGGTTGTCCTTGCCTCTGGTCAGCAGCGCGGCGTCCTGCCTGATCGGGGCGTGCAGGTTGTCGGGCACCAGCCAGGCCGAGCCGCTCCTGAGCTTGCCGCCTTCAACCACCTGCGACAGCGCCACAAAGCCAATCTCGGCATTGCCGGTAGCAACAAAGCTGAAGGCCTGACCTATACTTTCGCCGGTCACCAGTTTGGGCGCCAGCGCGGCCTGCAGGCCGAGTTGACGGATGGTTTCCATCGCGGCCGCGCCGTAAGGCGCGAGTTTCGGGGCGGCAATCGCGAGCTTCCTGAAATTGCCTTTTTTGAGCACTTCGCCCTGCGCATCGACCAGGCCGGGCTGGGCCGACCACAGCGCCAGCTTGCCGGTGGCGTAAGTAAAGCGGCTGCCGCTGACGGCAGCGCCCGCCTGTTCCAGTTTTTTTGGTGCGTCGTCGTCGGCGGAGAGGAAAACCTCGAAAGGCGCGCCGTTGGTGATCTGCGCGTAAAACCTGCCGGTCGCGCCAAAGGTCAGTACCACCTTGTGGCCGGTGTCTTTTTCAAAGTCGGCAGCGATTATTTTCATGGGCGCGGTGAAGTTGGCCGCCACCGCGACCTGCACGTCGCCAGCCAGCACCGGCGCGGCAAACAGCAGGCCGAGCACAACGATGAAGCAACGCGAGGCAACTGAACGCATTGAAGACTCCTGGAAATAGCCGAGCCAGAATGGGTCGAAATTTTCGCTATTCTATTTTAGAATAGCGATGCCGGTGCGCCTTCGCGCCAAAATGAACCCATGAAAAAAGCCGCCTCCGCCACGCTGTTCTTTGGCAGTGCCCTGAGCCACGAGCCGGCCGACAAATGCATCGACATCCTGCGCCTGGTCGGCGAAAGCGGCTCCATCTCGCAGGCGGCCCGTGAGGCCGGGGTCAGCTACAAAGCGGCCTGGCAGGCCATCGACACCCTGACCAATCTGTCAGGTGGTGTGCTGGTGGAGCGGGCTGTGGGCGGCGCAGGCGGCGGCGGCGCCAGCGTCACCGATGCCGGCCGGCAATTGCTGGCGGTCGCCGGGCGGCTGGCCGCATCACGCCGCGACGTGCTGGCCCGCGCCGATTCGGGCGCCGACGTCCCTGCGCTGATCCCTATCGGCGTGCGCACCAGCATGCGCAACCAACTGCCCTGCCAGGTCCACAAGCTCGAAGCGCAGAGCCAGATGGTGCGGGTTCACCTGCGCATGGCTGACCAGGCCCTGCTGGTGTCACGCATCACCAAGGCCAGCGCGGAGCTGCTGGGCCTCAAA
Source organism: Polaromonas sp. (assembly GCF_041689105.1). Taxonomy (GTDB): domain Bacteria; phylum Pseudomonadota; class Gammaproteobacteria; order Burkholderiales; family Burkholderiaceae_C; genus Polaromonas. The sequence goes on along the minus strand of NZ_JBDNGU010000101.1, from coordinate 6,796 downwards.
AAAGGCCTGGCGGTGCTGGCGCTGTGCAAAGCCACAGCAGTGATGGTGAACGCCGCAGACCCGACCCAAGCGCCAGCCGCCGGCCGCCAGCACCTGGGCGGCTTGGCCGTGCGCATCAGCCGGGGCGCCGCAGGCGACGAAGTGTCCCTGCAACTCGATGCCGGGCTGCAACTTGTGGGGTTTGCGGCGTCGGCCAGCGGCATCAAACCCGGGACCCGCGTAACCGCGCTGATCGACGAAGCGGCGGTGGTGATCGCCCTCTTCGCCTGAAGGTGAAGGAGCCCGTCGGGCCTGGGAGTCGTCGGCTGCAAATCGCTTTCGGCACCCCAAGTACGGCCGGCTCCTGGCCTGCGCGGGGGACTCTGCCGCTAAAAAGGCTGAGGATTATATGAGAATAATTCTCATTGCTGAATCTTCGTCATAGCCTTAATAAATGAAGTGAATAAACTCAATTAATTGGATTAATCACCTAGCAGGCCTTACGCTATCCCTTGTCGGCAACTTTTTTGTCAACTTATCAATAGAGGAAACCAGTAAATGTCCCTGATCAATACCCAAGTCCAACCGTTTAAAACCCAAGCCTTCCACAATGGCAAGTTCATCGAGGTTTCCAACGAATCCCTCAAGGGCAAATGGTCGGTCCTGATCTTCATGCCGGCTGCCTTCACCTTCAACTGCCCGACCGAAGTCGAAGATGCGGCTGACAACTACGCCGAATTCCAGAAGGCCGGCGCAGAGGTGTACATCGTGACCACCGACACCCATTTCTCCCACAAGGTGTGGCACCAGACGTCACCTGCCGTGGGCAAGGCCAATTTCCCGCTGGTGGGCGACCCGACCCACGTGCTGACCAAGGCTTTTGACGTGTACATCCCTGAAGAAGGCCTGGCCCTGCGTGGCACGTTCGTGGTCAACCCCGACGGCATCATCAAAACCGCCGAAGTGCACTCCAACGAAATCGCCCGCGACGTCAAGGAAACCCTGCGCAAACTGAAGGCGGCCCAGTACACGGCAGCCCACCCGAATGAGGTCTGCCCCGCCAAGTGGAACGACGGCGCCAAGACGATTGCGCCGTCCATCGACCTCGTCGGCAAGATCTAAGTCCCGTCGTCCAAGCCCGGGCACTGCACACTTCGGTGTGCCCCGGGCTTTTTTGTTCCCTTTTTGCACCGACATTTACTTGAGAAGTGAGTCCGCCATGCTCGACGAAGCCACCAAAGCCCAACTAAAAACCTACCTCGAACGCGCCACGCAGCCGATCGAGATCGTCGCCTCGCTCGACGACAGCGAGGCCTCGGGCGAGGTACAAGCGCTGCTGAAGGACGTGGCCGATTCTTCGCCACTGGTCAAACTCACCGAGAGCCGGGACGACCCCTACCGAAAACCCTCGTTTTCCATCAATCGCCCGGGTGAAAACCACGGCCCGCGTTTCGCCGGTCTGCCCATGGGCCACGAATTCACCTCGCTGATCCTGGCGCTGCTGCAGATCGGCGGCTACCCGCCCAAGGTCGAGCAGGCTGTGCTGGACCAGATACGCGCGCTCGATGGCGATTTTGAATTCGAGATCTACGTTTCGTTGACCTGCCACAACTGCCCGGACGTGGTGCAGGCCCTGAACCTGATGGCGGTGCAGAACCCGCGGATTCGCGCCACCATGATCGAGGGCGGTACCTTCCAGGACGAGGTCAAGGAGCGCCAGGTGATGGCCGTGCCGACCGTCTTTTTGAACGGCACCGAGTTCGGCCAGGGCCGCATGAGCCTGGAAGAAATCCTCGCCAAGATCGACACCAGCGGCGTGGAGCGCGAAGCAAAAAAGATCGATGCGAAAGACCCGTTCGACGTGCTGATCGTCGGCGGTGGTCCGGCCGGCGCTGCGGCGGCCGTCTATGCCGCGCGCAAGGGCATACGTACCGGCGTGGCTTCCGAGCGTTTCGGCGGCCAGGTGCTGGACACCCTGGGCATCGAGAACTTCATCTCGATCAAGGAAACCGAAGGCCCGAAATTCGCGCATGCACTTGAAGAACATGTGCGCAACTACGACGTGGACATCATGAATTTGCAGCGCGCCAAGGCGCTGGTGCCCAACACCGGCCCCGGCAAGGACATGATCGAGATCCAGCTCGAAAGCGGCGCCTCATTGAAGAGCAAGTCGGTCATCATCTCGACCGGCGCGCGCTGGCGCAACATCAACGTGCCTGGTGAACAGGAATTCAAGAACAAGGGCGTGGCCTACTGCCCGCATTGCGACGGACCGCTGTTCAAGGGAAAACGTGTGGCCGTGATCGGCGGCGGCAACTCGGGCGTTGAGGCGGCCATCGACCTGGCCGGCATCGTCGGCCATGTCACGCTGATCGAGTTCGACACCGCAATACGCGCCGACGCCGTGCTGCAGCGCAAGCTCGTCAGCCTGAAAAACGTCGAGGTGCTCACCAACGCCCAGACCACCGAGATCACCGGCGACCAGAAGGTCACCGGCCTGGTCTACAAGGACCGCGCCAGTGGCGACCTCAAAACCGTGCCGCTGGAAGGCGTGTTCATCCAGATCGGCCTGGTGCCCAACACCGACTGGCTCAAAGGCGTGGTCGAGCTTTCGAAATACGGCGAGATCATCGTGGATGCGCGCGGCCAGACCTCGGTGCCCGGCGTGTTCGCCGCGGGTGACGCGACCACTGTGCCCTTCAAGCAGATCATCATCGCGGCAGGCGACGGCGCCAAGGCGGCGCTCGGTGCCTTTGACTACCTGATCCGCAGTCCCGCTACGGCGCACTGAGCGGCCCTGCGCCTCCCCGGCCAAGCCTGTCGCCTGACGGTCTTGGCCGTTTTTGCGCCTGCGGCCCGCGCAATACGAACAGTTATGACACTCACACGCAAGCAGACCGCACGTGTGCAGGAATGCTTGAGTTGAAGCTGATGCAGGGGGACAATGCGGCATCGACAACACAACAAACAAGGGAATGCCATGAAAGGCGACGCTCAAGTCATCACCCACCTGCAGGCCCAGCTCAAGAACGAGCTGACCGCCATCAACCAGTACTTTCTGCACTACCGCATGTACAAACACTGGGGCCTGGACAAACTTGCCAGGAAAGAATACGAGGAATCCATCGGCGAGATGAAACATGCCGACAAGCTGATGGACCGCATTTTCATGCTCGACGGCCTGCCGAACCTGCAGGACCTCGGCAAGCTGATGATCGGCGAAGACGTGCCTGAAGCGCTGGCCTGCGACCTGAAAGCAGAAACCAGTGCCCAGGCCACCATCAAGGACGGCATGGCCCACTGCGAAAGTGTGCGTGACTACGTCTCGCGCGATTTGCTTCAAGGCATTCTGGACGACACGGAAGAACACATCGACTTCCTGGAAACCCAGATCGAGCTGATCTCCAAGGTCGGCATCCAGAACTACCTGCAAAGCCAGATGGGCGAGCTGAGCTGAACGCAACTTTGCAGATGCATATATCTAAGGGACACGGAAACTTCAAACATAGCTGTTTTCGTCATTGCGAGCTCTTCAACTGGCTCAGGACAGGCTAACGCGCGGCAATCGACTGTCTTCGGGAGCACCAGCATAGGATCGCCACTGCCTTGCAGCCTCGCGATGACGCTCCGATGGTATTTCTGCCATTTCCAAGTCCCTGAAGCGGGGACCGTGGCCCTGGGCGGCCGCAAAAGCGCTGCGACAACTTTTGCATGTTATTACGAATCATTGTCATTCGTGTTATATTGCACGGGTTCATCGACTGTCCAGCCAGAACGTATTGTCGACATCCCAATTGTCGTGTTCCTTCGTTCCAAGCCAAACCGCGGTATTGACATTCAACCCCCGTTTGCAAAGGAATACCCATCATGCGCTTTCAGTTTTCTCGGTCCGAGCTCTCCATGCCATCGCTGGCTACCGCCGTCGCTCCTCAAGTCCGGCTGGTGATAGAGCATCATCAAGCAGTCATTCTGAATGCGGCATTCCGCAAGAGCGCGCGTGGCTTGGCCGCTTCGATGATCATCGGATCAGGTGCAGCGTACGCGCAACAGGCGCCAGCGAATCCCGACGCGGCCAGGACGCTGGGAACCGTCGACGTGATCGATTTTCGCGGCACGCAGTTTGACAGCATCAAGTACACGCGGGAGCTCAAGGACATACCGCGCATCATCACGGTGCTCCCTGCTGACTTGCTCCAGGAGCAAAACGTGACCTCGCTGAAGGACGCGATGCGCAACATTCCGGGTATCAGCCTGCAAGCTGGTGAGGGCAACCCGCCGGGCGGCGACCAGCTCAAGATTCGCGGCTTCAACGCCCGCGACGACATCAATGTCAATGGCGTTCGCGATCTGGGCAACTACTTCCGCGACCCCTTCTATGTGGAGCAGCTTGAAGTGGTTAAAGGCCCCAACTCCGCGTTCTCCGGCCGAGGTTCTGCTGGGGGCACCATCAACTTCGTCACCAAGAAGCCACAGACCAAAGAGTACAACCGGGTCGAAGCAAGCCTCGGCAGCGATGGTTACCGGCGCGCCACGCTCGACATGAATCGGCCGGTGGACGACAACAGCGCATTCAGGCTCAACCTGATGACACACGCTTCCGACATTCCGGGGCGCGATATCGCGAACGAAAAGCGGTACGGCTTTTACGGTGCCTACACCTGGGGTCTCAAGGAAAAGACCCGGGTTACGGCCGACTACCTGCATGTCCGGCAACGCGACCTGCCCGATGCGGGTCTCCCGTTTGACCGGGATCGGCGCAGCGCCCATTCGCGCGGCACTGGCCTGCTGCCGCCCGGGCTGGACTTCAGCAATTTCTACGGCCATGTGGACGACTACAAAGACGTCGATGTGGACCAGTTCGGCCTCACCATCGAGCACCGCCTGGCCAATGGCAGCACGCTGAAAAACCAGACGCGCTACAGCGTCGTCAGCAACGACTCCATCACATCGTCGCCCCGCATCCGCGACATTCCAACGACGTCTCCCAACTTTGAAGGCGCCCGGGTCCGGGGCGGGCTCAAACCCCGCGACCAGAAGGATGAGGGCATCTCCAACCAGACCGATCTGCTGTTCTCGCTCAACACCGGCGGCCTGCAACACGATGTCGTGACCGGCATGGAAATAGGCCGCTTCACCTACGAGAACCGTCGCCGCCCCGATGTCAATGGGCCTCTGACCGATCTGTACAACCCAGTGGCACGTTCGCGACCGAATGCGCCCTACGACAGCACGGTGTACGCCTTTGAAACCAGCGAGCTCGCGCTGTATGCGCTCGATACCGTGAAACTGGCACCGAAGTGGGAGTTGAATGCAGGTTTGCGCTGGGACCGGGTCAAGGCCAGGGCCAGCGAGAGCGGTCGCCAGAACCTGCCCGTACCCGGCGACAACCGCTCGCTGGAGCGCACCGACACCACCTGGAGCTACAGCCTGGGCCTGGTTCACAAACTCACGCCCAGCACGTCACTGTACGCGTCGGCAGGCAACGCGTTTGAAATCTCGGGAAACTTTGACCGTAACCAGATTCAGTTGGCCGGCGGGGCGACTGCACGAGTGGCCGATGCCAAAACCTTCAACATCGAGCCGGAAAAAACCACCGCCTTCGAGCTGGGCACCAAGTGGGAAGTCGGCTCCGATCTGGATGTCAATGCTGCAGTGTTTCGCATCAGCAAATCGAACGCACGCTTCCCCGGCCAGAGCGGGGGCGACAACTCCATTCTGGACAGCAAGCTGCGCATCCAGGGTTTTGAGGTACTGACCGTCGGCCGGGTCACCAAGGCCTGGCGCCTCTACTCGGGCTACACCTACCTCGACTCCAAGGTGCTGGCCTCCCCCAGCAGGCCGTTTGCCGTGGGTCAGGAACTGGGCGGCACACCACAGCACTCGTTCAATGTCTTCACCACTTATGACTTCACGCCGCAACTGGCGCTGGGCGGTGGTCTGCAGTACGTTGCCAGGCAGACCAGCGGTGTGCAGGCCACCGCCACGGGAACACTCAAGGTAGCCATCCCGAACTACACGGTCGCAGACCTGTATGCCACCTACAAGTTCACGCCAAAGACGCAACTGCGCATCAACCTCTACAACGCCTTTGACAAGAAATACATCTCGCAAGTGGCCGAGGGGGGGGGTCAGGGCATTCCGGGCAACGGGCGCCAACTCATTGCCACGCTGCGGCACGATTTTTAAAGACTGACGCAGCGTGCTGGTCACCATCGATCAAGTGCTGACCTCGCCGGAGCTGGCCGCCATTCGCGACCGGCTCCAGCGGGCTGCTTGGGCACAGCACCAAAGTGCCGGCCCGCAGGCCATGCTGGCCAAACACAATTTGCAGATCCCGGAAGACTCCGACGTCCTACCGGAGTTGAGGTTGATCGTCATGCGTGCCCTGAATCGCAGTTCCACGCTGATGACGGCCGCCTTGCCCAACAAAATCCTCCCGCCCAACTTCAACCGATACACCGGCAACACCAACCGCTACGGCTGGCACACCGACAGCACTTTGCGCTACCTGCCCGACGGCAGTTGCCTGCGCACAGATGTATCGGCCACCCTGTTTCTGTCTGAACCGGCCGAATACGACGGCGGCGAGCTGTCTATCGAAGACACCTGCGGCACCCACAAGGTCAAGCTGACTGCGGGCAGCCTGGTGCTGTATCCCTCGGGGTCCATCCACGAGGTGGAACCGGTCACCCGTGGTGAACGCCTGGCCTGCTACATGTTCATGCAGAGCGTGGTCAAGGATCAGGAAAGCCGTCGTCATCTGTACGACATGGACCTGAGTTTGATGGCTCTCAGGCAAAAGTACGGCGACGACGAG
>NZ_JBDNGU010000100.1:0-6555 GCF_041689105.1 Polaromonas sp. | reverse complement strand
CTAATCAGTGCTTTGCTGTCTGAACAGGATGAGGAGTGGATGGCCGCAAAAATCTATCTGACCATGAAATCCTGAGCACTGCAAATCAACAACACCCAAAACTAAATTTCGGAAATTTACAGAAAAGAAGTTGCTTTATCTTTGACACCCCCGGTTAGCATCAACTTACAAGTTTCGGATGTTGTCTGACGACAACGTATCGTCACAAGTGGTTACGGTTGCCGCTACACGCAAGGCGTGGGCCACTGTGCACGCGGCCCGCAGTGTTCAGGCTTGAAGCAGGATGCGCAACATGCGCCGCAAGGGCTCGGCCGCCCCCCACAGGAGCTGGTCGCCGACCGTGAAGGCGCCCAGGTAGTCCGGCCCCATGGTCAGCTTGCGCAACCGGCCCACCGGAATGTCCATGGTGCCCGTGACGGCCACTGGGGTCAGGTCGGTGATGCTGGCTTCGCGCGTGTTGGGCACGACTTTGACCCATTCGTTGTCGGCGGCGATCATGGCCTCGATGTCGGCCAGTGGCACATCTTTCTTCAGTTTGAAAGTCAGTGCCTGGCTGTGGCAACGCATCGCTCCGATTCGTACGCAAAACCCGTCCACTGGCGTCTCGGCGGTGCCGAAGCGCGCGCCCTGGCCAAGTATCTTGTTGGTTTCGGCGCCGCCTTTCCATTCTTCCTTGCTCATGCCATTGCCGAGGTCCTTGTCGATCCAGGGAATCAGCGATCCACCCAGCGGCACCCCGAAGTTGGCCGTCTCGGCCGACGACAGCGATTGCTGTCTGGCCAGTACGCGGCGGTCGATTTCCAGGATGGCCGACTTGGGGTCGTCCAGCAGCGCGCGCACATCGGCATTGAGCGTGCCGTACTGTGTCAGCAGTTCGCGCATGTGCTGGGCGCCGCCGCCCGATGCCGCCTGGTAGGTCATGCTGGTCATCCATTCGACCAGGCCAGCCTTGTAGAGCGCGCCCACACCCATCAGCATGCAGCTGACGGTGCAGTTGCCGCCAATCCAGTTTTTGCCGCCCTTGGCCATGGCATTCTGGATCACCGGCAGGTTGACCGGGTCCAGCACGATGATGGCGTCGTCGTTCATGCGCAGGGTCGATGCTGCATCAATCCAGTGCCCGGTCCAGCCGGCGGCACGAAGCTTGGGGTAGACCTCAGAGGTGTAGTCGCCGCCCTGGGCGGTCAGGATCACGTCGCACTTCTTGAGCGCCTCAATATCGTAGGCGTCCTTGAGCGTGGTCTCGTTTTTGGCCTGCGCCGGTGCCTTGCCGCCAGCGTTCGAGGTCGAAAAGAAAACCGGCTCGATCAGGTCGAAGTCGCCTTCGGCCTGCATGCGGTCGATCAGCACCGAGCCGACCATGCCGCGCCAGCCGACGAGTCCCGTGAGATTGCCCTTGAGTTTCATGATGTCGCCCTTCAAAAAGTCAAAAATATGGCTTTTGGGCCCGGCTCATCGAGCCGGCAGGGCACGACGAACCAGGCTTGCTAGCCTTTAATGGTGGTCGTTTTGGTGGTCTGGGCAAAAACCGGCGCAGCGCTGATCGCGCGCGGAGCGGCGACAAAGCGGGTGGAATCGGGGTTTTTACGCATGGGGCTATTGTAATCAAGGCCGGCCGGACCGACGCTGCAGCGCGTCACTTACCGGCCTGGCCTGTGGCTGCCAGCCAACGCCGAGGCGCTGGCGGCGAATTTTCAGGACTGGCTCAGCGCCGCAACGACGGCGTCGCCCATCTGCAACGTGCCGACTTTGGTCGTGCCTTCGCTGTAGATGTCGGGTGTACGCAGGCCCTGCGTCAACACCGCGTCCACGGCTTTTTCGATGCGCACGGCGGCTTCGGGCTGGTTCAAGCTAAATCGGAGCATCATGGCCGCGCTGAGGATGGTTGCCAGTGGGTTCGCCACGCCTTTGCCGGCGATGTCCGGGGCGCTGCCGTGGCTGGGCTCGTAGAGGCCCTGGTTTTTTTCGTTCAGGCTAGCCGAGGGCAGCATGCCTATGCTGCCGGTCAGCATGGCGGCTGCGTCGCTCAAGATGTCGCCGAACATGTTGCCGGTGACCACCACGTCGAATTTCTTGGGTGCCTTGACCAGCTGCATGGCGGCGTTGTCCACGTACATGTGGTCCAGCGCGACGTCGGGGTACTGCAGCCCGATCTCGGTCACCACGTCTTTCCAGAGCTGGAAGGTCTCCAGCACGTTGGCTTTATCGACGCTGGTCACGCTCTTTTTACCTCCGTTTTCGCCGCGTTTGCGTGCCGCCTGAAAGGCGACGTGCGCGATACGTTCGATTTCGGGGCGCGAATAACGCATGGTGTCAAAGGCTTCCTCGCTGCCGGGAAAATGGCCATCGGTGGCGGTGCGACGCCCGCGCGGCTGGCCGAAGTAGATGTCGCCGGTCAGCTCGCGGATGATCAGGATGTCCAGGCCGGACACCAGCTCGCGTTTCAGGCTGGAGGCATCCACCAGCTGCGGGTAGCAGATGGCAGGGCGGAAGTTGGCAAACAGGCCCAGGTTCTTGCGCAGGCCCAGAATCGCCTGTTCGGGACGCAGCGGGCGGTCCAGCGTGTCGTATTTCCAGTCGCCTACCGCGCCGAACAGGATGGCGTCGGACTCTTTGGCCAGCTTGAGCGTGGCGTCGGGCAGCGGGTGACCGTGGGACTCGTAGGCGGCGCCGCCGACCAGCGCGGTTTCGGTCTCAAAGCGAAGGTCGAGTGCCTTCAGGACCTTGACGGCCTCGGCGACGATTTCGGTGCCTATGCCGTCACCCGGGAGAATTGCGATTTTCATGTCTTGTTTTTTTCTGGATTTACTATTATTTTGATAGCTGCTTGCGCCCGTCCTGAAAGGGCGGACGGCACTTTTTGCTTGGGGCTTGCGGGCTGGGAAAGGGTTTTCGGCTTTTATGCTGGCAGGCGGTTCGCCAGCCAGGGCTTGGTAGCCAGCCGTTCCGCTTCAAACGCCTTGATCTTGTCGCTTTGGCGCAGGGTCAGGCCGATGTCGTCGTAGCCGCCGAGCAGACAGAATTTTTTGAAGGCCTGTACCTCGAAGGCAATCTCTTCGCCCTGCGGCTTGACCACCATTTGGCGCTCCAGGTCGATGGTCAACTGGTAATCCGGAAAGGCCAGCGCCTCGTCAAACAGCTGGCCGACCTGCGCTTCGCTCAGCACGATGGGCAGCAGGCCGTTCTTGAAGCTGTTGTTGAAGAAGATGTCGGCATAGCTGGGCGCGATGATGGCGCGAAAGCCGTACTGGTCCAGCGCCCAGGGCGCGTGCTCGCGCGAGGAGCCGCAGCCGAAATTCTTGCGCGCCAGCAGGATGGACGCGCCCTTGTAACGCGGCTGGTTCAGCACGAAGTCCGGATTCGGCTTGCGCGCGGCCGGGTCCTGGCCGGGAAAGCCGGGATCGAGATAGCGCCAGGCGTCAAACAGATGCGGACCGAAGCCGGTCTTGCGGATGGATTTCAGAAACTGCTTGGGAATGATGGCGTCGGTGTCGACGTTCTCGCGGTCCATGGGCGCGACCAGGCCTTTGTGTACGGTGAATTTCTGCATGGTGCGGCCTCTCAGGAGAATTTGCGGATATCGACAAAATGGCCATGCACCGCAGCGGCCGCAGCCATGGCCGGGCTGACCAGATGCGTGCGACCGCCGGCGCCCTGCCGGCCTTCGAAGTTGCGGTTGCTCGTCGAGGCGCAGCGTTCGCCCGGTTCCAGCCGGTCGGCATTCATCGCCAGGCACATCGAGCAACCCGGTTCGCGCCACTCAAAGCCCGCAGCCACAAAAATCTTGTCCAGGCCTTCACGCTCGGCTTGCTCCTTGACCAGACCGGAACCTGGCACGACCAACGCCAGCTTGACGTTGCCGGCGACCTTCTGGCCTATTTTCTGGATGATGGCCGCAGCCTCACGCATGTCCTCGATGCGGCTGTTGGTGCACGAGCCGATGAAGACCTTGTCGATCATGATGTCGCTGATGGCCTTGCCCGGTTGCAGGCCCATGTAGGTCAGGGCGCGCTCAATGGCGTCGCGTTTGCCGGCGTCTTTTTCCTTGTCGGGGTCGGGCACGCGGTCGTCGATGGACAGCACCATCTCGGGCGAGGTGCCCCAAGTGACCTGCGGGCGGATCTGCGCGGCGTCGAGCTTGACGACGGTGTCGAATTTGGCGTCCGGATCGGACTGCAGCGTGCTCCAGTACTGCGCCGCCTGGTCCCACTCGACGCCGGTGGGCGCGAGCGGCCGGCCTTTGACGTAAGCAAGGGTTTTGTCGTCCACCGCTACCAGGCCGGCACGGGCGCCGGCTTCGATGGCCATGTTGCAGACGGTCATGCGGCCTTCCATGCTGAGCGCACGGATGGCCAGGCCGCCGAACTCGATGGTGTAGCCGGTGCCGCCAGCCGTGCCGATCTTGCCGATGATGGCCAGCACGATGTCCTTGCCGGTCAGGCCGGGCGCCAGCTTGCCGTCCACATGGACCAGCATGTTTTTTGCTTTTTTTGCCAGGAGGGTCTGCGTCGCCATCACGTGTTCGACCTCGCTGGTGCCTATGCCGTGGGCCAGCGCGCCGAAAGCGCCGTGGGTGGAGGTGTGCGAGTCGCCGCAGACCACGGTCATGCCGGGCAGGGTCGCGCCGCTTTCGGGGCCGATCACATGCACGATGCCCTGGCGTTTGGACAGAAACGGAAAGTAGGCGGCCGCGCCGAACTCGGCGATGTTGCTGTCCAGCGTGGTGATCTGCTCTTTGCTGACCAGGTCGGTGATGCCGTCGTAGCCCAGCTCCCACCCGGTGGTCGGCGTGTTGTGGTCGGCGGTGGCGACGATGGAGCTGACGCGCCAGACCTTGCGGCCGGCCTCACGCAGGCCTTCAAAGGCCTGCGGGCTCGTGACCTCGTGCACCAGGTGCCGGTCAATGTAGAGGATGGCCGTACCGTCTTCCTCGGTGTGGACGACGTGTTCGTCCCAGATCTTGTCGTAAAGGGTGCGTCCCATGTGTTTTCCTTGGTGGTTCCCTGATTTTAAGTAGTTGTCGCCGCGTCTGCGACAACTGCACGCGCGATGAGGTGATCGACCGACCGACAGGCGGTGACGGCCAGTGATGTGATTGCCCCTGCAAATCAAGGGGAAACCGCTGGAATGGGACCATACCAGCTTTTGAAAGGACTGCTCCCATGATCTATAGCGCTCTAAAACTTGTGCACCTTTTGTCGGTGATCGTCTGGATTGGTGGAATGGTGTTTGTTCATTTCTTCTTGCGTCCAGCGGTGGCCGCTTTGGAGGCGCCGCCTCGGGTGCGTCTGATGCACGATGTACTGGGACGGTTTTTTCGGGCAGTTCTGGTGGTGGCGAGCCTCACACTCATCAGCGGCCTGTGGATGATCGGGCGGGTCGCCAAACAGGCGGTTCAGTCGGGCGGATCATTCGCCATGCCGCTGGACTGGACGGTGATGACCGTCCTGGGCATTTCGATGGTGCTTATTTTCGGCCACATACGCTTTTCTTTGTACAAGCGTCTTGACCGTGCCGTGGCAGCCGGCGACTGGGTTGCGGGCGGTGCGGCGCTCGCAAGTATCCGGCCGTGGGTGGCTATCAACATCGCCCTCGGTGCGGGCATTGTGTGCTTCACACTGCTGGTGTAGCCCCTCGGTCAAGCCACAAAGCGGCGCAGGTTGACTGGTGAGGAGCGTTGCCGACTCGACAGCCACCAGTGCAGACCAATAGCCAGCGTCAGTAAAAGCAGCATACCGAAAAACCACAACACCCAGATGACAGGGGCCAGCCAACCGACCAGTGCGGCCAGCCATGGCAACACCTGAACCATGCCCGCCAGCAGGGCACTGGCGCTTTCTCCCAAGGGCGCTAACCAGCCGGACGGAATCCAGACCGCCAGCCAGGCTGGCAAAGCCACGTCCGCGCCTTGGCCCATGTTCTGGAGCACTCCAGCACCGCGTGTGCCCATCCACGATGCCACGCCAGCCAAAGCCGTAGCGCACAGGGTCCACAAGCCGGCCAGAAAAACAGTCACCGCCCAAGTTGCCAATTTCATGCTTTTCTCCGGCTACCCTGCAACAACAGCAAGGCTTATTGGCAGGATTTCTGGGTCAAAGTCAATAGCCCCACATTCCCTCGGAGAACAGGCGGTTTGCGCCTGTTTTTTACTGCGGATACTTTGCGGGCTTGGCCAGCTGCCATCAAGTAGCCACTGCGCGCGATGCTCACGCCAGCCTGACTGCGTTGCACGCCACCCGCCTGAATAGCCATGCTGCGGGACGCGCTGGATCAGCGTGCGGTGATAGGCTTCACGTCACGCGCGGCCGAGCCGTCGTACAACTGGCGCGGACGGCCGATCTTGTACTCTGGGTCGCCGATCATTTCATTGAGTTGGGCGATCCAGCCGACGGTGCGGGCCAGCGCAAACACGGCGGTGAACAGCGGCACGGGGATGCCGATGGCGCGCTGCACAATGCCGGAGTAGAAGTCCACGTTGGGGTAGAGCTTGCGCGAGACGAAGTAGTCGTCTTCCAGCGCGATCTTTTCCAGGGCCATGGCGAGCTTGAACAGTGG
>NZ_JBDNGU010000099.1:0-2790 GCF_041689105.1 Polaromonas sp. | reverse complement strand
GGGCTTTGGCCTTGTCGCGCGCCTGCTCGATGGTCCATGCGCCGGGGCTGCCGATGGTCAGGCGTATGTCTTTGCCTTGGTAAACGCCTTGGTACACATAGGCAGGCTTACCGGCGGGCGTGGCCCGCAACCCCAGCCCGGCGGCGGTCGCGTCCCACATGAACGCCTGTGACTTGTCGGTGGGGCAGTTGAACGCTGAAACCCGGCCAGCGGTGAAGACGACTTTTGCCATGTTGATCCCCAAAAGTCTTACATCCTGACGATGTAAGACGGTTACGACACCTCGGAAGTCAAACCGTCCTGCTGTGGCTTACATCTCAGGATGTAAGGGAGGATGTAAGACTATTTTCCGAATTTAGACCTATTTCAATCAACACTGAACTGGTTACAAAAACAGTATGAGTTTTGTAAGTTGTTGATCTATATAGATTGTGCCACACCAATCAACATTGGAAAACACTATAAAGTCAGGATTGTGATTCCTGTTGTCGTGGGTTCGAGCCCCATCAGCCACCCCAGCGTTTAGTAAAAAAGCCCCGTCTACGGGGCTTTTTTATGCGCGGCTCTTTATGCGACTTCAGCCGGCCGCGCTCAGGCCATCACTTCGGCGGCGCGAAGTTCGATATGCGCCATGCCCTGATTTCTTCCAGCCGTGCTTCGAACTCATCAAAATCCAGAGGCTTGCTGATGTAGCTGTTCAGCCCTCCCTGGAGCGCCTGCACCGCACCCGATTGTTCGCTAGCCGCAGTCAGCATGATCACCGGGATGAGAGCGGTTCGCGGGTTGCTGCGCATGCGTTGCAGGACCTGCAGGCCATCCATCTTCGGCATCCCCAGATCCAGCAAGACCAGTTCGGGCGGCTCCAGCAGATGGCGTTCACTGTAAGCGCCCTGGCCCAACAGGTAGTCCAGAGCTTCCAGGCCATCGCGGGCCACCACAATGTGGTGAGACAGGCCGCTGTGTTCCAGTGTCGTCAGCGTCAGCGCCAGATGGTCGGGGTTGTCTTCCACCACCAGCATGGTCGGTTTGTCCGTGGGTCGCTCTTTCATGCTTTGTCAGCAAGAATCAATATACGCCCAAATCGGGAGTGTAACCATGTGCATCTCCACCGCTGGGCGGATTTGCACAACGCCCTAAAGGCTTTGGTTGACCATCACCAGCTTGCCCTTGACCCCGCGTGAGCCCATGTGGGCGTAGGCGGCCTTGAGTTCGGCCATCGGCATGGTGCGGTCAATGACCGGTTTGATCTTGCCCTGGGCATACCACTGGGCCAGCTCGGCCATGGCGGCGGCGCTGGCTTTGGGCTCGTTTTTTGCGAAGCCGCCCCAGAACACGCCGACGATGGACGCGCCCTTGAGCAGTGTCAGGTTCAGCGGCAGCGAGGGAATCGGACCAGAGGCGAAACCCACCACCAGGTAACGCCCGCGCCAGGCGATGGAGCGGAAAGCCGGCTCGGCAAACTCGCCGCCCACCGGGTCGTAAATCACGTCGGGGCCCTTGCCGCCGGTCAGGGTCTTGATGGCCTCGCGCAGGTTTTCCGTGCTGTAGTTGATGGTGGCATCGGCGCCTATGGACTTGCACAGTGCGCATTTTTCATCGGTTGATGCGGCGGCAATCACACGGGCGCCCATGACCTTGGCGATCTGGATCGCCGAGGTGCCGACACCGCCGGCGGCGCCCAGCACCAGCACGGTTTCACCGGCCTTGAGTTGCGCGCGGTCCACCAGCGCATGGTGCGAGGTGGCATAAATCATGATGAAAGCTGCTGCATCGACGTGCGGGAAGCCGTCGGGCAAAGGCATGCACAGCGCCGCAGGCGCAATCGTGTGCGTGCCGAAGCCGCCGGTGCCAGACAGGCAGGCCACGTTCTGGCCAACCTTGAGGTGTTTGACCCCATCGCCGACGACTTCGACCACGCCGGCGTATTCTGAACCGGGCACAAAGGGCAGCGGCGGCTTGATCTGGTATTTGTTCTGCACGATCAGCAGGTCCGGAAAGTTCAGGCTCGCGGCCTTGATCGCGATCAGCACTTCGCCGGCCTTGGGTACGGGCGTGGGCAGTTCTGTCCAGGTCAGGGCGTCAACGCCGGTGGGGTCTTCACAAAGCCAGGCATGCATGGGGGTCTCCGTTGATGATCGTCAATCATAGGCAGGTTCCGGGGACCGGCAAGCCGCAGGCGACGGCGTTTTGTCACCCGTGGGACCTGAGGCCCTAAAATCAGGCTATGAAAATTCTGATCTGCAACGACGACGGCTACCAGGCCTCCGGCATCATTGCCCTGTACGAAGCGCTCAAGGACATTGCTGACGTGGAGGTGGTCGCGCCCGAGCAGAACAACAGCGCCAAATCCAACGCGCTGACCCTGCATTCGCCCATGTATGTGCAGACGGCGGCCAACGGCTTTCGCTACATCAACGGCACGCCGGCCGATTGCGTACACATCGCGCTGACCGGGCTGCTCGGCTACCGGCCTGACCTGGTGGTGTCCGGCATCAACAACGGCGCCAACATGGGCGATGACACGATTTACTCCGGCACCGTCGGCGCGGCCATGGAGGGCTACCTGTTCGGCATTCCGTCGATTGCGTTTTCGCAGACCGAAAAAGGCTGGGGACATATCGACGCGGCCGGTCGGCGCGCGCGCGACCTGGTGCAGCAACTGATCCCCTCGCTCGAAAAAATTGCCGAGGGCGCCTTGCCGACCGTGGCGCCATGGCTGCTCAATGTGAACATTCCCAACCTCCCGGATGAGCAGCTCCAGGGCTACAAGGTTTGCCGCCTGGGTCGGCG
>NZ_JBDNGU010000098.1:0-1488 GCF_041689105.1 Polaromonas sp. | reverse complement strand
CTGCGCTCCGGCGCGATCAAGACCCTGCAGACACCGGCCTGGGCCGAAAACCAGGACGACCTGATGCGCCACGCAGAAGCCGCAGGCATCCCACGCGATACGCCCTGGTACAAACTCACGCCGGAGCAACAGCATTGGGTGATACACGGCACGCCGGCTTACAAGGACGGGCAGTGGAAGAAGCAATGGTATGGCGTGAAGCGGTTTTTCGCTTACCTGGAGACCAAGGCCTACAAGATGCACATCCGTGTGCTGCTGTCCAAGTACCGCAGCTACACGCCGTGCGAGACTTGCGGCGGCGCGCGCCTCAAGCTGGATGCGCTGTTGTGGCGCCTGGGCTCCAAAGAGGCCGCCGATGCGGTGCTGCCGTCGGGCAAACGTTTCATGCCGGTGGGTGTGGACTGGAGCCGCGCGCAACTCGAAGCCATGCCGGGTTTGAGCATTCACGATTTGATGCAGTTGCCGATAGACAAGTTGCGGCAGTTCTTCATTGGGCTGCTGCCCTCACCCCAACCCTCTCCCGCCAGCGGGAGAGGGAGCAAGGCGGAACCCGCTGCCGCTGGAGCGCGAGGGGGCAAAACAGAACCCCCTCTCCCGCTTGCGGGAGAGGGCAGGGGTGAGGGGGAGTTGCAAGCCCTCAAATCGCTGTTCGAGGAAATCCACACCCGCGTGCGTTATCTGTGCGACGTGGGCATCGGCTACCTGACGCTGGACCGGCAAAGTCGAACCTTGTCGGGCGGCGAGGTGCAGCGCATCAACCTCACCACGGCGCTGGGCACCTCGCTGGTCAACACGCTGTTTGTGCTGGACGAGCCGTCCATCGGCCTGCATCCGCGCGACATGAACCGCATCACGCAGGCCATGCACCGGCTGCGCGATGCCGGCAACACCCTGGTGGTGGTCGAGCACGACCCGGCGGTGATGATGGCGGCCGACCGCATGATCGACATGGGCCCCGGTCCGGGCGAGAAGGGCGGGCAGATTGTGTTTGACGGCACACCCGAAGACCTGAAACACGCCGACACCCTGACCGGCGCCTACCTCGGCTCGCGCAAGCAGGTCGGCATGGGTTTCAAGCGGCCGGTCAGCGACAATACGCCGCGCCTGATTCTGGAAGGCGCGCGCGACCACAACCTGAAAAACCTCACCGTAGAGTTTCCGCTGCAGCGCCTGGTCTGTGTGACGGGTGTCAGCGGCTCGGGCAAATCGACGCTGATGCAGGACATTCTGGCGCCGGCCCTGCTGCGCCAGTTCGGCAAGGCGACGGAAACACCGGGTGCGCACGACCGGCTGATGGGTGCCGACTATCTGACCGATGTGGTGTTTGTCGATCAGTCCCCCATCGGGAAAACCGCGCGCTCCAACCCCGCCAGTTATGTCGGTGCCTGGGACGCGGTGCGCGAACTGTTTGCGCAGGCGCCGCTGGCCCGGCAGCGCAGCTACACCGCGTCGAAGTTCAGCTTCAACAACGGCGACGGGCGCTGCCCG
>NZ_JBDNGU010000097.1:0-42199 GCF_041689105.1 Polaromonas sp. | reverse complement strand
CAGAGAGCTACGCGCGGCGAGCGAACGTGGGGGTCTTCTCTTTTCAAGCAGGAGCCGCGGATCTGGCTCTGCCAGTCCGCAGGCGCAGCGCCCCCTCGGGGGGCAGAGAGCTACGCGCAGCGAGCGAACGTGGGGGCTCTATTTCAAGCGTTTGATCAGGCTGGAAGTATCCCAGCGCCGGCCGCCCATGGCCTGCACGTCGGCATAAAACTGGTCCACCAGCGCCGTCACTGGCAGCCGTGCCCCGTTGCTCTTGGCCTCGTCCAGCACCAGGCCCAGGTCCTTGCGCATCCAGTCCACCGCAAAGCCGAAGTCAAACTTGTCGGCCACCATGGTCTTGCCGCGGTTGTCGAGCTGCCAGCTTTGCGCTGCGCCCTTGCCGATCACGTCCAGCACCTGGTTCACGTCCAGGCCGGCTCTCTGACCAAAAGCGATGGCTTCGCTCAGGCCCTGCACCAGCCCGGCAATGCAGATCTGGTTGACCATTTTGGTGAGCTGGCCCGCGCCGCTTTCGCCCATGCGTGTGAAGGCCTTTGAAAACGCCATGCCGGCCGGTTTGACCGCATCAAAAGCCGCTGCATCGCCGCCGCACATGACGGTGAGCGCACCGTTTTGCGCACCGGCCTGGCCGCCGGACACAGGCGCATCCACAAACTGCAGCTTCAGCGCCTGCGCTGCGGCATACAGCTCGCGCGCCACGTCGGCCGATGCGGTGGTGTGGTCCACAAAGATGGCGCCGGGCTGCATGCCGGCAAAGGCGCCGTCCTTGCCCAGCGCCACGCCGCGCAGGTCGTCATCGTTGCCAACGCAGCAGAACACGATGTCGGCGCCTGTCGCGGCCTCACGCGGAGTCTGTGCATGTTTGGAGGCGTCAGCCCCCGCGTATTCGGCGCACCATGCTATTGATTTGGTAGCGGTCCGGTTGTAGACGGTGACCTGATGGCCCGCCAGCGCAAGATGGCCGGCCATCGGGTAACCCATGACGCCCAGGCCGAGAAAGGCGACTTTGCGGGACGGGGCGGGTTCGTAGGTTTTGGGGTTGGTGCTGGAAGTGGTCATGAGTTAAATAATTGCCATGTTTTCGGTGCCGGCGGCCAGGTCCTGGGTCTTGGCGCGCTGGGAGTTGAGCTTGATCTGCAGCCGCAGGTCGTTGACGGAGTCGGCGTTGCGCAGGGCGTCTTCGTAAGTAATGGTGTTGGCCTCAAACGCATCGAACAGCGCCTGGTCGAAAGTCTGCATGCCCAGGTTGCGGCTCTTCTTCATGATCTCCTTGATTTCGGAGACCTCGCCCTTGAAGATCAGGTCGGAGATCAGCGGCGTGTTGAGCATGATTTCAACCGCGGCAACCCGGCCCTTGCTGTCCTGTTTGGGCACCAGGCGCTGCGAGATCATGGCTTTCATGTTGAGCGACAGGTCCATCAGCAACTGGGCGCGGCGTTCTTCGGGGAAGAAGTTGATGATGCGGTCCAGCGCCTGGTTGGCACTGTTGGCGTGCAGCGTACACAGGCACAGGTGGCCGGTTTCGGCAAAAGCGACGGCGTGCTCCATGGTTTCGCGGTCGCGCACCTCACCCATGAGGATCACGTCGGGCGCCTGGCGCAGTGTGTTTTTCAGCGCGGCTTCCCAGCTGTCTGTGTCCAGGCCCACTTCACGCTGCGTGACGACGCAGTTTTTGTGGGGGTGCACAAACTCCACCGGGTCCTCGATGGTGATGATGTGACCGAAGGACTGCTCATTGCGCCAGTCCACCATGGCGGCCAGCGTGGTCGATTTGCCCGACCCTGTGGCACCCACCAGAATACACAGGCCGCGCTTGGACATCACCACGTCCTTGAGCACCTGCGGCACACCCAGGCCGTCGATGGTGGGCAGTGTGGCTGGAATCACCCGCATCACCATGCCCACCTTGCCCTGCTGGATGAAGGCGTTGACGCGAAAACGGCCAACACTGGGCGGCGAGATTGCGAAGTTGCATTCCTTGGTGCGCTCGAACTCGGCCGCCTGCTTGTCGTTCATGATGGCGCGCGCCAGGGCCAGCGTGTGGCTGGCGTTCAGCGGCTGCGGTGAGACCTTGGTGACCTTGCCGTCCACCTTCATGGCGGGCGGAAATTCTGCAGTGATGAACAGGTCGCTGCCATTGCGGCTGACCATGAGTTTCAAAAGGTCGTTGATGAATTTACTGGCCTGGTCGCGTTCCATGAAGGTCCTTAGTCGTTCTCAAGCTGATGAATGCTTTTGATTTGCAAGAGGCCTGCGGTCAGCCCCAACGGTGTAGCCCGCCTTGCTCCCTCTTTCTCTGGGAGAGGGTTGGGGTGAGGGCTCTGCAATTACCCTCACCCTGGCCCTCTCCCGCTGGCGGGAGAGGGGAGAAGGCGCCACACCCTTCAGTCTACCCCGGGAAGTTCTCGGGTATTTTTGCCTTGCCGCGTGCTTCTGCGGCGGAAATCACGTTGCGCTTGACCAGATCGGTCAGGTTCTGGTCCAGCGTCTGCATGCCCACGCTGTTGCCTGTTTGAATGGACGAGTACATCTGCGCGACCTTGGCCTCGCGGATCAAATTGCGGATCGCGCTGGTGCCCAGCATGATCTCGTGCGCAGCCACGCGGCCCTGGCCGTCTTTGGTTTTGCACAGGGTTTGCGAGATCACTGCCTGCAGCGACTCCGACAACATGGCACGGATCATTTCCTTTTCTTCGGACGGAAACACGTCAATGATCCGGTCAATCGTTTTGGCTGCGCTCGAGGTGTGCAGCGTGCCAAACACCAGGTGGCCGGTTTCGGCGGCGGTCATGGCCAGGCGGATGGTTTCCAGGTCGCGCATCTCGCCGACCAGGATCGCGTCCGGGTCTTCACGCAGAGCGGACTTCAATGCGGCGCTGAAGCTCAGCGTGTGCGGTCCCACCTCGCGCTGATTGATCAGGCATTTTTTCGACTCGTGCACAAATTCAATCGGGTCTTCAACCGTCAGGATGTGGGCGTATTCGGTTTCGTTGAGGTAGTTGACCATGGCCGCCAGCGTGGTCGATTTGCCTGAGCCAGTGGGGCCGGTGACCAGCACCATGCCGCGCGGCTTCATTGCCAGGTCGCCAAAAATCTTGGGTGCGTTGAGCTGCTCCAGCGTGAGGATCTTCGACGGAATGGTCCGGAACACCGCCCCTGCGCCACGGTTCTGGTTGAAGGCGTTGACCCGAAAGCGCGCCAGGCCGTCAATCTCGAAAGAGAAGTCAATCTCCAGGAACTCCTCGTAGTTCTTGCGCTGGGTGTCGTTCATGATGTCGTACACCATGGAATGGACCTGTTTGTGGTCCAGCGGATCGACGTTGATGCGCCTGACATCGCCGTGCACCCGGATCATGGGCGGCAGGCCCGCCGACAAATGCAGATCGGATGCCTTGTTCTTCACACTGAAAGCCAGCAGCTGGGTAATGTCCATCCCGGGGGTTCCTCTTTGGTTCAGGTTTACAGTTCGATTATGACCATGATTGTTGACAATCTCCAAGCCGTACACGAGCGCATCGTGGCGGCCTGCGCAGCATGCGGGCGCGATCCGCAGGCGGTGCGCCTTCTGGCCGTGTCCAAGACCTTCGGTGCCGACGCCGTGATCGACGCGATGGCAGGCGGGCAGCGGATGTTTGGTGAGAACTACATCCAGGAGGGCGTGGAGAAGATTCTCACGGTACGTGAACGGGAGGCGGACGCGCTCCGGTTGTCGTCCTCCGGACCTGTGCAATGGCATTGCATCGGCCCGATCCAGAGCAACAAGACGCGGCTGGTGGCAGAACACTTTGACTGGGTGCAGTCGGTGGACCGCCTGAAAATTGCGCAGCGCCTGAGTGAGCAGCGGCCCGCGCATCTGCCGCCGCTGCAGGTCTGCCTGCAGGTCAACATTGATGGCGGTCCGACCAAGTCGGGTGTGGCGCCGCAAGACGCGCTGGCCCTGGCTGAGGACGTTGCGCGTCTGCCAGGGCTGCAGCTGCGCGGGCTCATGTCGATCCCCGAGCCTGCTATGGATTTTGTAGCTGCTTGCGCCCTCCACAAAAGGGCTGCGGATCTTTTTGATCAGATCAATCGGGCCGGTGTGCTGCCGCAGGCCATGGACACCCTGTCGATGGGCATGACAGCCGACCTGGAGGCCGCCATTCAAGCCGGAAGCACCATGGTGCGCGTTGGCACGGCCATTTTTGGCAACAGATAGAGCCCCCACGGTTGCTCACTGCGTGTAGCGCCCTGCCCCCCGAGGGGGCCGCTGCGCCTGCGGACTGGCAAAGCCAGATCCGCGGCCCTGGCTGGAATGGAGAGGAGAGGGGCGCAGTTGGGGATGGTTCGTGGCGCCTACTTTTTGGGCACCGCCAGCGGCTTGATCGTGCCGCAGTCCGCCGACAACCACTTGCCGCCGCCGTCCATGCTCAGGGTTTCGGGCTTGCCTTGCACCGTGCTTTTGATGGCCATCGTCATGGTGTAGGCCTCGGGGCTGACAAAGGTCGCCGTGCCGTCCCCGCTGGACGGTGGCTGGGTGCAGACAAACGACATCTTCATGCTGTTGCCCATGCGCGGCGTGGTGGTGGTCTTGCAATCCCCTTGTTGCGAAGGCAGTTCGTTGCGCTCAATCATCTCCTTGGTCATACAGATCTTCACGGCCATGCTGCCACCTGCACCCGGGGCCATGGACATGCCCTGCTTGGCCATCATGTCCTGCATCATCTTGCGCTGTTCGGGCGGCATGGTGGCCAGCTGCTTTTGCGCCTCGGCCATGGCCTTTTCAATCTGCCCCGAGCCCGACTGCATCTTGTTGTTGATCTCCCACAAGCCAGGTTTGAGGTTTTGGGCCAAGGCAAGCGGGCTCGCCAGGAACAGCAGGGTCAACACGCTGGCAGCGCGTAGCGGTGGGGTACGCAGTGGGGTCATGAATCTATCCTCCAGATCAAAACATCAACGCACGAAGCGCCCGCCCCGGCCGATGATGGTCAGGTCGGTGTAACGCGACGCTTCGTGATCTTTGGGTCCGTAACTGACAATAAAGCCGCCAAAATTCACCTCGCGCATCGACTCCAGCCCGGTGACCAGGCTCTCGCGTGTCAGCGTCTTGCCGGCACGGCGCACGCCCTCGACAAACACCTTGGCGGCCAGAAACCCTTCCATGCTGGAGAAGTCGAAGTCCTTGTTGCCCGCATCCGTCATGCGCTGCTGGTACTCCCGCACAATCGCCGACGAGGGCGTGTAGGGGAAGGGCACCACTTGCGAAATCGTGACGCCAGCGCCTGTATCCCCCAGCTCTGCCGCTAGCGCCGTGGAGCCGACAAAACTCACATTGAAGAACTGGCCGCCGTAACCTTTGGTGCGCGCCTGCTTGATGAGTGCTGCGCATGACTTGTACGCGCTGATTTGCACCACCGCCTCCGGTGATGTTTTCAGTATCTCGGCCAGCGCCGCGGCGACATCGACCGTGTTTCGCTCCACCGTCACGGTGGCGGCGGGCTTGAGATTGCGTTTGGCCAGCGCCCGCGTGACGCCGTCCAGGCCAGCCTTGCCGTAGGAGTCGTTCTGGTAGAACACGGCGATTCTCTTGATGCCCAGCGTGCTCAGGTGCTGCACGATGCTTTCGGTTTCGTCAAAGTAGCTGGCGCGCACATGAAACAGGTTGCGGTTGAAGGGCTCGCGCAGGGCCTGCGCGCCGGTGAACGGCCCGATCAGCGGAATGCCCGCCGCATTGATGGCGGGCACCGCCGCCAGCGTGGTCGGCGTGCCGACCGAGCCGACCAGCGCAAACACCTTGTCTTCTTCAATCAGCGCCTTGACGGCTGCTGCTGCCTTGTCCGGCTCATAGCCGTCATCGCGCGACACCAGCCTGATGCTGCGGCCGTTGACGCCACCCGCCGCGTTGACCGCATTGAAATGTGCCAGCATGCCCAGTTGCATGCGTTTGCCCAGTTCGGCCGCCGGCCCGGTCTGCGCCGCGAACTGGCCCACCACAATCTCCTTGTCCGTGACCCCAGGGTCCGCTGCATGGCCAGACGTCATGAAAAGACCTGCAAGCAGTGCACAAGCGGCCCAAGGTTGGTAAATGCGCATCGCGTTCTTTCTGTTGTGGTTATCCGGCATGGGCCATGTTTGCCCTGCAAAGTTTTGTCTGGCCCTGGTTCAGCTTAGTTTGACGCGCGCCTTCAGGTAAGACGGAAAGCCTCAGTATGCGAACTATTGACCGGAATTCCCCCATTTGCACCGACGCCACGCGGGTTGGCGTTGCTTTGCTTACACACCCAGCGCCAGCCGCGTGGTGTTTTTGACTTCTTCCATCACCGCATAGGTGCGCGTCTCGCGCACGCCGGGCAACTGCCACAGCGCGGTGCCGGCAAACTGGCGGTAGGCCGCCATGTCGGCCATGCGGGTCTTGAGCAGGTAGTCAAAACCGCCGGCGACCATGTGGCACTCGGTGATTTCGGGGTACACCTGCACCGCGGCCTTGAAGGCGTCAAACACATTGGGCGTGGTGCGGTCCAGCAGCACCTCTACAAACACCGTCATGCCGGCACCCAGCTTGAGCGGGTTGAGCCGCGCCTCGTAACCCAGGATGTAGCCGTCACGCGTGAGCCGCTGCACACGCGCCAGCACCGCCGTGGGCGACAGCGCCACCGCCTCGGCGAGTTTGAGGTTGGCCATGCGGCCGTCCTGCTGCAGCAGGCCCAGAATCTTCAGGTCGATGCGGTCAATATCCGCCGGGATAGAGGTCATGGTAGTGATTTATTCTAAATTAGTCACAAAATTTAGCGGAAAATCAAGACTAAATCAAGACAACATGGCGTTATTCACCAATTGACGGAGTTTTTTATGCCTCAGCCGCAGCGCCTGCCTTTTCCCTACCGGCCCGAAGCCGGCGTGGTGTCCGGCCACCTTGATCGCATGGCGACGGCGTTCGACTGGGCCGCCGCCGCGCCCCTGGCCCGGCCCTGGGTGCATGCCGTGCGCAACAACCCACCGCCCTTCTGGGCCATGGAGAGCCTGCTCAAGGAGTACCCGATCTCCAGCGCCGAGGGCCTGGCCCTGATGCGCCTGGCCGAAGCCCTGCTGCGCGTGCCCGATGCCGAAACCGCGATTGCCCTGACGGCTGACCAGCTCGGCCGCGCCGATTTTGAAGGCGCCAGCGACGGCGTGATGGCGCGCCTGTCGGCCTCGGCCATCGCCATGTCCAAGAAGTTTTTGCCCGAGGACGGCCAGAGCAGCCTCATGAGCAAGCTGGGCGCGCGCACCGTGGTGGCCGCCACCTTGCGCGCTGTGCAGCTGCTGGGTCGGCAGTTTGTGCTCGGGCAGACCATTGGCGAGGCGATGAAGGAAGCGGGCAGCGCCAGAAAATCCATGCCCGGCCTGCGCTACAGCTTTGACATGCTCGGCGAGGGCGCGCGCACCGATGCCGATGCGCAGCACTACCTAGCCAGCTACACCAATGCTATCGAATCCATAGCTGTTGGCGCAGACCCGGAAAGGGCTTGTGAGAAAAATGACGGCATATCCATCAAGCTCAGCGCGCTGCACCCGCGTTATGAAGACGCCCAGCATGAACGCGTGATGGCCGAGCTGGTGCCGCGCGTCTGGGGCCTGTGTGCGCTGGCCGCACGCGCCAACATCAACCTGACCATCGACGCCGAAGAGGTCGACCGGCTCGAACTCTCGCTGGACGTGTTTGAGGCGCTGGCCGCTTTGGTGGCGCAGCAGCATCCGCAGTGGCAAGGGTTCGGTCTGGCGCTGCAGGCCTACCAGACACGCTCGCTGGCGCTGGTTGAACACGTCATCGGCATCGCCCGCAGCTACCGGCTGCGCCTGATGTGCCGCCTGGTCAAGGGCGCCTATTGGGACTCGGAGATCAAACGCGCGCAAGAGCTGGGCCTGCCGCATTACCCGGTTTTCACCCACAAGCACCACACCGACGTGTCTTACCTGGCGTGTGCACAGGCCCTGCTGGCCGCGCCCGACGCGATTTACCCGCAGTTTGCCGGTCACAACGCGGGCACCATTGCGGCGATTATTGAGATGGCTGATCGCGCCAGGGAGCCCTCACCCCTGCCCTCTCCCGGGGGGAGAGGGAGTGAAGACGGTGCCAGACAAGGTGACTCGCTCCCTCGCCCCTTTGGGCAGAGGGCAGGGGTGAGGGGCCACGCCAGCGCGCAAGGCACTCAATTCGAGTTGCAACGTTTGCACGGCATGGGCGAAGGCATCTTCCGCGAGGTGCTCAAGAACCCGCAGATCGCCTGCCGCGTTTATGCGCCCGTGGGCGCGCACCGCGACCTGCTCGCCTACCTGGTGCGCCGCCTGCTTGAGAACGGCGCCAACTCGTCATTTGTGCATCAGCTCGCCGACGAGTCGGTGGGTATGGATGTGCTGCTGACTTCGCCCCTGCGCCTGGCCCCGGAGCCGTCGCTGCCCTTGCCGCCAGACCTGTACGGTCCGGGCCGCCCCAACAGCGAGGGGCTGGACCTCACGGTCGAAAGCATGCGTGCCTCCTTGCTGGCCGCGCTGGCGACCACCCCCGTGCCGGTGGTGCCCGGGTTTTATGAAAAATTGGCCTCCAGCCCTTTAGTGGCGGGCGCTAGCAGCTATCAAAAGTGGAGCAAGACCAATGTGGCAGAACGCGCGACCATCTTGCGCCGCGCTGCCGACGCCATGCAGCAGCAGATGCCCCTGTTCTGCGCGCTGCTGGTCAAAGAGGCCTTCAAGACCTGGGGCGACGCCGTGTCCGAGGTGCGTGAGGCGATTGATTTTTTGCGCTATTACGCCAATGAAGCCGAGCGCATCATGGCCCCCATCGCCCTGCCCGGGCCGACGGGTGAAACCAACACGCTGCGCCTGACAGCACGCGGCGTCTGGGTCTGCATCAGCCCCTGGAATTTTCCGCTGGCCATTTTTACCGGCCAGGTCGCCGCCGCGCTGGCCACCGGCAATGCCGTGATCGCCAAACCCGCCGAACAAACGCCGGGCGTGGCACTCGCGGCGGTGCGGCTGCTGCACGCCGCCGGTGTGCCCGAAGGCGCGCTGCAACTGGTACACGGCCCCGGCGAGACCGTCGGCGCAGCGCTGGTGGCGGCGCCCGGCGTGGCCGGCGTTGTTTTTACCGGCTCCACCCATGTCGCCAAAATCATCAACCGCGCGCTGGCCGCCAAAGACGGCCCCATCGTCCCGCTGATCGCCGAGACCGGCGGCATCAACGCCATGCTGGTCGACAGCTCAGCCCTGCCCGAGCAGGTGGTCGACGCCGTGGTGCAAAGCGCCTTCCGTTCGGCCGGCCAGCGCTGCTCGGCGCTGCGCCTGCTGTGTGTGCATGAGGGCATTGCCGACAAGGTGATTGGCATGATCCAGGGCGCGCTGCAGGAGTTGATCCTGGGTAACCCGGCCGAACTGGCCACCGATGTCGGCCCGGTGATAGACCGCGAGGCGTTTGACAACATCCAGAAGCACCTGCAACGCCTGGGTGCAGCATCAAAAACGCTTCCAGCCCCTGGTGGACGGTCACAAGTAGCTCCTGATTCAATAGCAAACATGATCGCACCCGCCGCCTTCGAGGTCAGCAGCCTGACCGATGTGAAAGACGAAATCTTTGGCCCCGTGCTGCAGATCGTGCGCTGGCGCGGCGACCCGCAAGCCGTCATTGATCAGATCAATACCCTCGGCTACGGCCTGACGCTGGGCATCCAGACCCGCATCGACTCGCGCGCCCAGGCGCTCGCCGCCGCCGCGCATGTCGGCAACATCTACATCAACCGCAACATGATTGGCGCCGTGGTCGGCGTACAGCCCTTTGGCGGTGAAGGCCTGAGCGGCACCGGCCCCAAAGCCGGCGGGCCGCACTATCTGTACCGCTTTTGCGCCGAGCAAACCGTCACCGTGAACACCACGGCAGCCGGCGGCAATGCGGCGCTGCTTGCGGCGCAGCCTTGAGTCACCCACCGGCGCCAGCTTTGCCGGTACCGACTGCGGTCGTCGCCGCAGGCCCGCGCAACGCTGCATAAACAGCAGCTCACGGCGCGTGACCGTCAGCACACAGCAAAGCCAGCCTTTCTTTTGATTTGCGTCAAAGCGCATTCTGACCAAAAGCGCAGACTGGCTGTCAGTTTGAAACGTATTGCGCGGTTTCAAGCCGTCCAACAAAAGCGCCTGTCAGGGATCTCACCATGTCTCACCGCCTTGCTCACATCTTGAAGCTGGCTGCTACAGCGCTGGCTATTTTTGCCGGCTCGTCGTCTTTTGCGGGCGACCCCGTCAACGACGCTATTCAGGAAGCCTATGCGCCTTACCGTGAAGCGCTCTTCCAGACCAACAGTAAAAACCAGGCCGGCTCACAAAGCTCGATCAACAGAGCCTCACAGGCATGGAGCGGGATCGTGAGCCGCTTTGCCGCAAAAGTACCGCCTCCGTACGACAGGGATGCGTCTTTCCCTGGCTCCCTGGCTGCCGTGGCTGATGTGTACGCACAGGCCAGCGCTGAAATCAATGCCAACAAGCTGACCGAGGCGCATGAAACGCTTGAGCGCGTGCGCGACATCATTGCAGAAGCCCGGCATCGCAATGGCGTCATTGTCTACAGTGACCACATGAATGCTTACCATCTCGCCATGGAAAGCGTCCTGATTGACGGCAGCAAGGTCTTGCTGCAAGCCAATGGTCTGCAACAAGTCGCTGACATGGTGGCCGTGCTTCGTTATTTAAACAAAAAGCTAAGCACCGAAGCGCCCGCCAATCTCAGCAACAGTGTCGAGTTTGTTGCCTTGGTCAAAGATGTTGACAAGTCTGTGATTGACTTGCATACCGCTGTCGCAAGCCAGGATGTGAATGCGGTCAAACTGGCCATCAGCAAAATCAAAAGCCCCTATAGCAAGCTGTTTTTGAAGTTTGGTTGAATCGGTGCATAACCTCGCCAGGCCCGCTGATGGGTCGTCTGTCGGCAGTGCCAGTGCCAGTGCCAGTGTTAGTTGTGTTCCCTGGTCAGTCTTTCTGCATAAGAGATGCCGATGGCTGACAGCACAAAAGTGAAATGGATAACAGCAACCATCGTCACGATTTGTATGCTGTCCAGACTCAGGTCGCTGCTTAAATAGATTTTCAGGGCATGGACGCCTGAAATTGAAATGATCGCAAACGCCAGTTTGAGTTTGAGGTTGTAGGTATTGACATGATCCAGCCAGTCTGGTTTTTTCATGGCCGTCTTGTCAAAATGTCCGGTGGTCACAAAAAGTGAAACGCCTGCCAGCGCTACCACCCAAACCAGCTGCGCCACCATCGTCATATCCACCAGCTCCAGCACTTTGATGATGAGACCAATCTTTTCCAGCTCTCCAAACATCAGCGTGGTCATTAGTTTGTAGATCTCAAAAAGAAACTTGCCCAAAATTCCGAAAATGATGGCAACCAAGCCCACGTAGAAGAAGAGCATGGTGAACCGCATGCCATAAAGCAATGATCCGACGCCGGCGAGAATTTTTTCCACTACTTCATTCCTTGATAAAAATTTAATCTGATGATGCGCCGATGGTGCACTTCTCTCGTGACACTGGCGGCGCGGCATCAGCGCAGCCCAAGACACCATCGCACGGGTGATCTGCTCCACAGGTGAACAGAAAATTCAAGCGCATGGGGTCAAGTATCGCGCCAAAGACGGCCCCATCACCCCGCTGATGGCCGAGACCGGCGGCACCAAGGCCTTGCGGGTCGACAGCCGCGTCCTGCCCGGGCGGGTGGTCGGCGCCGTGGCGCAAAGCGCCTTTCGCTCGGTTGATTCGATAGCCAACCTGACCTTTGCCCCCGGCCATTGCAGTTGGCAGCGTGAGCAAGGTGGGGCACCAAACCCTGAAGACTGCGCTGCATTGACGCCCTCGTTTTCATGCGGCATGATGGCATGATTGATGGAAAGGATTGCGCCATGCTGAAAGAAGTCGGCGCCAGCGGCCAGATTTCGCTGGGCAAAAAATACGCGGGCCAGTTGTTTGACGTGGTGTTTTACCCCGACGGCCGTGTCGAGCTGGTGCCCATGAAGGCCGTGCCTGACGTGCAGAGCACAGCGGCCGCCCCTAAGCCTGCGGGTGTGCACGAAGAAGCCGGCACCTACCGCGTTGGCGACGGCTGGCTCACGCCCGAGCGGCTGGCCGCGCGCAAGGCTGCGCTGGAGCGCAGCCCTGAAGAAACCGAGCGCCTGGCCCGGCACTGGGAAACCGAAAATCAACACGTCATTGACAGCATGAACCGGCACTATGAAGCGGTAGGCAGCATGGGTTGGCGGATGTACGAGTGGCGCAAAAAGCAGGCTGCCGCCGCCGATACAGCCAGCGGCCAGCAGCCCCGCAGCCAGCGCAAGAGCTGATGACGTGAAGATTCAGCATGACGTGAACATGTCCGCGGAAACGGGTGTAGCTCCCCCTCCCGATCATCGCCAATGGCTGATCGCGCACGCCTTAGAAATTGGGCAGTACAACGCCTGGGCGGTTCAGCGCCAGCCCTACGCTCAGCGGGTGCGGCAATGGCGGCAATCGCAAGAGCGCAACCTGGATCCAGCTGATGGCGCAGTTTGACGTGTACCGTCACCCGGTGGAGGAGTGGCGGGACCTCACGCCCTACGTGGTGGACGTGCAAAGTTCCTGGGTCGGTGGGTCTGAGCTGCGGCTCACGGTTCCCCTGCTTCGGAAAACGCTGGACGCAACGGATAACCGGCTTTATCCCCAGTTCCAGATTAAAGGCGAAACGCTGGTCTTCGACACGCTCAGCATTGTTTCGTATCCAGCCCAGGATTTGCGCAGCCCCATCGCAAGCTTGCTCGCAGAAGCCGGGGCAGTGTTCAGCGCCATTGACTTTGTCCTGCATGGCTACTAAGCCCAGCACCCACCAGCCATGACCCCCCAAACCTTCATCCAGAAATGGGGCCCCGGCGGCCCGGCCTTTCACCTCAACGAAGAACAGGGCGCGCAAAGCCACTTTATTGACCTGTGTGACCTGCTTGGCGTGCCCAAGCCCGGCAGCGAGGCGGGTTATCTGTTTGAAGAAAAAAACGCCATGGTCGGCGGGCGCACCGGGTATGCCGACGTGTTCAAACGTGGCGCGTTTGCCTGGGAGAACAAGGCCCCCGGTAAAAACCTTGACGCCGCGTTGCGGCAACTGCAAAGCTACAGCCTGGCGCTGAGCAACCCGCCGATTCTGGTGGTGTGCGACCGCTTGAGCATGCGCATCTACACCCAGTTCAGCGGCCACCCGACTGAGACACACCTCGTGTTGCTGGCCGAGTTGGACCAGCCCGACAAGCAGGCCCTGCTGCGCCGCATCTGGCTAGAGCCCGAAAGCTTCCGGCCGAAAAAAACCAGCCGCGACATCACCGAGGCCGCCGCCAAGAGCTTCGCCACCCTGGCCGACAGCCTGCGCAAACGCGGCCCCGCCAAAGAGGCTGACGCAGCCGGTTTTCAGACCCATGCCGACGAGGTGGCGCACTTTTTGACCCAGTGCCTGTTCTGCTTTTTTGCTGAAGACGTGGGCCTGCTGCCCGGCCGGATGTTTGAGGGTCTGGTCAACAACCGCAAGCTCACCAGCGACAAGCTCACCACCGGCCTGCACAACCTGTTTACCGTCATGCAGGGCGGCGGCTTGTACGGCAACGACGACATTCCGTGGTTCAACGGCGGCCTGTTCAAAAAGATCAATGTGCCCGCGCTCACCGTGCTGGAGATGACCGAGCTGCGCAACGCCGCCGCCCTGAACTGGAGCGCGATTGACGTGTCCATCTTTGGCACCCTGTTTGAACGCGGGCTGGACCCGAGCAAACGCAGCCAGCTCGGCGCCCACTACACCGACCCGGCCACCATCATGCGCATCGTTGAGCCCGTGCTGCAACGCCCCTTGCTACAAATATGGGAGCAGACCGCGCAAGAAATACGTGGGCTGATGGCCAAAAACAAGAAGAAGAATGACGCCAGCTACAAAGCCGCGCGCACCAGGTTCATCCAGTGGCTGGACCGCCTCAAGGACTACCGCGTGCTCGACCCCGCCTGCGGCAGCGGCAACTTTTTGTTTCTGGGCCTGAAGACGCTCAAAGACATCGAGCACCAGAGCCACATCGACGCCGCGCTGATGGGCCTGGACCGCGAGGCCGACCTGGTGACCGGCCCGCACAACATGCTCGGCATCGAGCTCAACGAATACGCCGCCGAACTCGCGCGTGTGACGGTATGGATTGGTGAGCTCCAATGGCGCCTGCTGCACGGCTACGAGTTCAAGACCAACCCGGTGCTGGAGCCGCTGGACAACATTGAGTGCCGCGATGCGCTGCTGACATTTATTCCTGGCTTCAGTGCCAAGCTCCCTCTCCCCCCGGGAGAGGGCAGGGGTGAGGGCTCCCCGACTGCGATTGAAGCGGCTTGGCCCAAGGCAAGTGTGGTAATCGGGAACCCGCCGTTTTTGGGCGGTAGCAAGAAGCGGCGGGAGTTGGGAGATGCGTACTTTGAGGCCTTGGCCAGCGTATTCAAAGGTCGGGTGCCCGGCGGTGCGGATTTGGTTTGCTACTGGTTTGACAAAGCGCGCATAGCCATTCAAACGCAAGGGCTGGGTGCTGCTGGCCTGGTGGCAACGCAGTCCATTCGCGCAGGTTCCAATCGCGCAGTGCTCTCTGCAATCTGCGAAGCGACAAAAATCTACGCCGCATGGAGTGATGAGTCCTGGGTCAACGAGGGTGCCGCGGTACGCGTGTCATTGATTTGCTTCGGGCATGCTGATCAGGAGTCAATGCTTGATGGCCGAGTTGTGTCACGCATTGGGGCTGACCTGAGCGATGTTGCGGGGGCCGACATAACGCAAGCAGGCTCACTGGTCGAAAATAAAAATGTGAGTTTTGAAGGCGCACAAAAAAATGGCCCGTTCGATATTGAAGGTCAAATTGCTCGTAGTTGGCTGAGGCTTCCCAACCCTCATTCACGAAGCAACACACTGGTATTAAAGCCGTACCTCAACGCCGCTGAGGTCACTGGCCGGCGCGCCGACTCGTGGATGATTGACTTTCATGGCTACTCTGAAGGTGAAGCCGAATTGTTTGACGCACCATTTACTTATGTTCGGCGCGTCGTCAAACCGGTTCGAGAGACGAAACGCGAAGAGTATTTGTTAAAACGATATTGGTTGTTGAAGAGACCGGCCATTGACTTGCGTGCGGCGGTGAATGGGCTGGACAGATACATCGTTACGCCGCGTGTCGCCAAGCATCGGTTCTTTGTCTGGATGTCGAAGGTCGTATTGCCGGACTCGCGGCTGAACAGCATCGTGCGCGCTGACGACACGACCTTTGGCATCCTAAGTTCCCGCATCCACGAGGTTTGGGCGCTCGCGCAAGCGTCGATTCATGGCGACGGAAGCGACGGTGGGCGCCCTACCTACAACGCGAAGTCTTGCTTCGAAACCTTCCCCTTCCCCGAAGGCCTCACCCCCGCCGACACCGCGCACCAGAAGACCGAAGCTATCGCAGCGGGGAGCCCTCACCCCCGCCCTCTCCCAGAGGGAGAGGGAGTAGAAGCCGAGGGAGAGGGCGTAAACGCCGGGGAAGCGGGCGTTGATGCGGCACTGGTTCCTGCGGGGCTGGCAGGCGCGGTTCGGACAAACGCCGTACGCATCGCCATCGCAGCCAAGCGCCTGAACGACCTGCGCGAAGCCTGGCTCAATCCGCCCGAGTGGACGCAGCGGGTGCCCGAGGTGGTTCCGCTGGGCATGACCTCGAGCCCTTACCCGGACCGCATCCTGCCCCGCGATGGGTTTGAAAAGGAGCTGGCCGACCGCACGTTGACCAAGCTTTACAACCAGCGCCCGGCCTGGCTGGACGCCGCGCACAAGGCGCTGGACAGCGCCGTGGCGGCGGCTTATGGCTGGGCCGACTACACGCCCGACATGCCAGACGAAGAAATCCTCAAGCGCCTGCTGGCGCTGAACCTGCAGCGCGCGGCCTGAGCGCTCGCCCCCGGTGGTCATGGCGGGCTTGAGCCGCCATTCATGCTGCGCTTGCTGCGGTCAGTGGTTCGTGTGACATGGGTCCCCCCGGATCGGGGTCCTGGGCAGGCTCCTAAGCGGTGCCGGTCCGCTCGCCGCGTTCGGTCTTGAGCGCCGCGTGGAGTTGCTCCAGTGCCGTCACGCAGTCGAGCACAACAGCCTGCACCAGGCTGGCAGACACCTCGGCAGGGTGATGCGGCGTGTCGGGCAAAGTACCGAGATGCTCACCCACCGCTTCGCGCAGCCTGATTTCGACGGCACGGAACAGGGCGTCCCAGTCTTCCACGCTGATGCTCAGGTGCGTCTGAGCCGTGGCCGTGAGAACGGCTGGCGCGGGACTCGCGCCGAAGTCATGGGCGGTGCCCGTCGCAACGCGCAACAAGGGCAGTGCGGGGCGGTCCCGGAAGTCTTCGTCTGGCGCTCTGCCGGTGCTGTGCATGGTCAGCCAGGGGGGGGCGGCTAAGGTCATGTTGAACATGTTGAACTCCTCGTCCAAATTGCAGGAGAAGTGCTGCAGCTTGTTTTTAGGCTGATCGCGCCCGGTGGTCTGTGCGTTAGCGCACGCAGGGTGTGTATACGCCGGCTGGTGCGTCAGAAGTACCGGTTTTGCATGGGAAAGAGGCTCGAAAATGCGCGGCGGTGCAACAAACGTAACATCCATGCCTGTTGGTGCCAGTGCACCACTTTGCGGGGTACGCCAGGCAGCCGCAGCTCAACCCAGCAATTGCGCGTAGGTTTGCCGGTCGGCGGCATAACAGCTGCACGCGACGGCTTCCAGACCCTTGCGGTTGAGTACCGTGACATCGCCCCGGCGGTATTCGATCAACCCCTCGCGCTGCAGGCCGCTGGCTGCCGTGGTGACGCCGGCGCGGCGCATGCCCAGCATGTAGGCCAGAAACTGGTGGGTGACGTGAAAGCTGTCGGAATGGGAGCGGTCCTGGCTCATCAGCAGCCAGCGCGCCAGGCGCTGCCCGGTCATGTGAAAGCGCAGGCATCCCGCAGACGCAGCGTGCTGCGCCATCAGCACGTAAAGGTAGCGCTGCAGGCCGCGCTGCAAGGCCGGGTTAAGCGCCAGCTCGCGCCGGAAAGCGGGCGTGGCTATGCGCCAGGCCGCGCCCTGACCCTGCACCAGTGCACGCCACGGCGCCGCAGGCACCCCCAGCGCCATTTGCACGCCCAACATGCCTTCGTTGCCCACCATGCCGACTTCTACGCCGGGGCTACCCTCGACCAGCGCCACCAGCGAGATAAAACCACTGGTCGGGAAATACACATGGCGGGGCCGCTCGCCGGGCACAGAGAGTACCCGGGACAGCACCAACTCGACAGGCTCGCAGATAGCCAGCAGGCGCTGTCGGTCTTTGCGGGGGAGGATCTCGATCAGGTGGTTTTTGACGGCGGGCAAACAATTCTCCGGTGGGTTGCTGCCCCGTCACGGGGGCAAATACAAGGCCGCGCCACTGTCGAATCAGTTCAAGTTGGTGGCTAGGGAACCCAGTATGTGCTCACTCACCCTTCGCTTCTGTGTGGCAGCGCACACAGCCCGCAATTGGCAGGCGCCCCATCGGTTTTCAGGTCGCTATTTTCTCGGGCAGCAGCCGGTCGTATTCTTTTTTGACCACCGCATAACACTCGCAGGTACGCTGCTCCAGCCCGGGTCGGTCCAGCACCGTGATGCGGCCACGCGAATAACGGATCAGCCCGGCCGCCTGAATCTGGAGCGCGGCTTCGGTCACGCCTTCTCGGCGCACGCCCAGCATGTTGGAGATCAGCTCCTGCGTCATCACCAGTTCGCTGCCTTGCACCCGGTCCAAACTCAGCAGCAGCCAGCGGCACAGCTGCTGGTCCAGCGAGTGGTGGCGGTTGCAAACGGCGGTTTGCGCCATTTGTGTGATCAGCGCCTGGGTGTAGCGCAGCAGCAGGTGCAGCACCGGCGCGCGCTTGAACTCGTTCTTGAGGACTTGCGCGGGAAGCCGAAGCCCTTTGCCGGCGCTTTGCACAACCGCGCGGCTGGGCGTGGACTCACCGCCCATGAACAGCGAGACGCCGACCAGGCCTTCGTTGCCGACCACGGCGATTTCCGCGGAAGAACCATTCTCCAGAACATACAGCAGCGAAACAATGGCGGTGGTTGGAAAGTAAACATGACTCAAGGTGCTGCCCGACTCGTACACCACCTCGCCCAGAGTCATGTCGACCCACTCAAGTTGCGGTAGCCAGCGCTGCCACTCGGCATCTGGCAATGCAGCCAACAAATGGTTATCTTTCGGGTCGGGGGAAACGGCCATCGACAAAAGCTCCGAAGTAGGTGTGGTTGTTAGTGCAGAGTTGCACGATATCTGGAACATAAAACCGCATCTTTTGCGCCATGGCGGCGTTGTAAATCCGCGTGATACCCGGGGTATCGCTGTGGTTTGCGCCTTGCCCTGACACAACATCCAACGCTTTTATTTGTTCCATCAAGCGTGGAACACTGCACTAGCGGTGCCTCTGGCACAAGACCCCGCCCCGAGCGCTCAGTCTAGGCCGTTCAGCGGGTTTTGTATGTGCGGTAACGAACAAACCGACAAACGGCAGATAAACGGCAAATTCCGGCGCATCTGGCAAGCTGCGAAGACGTCGGAACGCCTCGCCCATAAAAAAAACCTATTGCCAGTGTTTTCCGGCCACCTGGGCGGTCACCGCCGCGTCAAACGTGACCGCATCACGCTGTGCCTGCTGGACCTCTTCTTTTCTGATATTGGCGGTTTGCTCGGTGCAATAGGCATACAGGGCATCGAGCTCGGTGGTCTTGTCAAACACGGCGTCCGCGCCCAGGTCGGCCGCGCGCTTGCGAATCTCGGGTGTGGCGTAGTTGGTCAGCACCACCACCTTCTGGTATGACTCGCGGTTGCGGCAACCGGCCAGCACGCCCAGCCCGCTGCCTTCCTTCAAAAAAAGATCGACGATGGCCAGATGCCACTTGCCGTCGTGCAGGGTCAGCCAGCAGCTGGCTTCCGCCTGGGTGACGGCGTGTGCCGCGACCTTGACATCACAGATGTCCTCCAGGGTTTCGATCAGGTTGTCCAGAATGGTCTGGTTGTCTTCGGCGAGGTAGGTGATGAGTGCCATGGTGCGGTCCGGTAGTGGCTGCTTGCAGTGCGGTGCGCCTGGGCGGAAGCAGTTTCATGAGTGAACCATGGCGCGACGCACCCACAGCTCATCGACCGTCGCGTATTGCCGTAGGACACCGGGCCAGATGAGGGCCCGGGCTTGCCCAGGGCTGATGGGCGCACATTTTCTGAAGATCTGTCCGTTGCCGCACAGACGGCGCTTGGGCTATCTCGCATCGTGGGCGTCAGCGTTCTTCTTTTCTCTGAATGGCGCACACAGCCACTTCGCCCGTCTTTCCCGGTGGATGGCCGTTACGACAGCAGTGTCCTGCAGTCAGGTATGACATTGAATCGCCCTGTATTCCTGGGCGGTCAGCAGCGCACCGCAAGACGTCACGGTCTGACCTGTGGCCAGTGCCCTGTGCCCGGACGGCCCGCCGGGGCGGTTCAGTACCGGACGCTGCAGACTTCGAGGGCATTGAGCCCGTGATCGGTGATGAGGTAGCCCCCGGTACCGTCGTCATCCAGAAAACCGTGCTTGTGCAGCGACGCCACCGTTTTGATCCCGTGGGCGCGTGTCTTGTGGGGTTGCGGCAACTTGCGCTCTGCGGGCGTTGCGGCCACGATCCGAAAGCCGTAGCGGGCGTCTTCCAGGCATTCGTACTGCTTGTAGGTGAGGGTCTTGAGTGGCAGCGCGCTGGTGGTGGTGCCGCTCCATTCAAATTCTGGCGGCGCATAACTGACCTGGTAGGAATTGTCGTCCGCTGAGGTTTTCAGCGCCTGCGGCAGCTCGGGCTTGCGCCGGGCCAGACGCAGCCACGCAAAACCCAACACTACCAGCAAGGCCAGAAACAAAAGCACAAACCCCAAGAATTCCACAAGCGGCCTTTCAGTCAATGCAATGATTATGGGCATAAAGCGGGGTCAACGCCGGCGCGGCTTTAGCGGTCGCCGATCTCCAGCTCGAAATGGGCGTCGCCCATGTAGCGATCCGTGCCAAATGCCGCCCGGGTGGCTGCCAGCTCTGCCGCTTCCCACTGGTCGGCAAGCAGCTGTTCTGCCGGGCTCAGGTCCCAGGGCCGGGCGTGTTCTCCGTGGGCCTGCAACAAGCGCAACCAGGCGCGGTAGACCGGCGCCACCAGGCTGGCATCACCGAGCGAGGCTTCCAGCGCAGCGCGAAACCGCCGCGCGGCGGCCTCGCGTTCTGCGTCGCTGACATCGTCGGTGTGAAAGATCCTGAGTGTGTAGGTCATGGGGCAAGTTTATGCGCCACGGTTGGAGGCCTCAGCGCATGAACATGGGCGCCGCACGATTGCGGCATTGCAATAAATTTCGTTACTCATCTTGCATTCGCAGTGGAGACTTTTAAAAACGGTCTCCGTACCATCGGATTCTTTTGAAGGAATCCCATGGCACTGCAATCACCGTTCTTTGGCAAACGCGACAGCGAGACCACCAGCCTGCGTCACGGCAGCCCCAACCCGAACCCTTACTCGAACGGACCTGTGGCAAACACTGCAGCCAGCAGCGCACAGGCTGCCGTGCCAACAACCGCGGCCAACACGGCGGCCAGCGCAGCCCCCCGCGAAACCAGCGGCAGCAAACTGACGGTGGGACCCAACATCAAGCTCAAGGGCGTCGAGATCACCGACTGCGACACCCTGGTGGTTGAAGGCCTGGTCGAAGCCACGATGGACTCTCGCG
This sequence comes from Polaromonas sp., assembly GCF_041689105.1. Classification (GTDB taxonomy): domain Bacteria; phylum Pseudomonadota; class Gammaproteobacteria; order Burkholderiales; family Burkholderiaceae_C; genus Polaromonas. Next base: position 21,413 of record NZ_JBDNGU010000097.1, on the reverse strand, counting down.
TGATCCAGATCTCGCAGCACGGGGCGTTCAAGGGTTCGGCCGAGATCGACATTGCGGAAATCCACGGCGAGTTTGACGGCAATCTCACTGTGCGCCAGAAGCTGGTGATTTACGCCACTGGCAAAGTCACGGGCAAGATTCGCTACGGCAAGCTGGTGATTGAAGAAGGCGGTCAGCTGGCTGGCGAAATACTGTTCGGCGCTGTGGCCAACGCCACGCCCGCGCTGGTGGGCAAGCCGGGTCTGCAGGTCGCCTGACCCGCGCGGCGCCAGCCGGACGCAGGAATCGCTGGCAGCTACCGGGCGCAGCGCAGGCTGTCTCCCAATTGACGATCACCGGCGGGGCGCTGGCGCAAAATGCGCCATGCCCTCGGTCCTTTCCCCTTTGCAAGCCCAGGTTGTTCAGTGGCAGCTTCCACCCGGTGGCGCCATATCACCTGGCGATGTGCTGGTCATTCTCGAAGCCATGAAGATGGAGCACGAAGTCCGTGCAACACATGCCGGCTTTCTGGGGGAGGTGTTTTTCAGTGCAGGCGATAGGGTTGAGGCCGGTGCCATTCTGGCGACGCTGCAGGCCGGGCCGGCTGCAACCCCGCTGGTCACGCCGGCTGCGGCCCCGGTGCCGGCGGCGCAGCGCGGCCTTCGGCGGGATCTGCAAGGGGTGCTGGACCGCGATGCACTGACGCGGGACGCCAGCCGGCCGCAAGCCATCGCCAAACGCAACGCGCTGGGCTTGCGCAGCGCGCGCGAGAACATCGCCGATCTCTGCGATGAGGGCTCCTTCATCGAATACGGCGCACTGGCCGTCGCGGCCCAGCGCAGCCGCCGCAGTGAAGAAGACCTGATGGCCAACACGCCGGCCGACGGCATGGTCACCGGTATCGGCAGCATCAACGGCGGCCTGTTTGGCGCCCAGGCCAGCCGGGCAGTGGTGATGGCTTACGACGCCACCGTGCTGGCTGGTACCCAGGGCATGCGCAACCACCAGAAAACCGACCGCATGCTCGGCATCGCGCTGCAAAACAGCTTGCCGGTGGTGCTGTTTGCTGAAGGCGGCGGCGGGCGGCCGGGTGACACCGACATGCCCATCGTCGCGGGGCTGCATGTCAGCACCTTCGCCAGTTATGCGCGGCTGTCGGGCCAGGTGCCGGTGATCGGCATTGCCGCTGGCCGCTGTTTTGCCGGCAATGCGGCCTTGCTGGGCTGCAGCGACGTGATCATCGCCACCCGCGGCAGCAACATCGGCATGGGCGGGCCGGCCATGGTTGAAGGCGGCGGCCTCGGCGTGTTCAAGCCCGAGCAGATTGGCCCCAGTGCCGTGCAGCACGGCAACGGCGTGATCGATGTGCTGGTCGATGACGAGGCGCAGGCGGTCGTGGCCGCGCGCCACTACCTGTCTTTTTTCCAGGGCGCCGTGAAAGACTGGCTGGCACCGGATGCAAACGCCTTGCGTGCAGTGGTGCCCGAGAACCGCCTGCGCGTTTACGACACACTCGCCGTGCTCGATGGCGTGGCCGACAACGGCAGCGTGCTTGCGCTGCGCACGGGTTTCGGGCGGGGCATCCACACCGCGCTGGCGCGTATCGCGGGACGGCCGGTGGGCATCATCGCCAGCAACCCGCAGCACCTGGGCGGCGCCATCGATGCTGACGCCGCCGACAAGGCTGCGCGTTTCATGCAGCTGTGCAACACCCATGGTTTGCCGCTGGTGAGTTTTGTGGACACGCCGGGCTTCATGGTCGGCCCCGACATGGAAGAGCGCGCGCAGGTGCGCCATGTCAGCCGCATGTTTGTCGCTGCCGCGCATCTGCGTGTGCCGTTTTTCAGTGTGGTGCTGCGCAAGGGTTACGGCCTGGGCGCCATGGCCATGACGGCCGGCGGCTTTCACTCGCCGATGTTCAGCGTTGCCTGGCCCACCGGCGAGTTCGGCGCCATGGGGCTGGAAGGCGCGGTGCGGCTCGGTTACCGCAAGGAGCTCGAAGCGGTGCCCGAAGGCCCCGCGCGCGAGGCGCTGTACGCGCAGCTGGTGGCGCGCCAGTATGACAACGGCAGCGCCCTCAACATGGCTGCCACGCTGGAGATCGACGCGGTGATTGACCCCGCGCAAACGCGGCTCTGGCTGGAGCGGGGCTTGCTGTCGGCGCAGGTCCGGCCGGCCGGTGCTGCGCGTTTTGTCGATACCTGGTGAATAAGGGGCACTGAAGAAGCCTTACCTGGTCACCCTGCCTGTTCTTAAGCAAAAAAGGCCTCAAGCCCTTGTCCCGCAAGCGCCGTCAGCTACTAATTTAATAGCAAATGGTTAGAGCAGGCGGAACACCAAGGGCAGCAGCAGCGACGCCAGCACCACCTGCAGCCCCAGCGCCAGGCCGGCGTAAGCCCCCGCGTCGGCGTTGACCTGCATGGCGCGGGCTGCGCCTATGCCGTGCGAGACCGTGCCCAGCGCAAAGCCGCGTGCCGTCCAGCCGGCGGCATCGAGCGGAATGCGGCACAGGTCAAACAGGTACTTGCCGGCCAGTGCGCCTATCAGCCCTGCCATGACCGCAAACACCGCAGCCAGCGCCGGGATACCGCCGATTTTTTCGGCAATGCCCATGGCCACAGGAGCGGTGACCGATTTGGGCGCCAGCGACAGCAAGACATCAACCGGCAGGCCGACCGCCCAGCCCAGCGCCACGGCGGAACCGGCAGTCGCCGCGCCTCCGGCCAGCGCGGCCAGCAGCAACCGTCCCCAGCGCTGGCGCAACTCGCTCCGGCGCTGCCACAGCGGCCAGGCCAGCGCCACCACGGCCGGCCCAAGCAAAAAGTGGATGAACTGCGCGCCGGCAAAATAGGTCGGGTAGGGCACGCCGGTGGCCAGCAGCACCGCCGCGATCACCAGCACCGTCCAGAACACCGGGTTGGCCCAGGCCGCCTGCCGCAGGTGCGCATAAGCGGCCTGAGCCAGCACATAAACCACCAGCGTGGCCGTCAGGCCAAACAGCGGTGTGGCCGAGAGGTAAACCCAGAGTTCAACGAATTTAGGCATGGGCAGGCATCACTTTCTGCGCCACAAATAATTCAGGGCCAGCGCTGTCACCACCAGCCCCACCGCTGTTGACAGGCCGATGACCAGCAGCAGGCGCCCGCCGTATTCGCCGAGCAGCGACAGATGTGTCATGACGCCCACACCGACCGGTACAAACAGCAGCGACAGGTGGGCCAGCAGAAAGTCGGCGCAGGCGGCCACGGGCTCGCGCACCAGCGACCAGCGCAGCGCGACCAGCAGCAGCACCATGCCGACCACAGGGCCGGGGAAAGGCAGGGACAGCGCGCGCGACAACAACTCGCCGAGGGACTGCAGAAGCAGCAGCCAGGCCAGGCCGCGCAAGCCTGTCATGGCAGCAGCGCCGGGCCGTCCCACCGACCTTGACTGTCATTGCGGGCTTGACCCGCCATCCATTCCACAAAAGACCGGTGGTGGCTCATGAAGCATGGATCCTGGATCGAGTCCGGGATGACGATTGAAGCAAGTGCAGGGTTCGAAGTGCGACCGAGGCGGCCATATTCTCTAGAACCTGGGGAGGTCAGGGTGCGAAATTTTGCCGCCGCGCACCAGCATTTTTCCGTACTCGGCGCAGCGCTGCAGCGTCGGGATCACCTTGCCGGGGTTGAGCAGGCCCTGCGGATCAAACGCGCGTTTGACGCCGAACATCTGCTCGTTTTCTTCGCTTGAGAACTGCACACACATGGAGTTGAGCTTTTCCACACCCACACCGTGTTCACCGGTGACCGTGCCCCCCATGGCCACACTGGTTTCCAGGATGTCGGCGCCGAACAGCTCGCAGCGGTGCAACTGGTCGGCATCGTTGGCGTCGAACATTATCAGCGGGTGCAGGTTGCCGTCGCCAGCGTGAAAGACATTGGCGCAGCGCAGGCCGTACTTGATCTCCATCTGCTGGATGGCCAGCAAAATGTCGGCCAGGCGTTTGCGCGGAATCGTCGAGTCCATACACATGTAGTCGGGGCTGATGCGGCCCGACGCCGGGAAGGCGTTTTTGCGGCCGCTCCAGAAGCGCAGGCGCTCGGCCTCGTTCTGGCTGACTGCAATCGCGGTGGCGCCGCAACTGCGCAGTACCGCGCTCATGCGGCCGATCTCTTCCTCGACTTCTTCTGGCGTTCCGTCGCTTTCGCAGAGCAGTATCGCCTCGGCGTTGAGGTCGTAGCCGGCATGCACAAAGTCCTCGACGGCGGCGGTCATGGGTTTGTCCATCATCTCCAGCCCGGCCGGGATGATGCCGGCGGCAATCACCGTGGCCACCGCGTCACCGGCCTTGCGCAGGTCGTCGAAACTGGCCATGATGCAGCGCGCCAGCACCGGTTTGGGCACCAGCTTGACGGTGACCTCGGTGGTCACCGCCAGCATGCCTTCACTGCCGATGATGACGGACAGCAGGTCGTAACCCGCACCGTCCAGCGCGTCGCTGCCGAACTCGACTTCTTCGCCCTCCACGGTGAAGCCGCGCACCTTGAGCACGTTGTGCAGAGTCAGGCCGTACTTGAGGCAATGCACGCCGCCCGAGTTTTCGGCGACATTGCCGCCTATGGTGCAGGCGATCTGGCTGGACGGATCGGGTGCGTAATACAGGCCCAGCGGCGCGGCGGCCTCGCTGATGGCCAGGTTGCGCACGCCGCCCTGCACGACGGCGGTGCGGCTGGCCGCATCCATCTTCAAAATCTTGTTGAACTTGGCCAGCGACAGCGTCACGCCCAGCTTGTGCGGCATGGCGCCGCCGCTCAGCCCGGTACCGGCGCCGCGTGCCACCACGGGTACCTGTAGCGTGTGGCAGGTGCGCAGCACGGCCTGCACCTGGGCGTAGGTTTCGGGCAGGGCCACCACCAGCGGACGCTGGCGGTAGGCGGTCAGGCCGTCGCATTCGTAGGGTGTGGTGTCTTCGTTGTTCCAGAGCAGCGCATGCGCCGGCAACACGGCCTGCAGGGCCTTGACGACTTCGGCCTGGCGCGCGGCGCGTTCAAGCTGGCTTTGGTGTTGGGTATCCAGAGGTGCGTTCATGGTTCAGCCACTGTAAAGCAAAGCGCCAGCTGCGGGCGTGAAGAAATTGAGGGCCTTTTGTGAAAACCCGCACGCTATCAAGTTGATAGCTTCTCAGGTCCGTGGAACAAGGGCTGGAGGGTCAAAAGGCTTGCAGATACAAGCCGCAGGCTCAGCTGACCGATTTTTTGAGCCAGTCGGCAAAAGCCGCGCATTCCCAGCGGTCCATCATGCCGGTGCGCCAGCACAGGTAGTGGGCGTGCGGACTGGGGACGTTGCGCTCGTACAGACGCACCAGCGAGCCGTGTTCCAGCCACGGCGCGCCCAGTTTCAGCCGCACCAGCGCCACACCCATGCCGGCGGCGGCAGCGTCGCACATCAGGCCGATGTCGTTGAACTGCGAGCCGTCCACCGGCTCCAGCCAGTCCAGCGCATGGGCGGCAAACCAGGTGCGCCAGGGCTCCAGCGGCGAGCGCAGCAGCGCCTCGCCGTTCAGGTCCTCCGGCGCTTCAAACGGCCCGTGTTCGCGCACATAAGCGGGTGAGGCCAGCGGCGTGACCTCGTCTTTCATCAGGCAGACATGTTCGACATCGGCATAACGCCCGGTGCCAAAACGCACCATCAGATCGGCGTCTTCGGCCACCACGTCGAGCAGCGGAATCGACACCTGCAGGGTCAGGTCGATCTCGGGGTAGGCCTCGGTGAACTGGCGCAGGCGCGGGATCAGGATGGAGCGCGCAAAAGTCGGCGTCACGGCCAGGCGCAGCTTGCGTTTGCCCGGCATGCCGCTCTGTCCGGCAGCACCCGGAAATTTTTGCAGCGTCGCCAGGCCCTCACGCACATGGGCCAGGTACTCGCTGCCCTCGGTCGTCAGTGAAAAATCAGCCCGCCCGAACAGCTTGGTGCCAATGATCTGCTCAAGCTGCTTGACCCGGTGGCTCACCGCGCTGGGCGTGACGTTGAGCTCTTCCGCCGCCTGCGTCACGCTGCGCAGCCGTGCCAGCGTTTCAAAGGTCAGCAGGCACTGGATGGGTGGGATGCGCGCGGCGGTCATGGGGTTTTCATTGAGCTACACGCAGTGAGCAACCGGGGGGGCTCACTTGAAGATCACGGTTTTGTGCCCGTTCAGCAGCACCCGGTGCTCGCTGTGCCACAACACGGCGCGAGCCAGTACCTGGCTTTCGGTGTCGCGGCCCATGGCGGTCAGGGCTTCCACGGTTTTGCTGTGGTCGGCTCTGGCCACGTCCTGCTCGATGATCGGGCCCTCGTCGAGGTCGGCCGTCACGTAGTGGGCGGTTGCGCCTATCAGCTTGACGCCGCGCGCATGGGCCTGGTAGTAGGGCTTGGCGCCCTTGAAGCTCGGCAAAAACGAGTGGTGGATGTTGATGGCCCTGCCTGCCAGCTTGCGGCACAGGTCGTCGCTGAGGATCTGCATGTAACGCGCCAGCACCACCAGCTCGGCGCCTTCGGCTTCGATGATGTCGTACTGGCGCTTTTCGGCGTCGGCCTTGGTGGCGGCCGTCACCGGGATGTGGTGGAAGGGCACGTTGTAGCTGGCCGCCAGCTGGTAGAAGTCACGGTGGTTGGAAACGATGGCGCGTATGTCCAGCGGCAGCAGGCCAGACTTCCAGCGGAACAGCAGGTCGTTCAGGCAATGGCCTTCCTTGCTGACCAGCAGCACGGTGCGCATGGGCTGCGTGGCCTGGTGCAGGCTCCAGCGCATGCCGAACTGGGTGCCCAGCACGGCGAGCTGCTCTTTGAGCACCTCAAAGGGCAACTGGCTGTAGCCGAAGCTGACCCGCATGAAAAACAGGCCCGTGGCGTCGGCGGCCGTGTCGTCCCGCTTGTCGTCGCTGAACTGCGCCGCCTCCAGGATGTTGCCGCCGCGCTCGAACAAAAAGCCGGACACCGCATGAACAATGCCGGCGCGGTCCGGGCAGGACAGGGTAAGAATATAAACAGGGCTCATGGGAAGAATTGTCGCAGGTGAGCTTGCTGCGTGCAGCGGGCTGTCGCCAAGGGTGCCAGAATGCACTTCAGGCACCTCAAGCGCCGTCAACCACCGACCTTACCGAAGCAGGAGATTTTGCAATGGCCTACCCCGATTTCAATATGGACCACCAATGGCTGCCCTTCACGCCGAACCGCAGCTTCAAGAAAGACCCGCGTGTGTTCGTGAAGGCCGACGGCATGTTTTTCACCACACACGACGGCAAGCAGGTGCTCGACGGCATTTCCAGCCTGTGGTGTGTGGGCGCCGGCCACAACCGCAAGCCGATCAACGAGGCCATCAAAAAGCAGCTCGACACGCTGGACTACGCGACCGCTTTCCAGGCCAGCAACGACCAGGCCTTCAAGGCCGCCGAGATGATCGCCGCGATGGCGCCGGGTGATTTGAACCAGGTGCTGTTCTGCAACTCCGGCTCCGAAGCGGCCGACACCTCGCTCAAGGTGGCGCTGGCTTACCACCGCGCGCGCGGCGAGGGCCACCGCAATGTGTTCATCGGCCGTGAAAAGGGTTACCACGGCGTCGGCTTTGGTGGCATGAGCGTGGGCGGCATCCCGGCCAACCGCAAGGTCTACGGCGCGGCCTTGCTGCCGCGGGTGGACCACATGCGTTTCATCCACGACCCGGTCAAACATGCCTACATTCACGGCGCCGAACCGGTGTGGGAAGAAGACATTTTGCTGGAGCTGGAGCAGCGCATTTTGCCGCTGCACGACCCCAGCAACATCGCGGCCGTCATCGTCGAGCCGGTGTCCGGCAGTGCCGGCTGGTACCTGCCGCCCAAAGGTTACCTCAAGCGCCTGCGCGAGATCTGCGACAAACACGGCATTCTGCTGATTTTTGACGAAGTCATCACCGGCTTTGGCCGCATGGGCACCAACTTCGGCGCTGACTACTACGGCGTGGTGCCCGACATGCTCAATTTCGCCAAGGCGGTGACCAACGGCGTCATTCCCCTGGGCGGCGTGATCTGCACCGACCGCATCTACAACACCATGATGGACGCCAATGCCGGCAGTCCGGCGCACGCCATCGAGTTTTTTCACGGCTACACCTACTCCGGCCACCCGGTGGCCTGCGCGGCCGCCATGGCGACGCTCGGCCTGTTCAAGGAAGAAAACCTGTTTGAGCGCGCGGGCGAGATGGGCATGGTGCTGGGTGACGCGCTGCATGGCGGCCTGAAGGGCCTGCCCAGCGTGATCGGCATCCGCAGCCTGGGGCTGGCCGGCGCGGTGGAGCTGGCATCTGTCGCCGGCGCACCAGGCAAACGCGCCTACGACGTCTTCATGGACTGCTTCAAACAAGGTGTGCTGGTGCGGCCGGCGGGCGAGAACATCGTGATCTGCCCGCCCTACATTGTGGAAAAAGAGCACATAGAACGCATCGTCAATGTGGTGGGGGAGTCCATCAAAAAGAACGCCTGAGCGTCGTCTGCCGGCTCTTGCGTCTGACGTTCGGCGTTCATGTCAGCCAGCCATCCGTGAATCCGGCCCGCCTCAGGCCGGTGACGACATAGGGGCAGCCGCGCATCAACCGCCAGAGCAAATCAGACCGGTAGTTCTCGCACATCAGCACCACCGGGCCGAGGTTGATGCCAAAGTGATAGGGCGATGTCCAGCCGGCCTGACCGTTGCCTTCTCCCTCGCCCGCAAATGTCAGGTTGAAGCTGCATCTGAAACAATACTCGCCGGTGATCTGTGGATAGACGTCCTTGAAATTCTGCAGGGTCGGCAGCACAATTTCTGGCGCGAACGGCAGCGATGCGGCCACGGCCCAGGGCGCAATCGTTCCGTCATCGGGGCCGTACGGCACGCCTCGGGCGACATAGTCGAAGAAAGAGCGCTCAATGCCCTTGATCCGGCGCGTCGTCCAGCCCGGCCCGTCGCTCGCGGTCACGCCCCAGAAGTTTTCGCCATAGCCCGCAAAGTCCAGCGGGTTACGGATGGCGTACTCGCGCTGCACGTAGGTCGCGCGGCGGCTGTTCTCGCAGTAGTCGATGCCTCGCGCGCGCGCGAAGGCATCCTGGATGCCGCGCATGTCCAGCCAGATGTGCGAGTACTGGTGAATGAAGAGCGGGCCGCCGTAGAGCAATTCGTGGCCGTAAATTGTTTTCCATTCATAGGTCGAGGTCCAGGCCGTGTAGCTCTCGGCCGGCAGCGGGTGCGTCGGCGAACCCAGCCCGAGCACGTACAGCAGGGTGGCTTCGTCGTAGCCACGCCAGCGGTAAGGCAGAAAGCCGCCTTCAGGCGTCCACCCATGTGTTACCGTCGCGGCCCCGTTGCATGCCCACGCCCAATCGACCCGGCGGTAGAGCGCGTCGGCCAGCCTGCGCAGGGCCTGCTCGCTTTCGTCGTCCTGGTCAAAGTAAGCGGCGGCGGCCAGCATGCCGGCGAGCAGAAAGGTGGTGTCGATGGTGGACAACTCGCACGAGCCGGCGCGCTGTCCGGTGTCCATGTCGAGAAAGTGATAGTAGAAGCCCTTGTGCCCGGTCGCCCCAGGCGCGGTGCCTTGCGGGCTGGCCCAGAGGAACCGCATCATCGCGAGCGAACGGGCCAGCGCATCGGCGCGTGTCATCCAGCCGCGCTCGACGCCCACCGGATAGGCCGCCAGCGCGAAGCCCATCGCCGCGATGCTCGCTGGCGAGCCCGGCTGCGACTTGTCGGCGACAAGTCCGTTGGCCAGGTTGGTTTCGCACAGGAAGTACTGGAAGGAGTGCCGCTGCAGAGCGTCAACCTGTGCGTCGCCGAATTCAAGCATCTGCGACCGAAGCGCCTGCTGCGTTCTTTGCTTTCTCGAACAAGTCGACCCAGCTGCGGTATCTCCGGGCAATTTCGGCAACAGCCGCCGGCCGGTCGATGGTCCCATCGCGCAAGCTGATCAACGAGTCCCAGAATGTGGTCCTGCCGACAGCAAAGCCGATGAACCCGGGCACGCCGGCCGCGGTGGCTAGCCAGGCACGAACATGCTGCTCGCTCTCGCCGCGCCCAAGCACGATGCAGCCCACGCTCTCGCGCCCGCCGCGCCGCGCCGTGGACACGATTCGCACACAGTCGTCACGGCTTTCCAGGCCTTCCACCTTCCACACATCGGGCTCGACCCCCGCATCCTGCAACTCGCTGATGGCGCGCAGCATCAGTGCGGGCCTGAGCTTGCGGTCGTAGGCTTGTGCGTTTCCGGCGACGGCATCGAGTTGCGAGGACGTTGCGGGCACGAGCAGCTCGAACATGAATCTTGACGGGCTACCTACAAGGGCCTCGGACAGTCTCCGAAGGCGCGACGACTGGCGGTGGTTTACGGCCGCATCGCCTTCGGGGTTGTAACGCACCAGCACCTTGCAGAAGTTGGGTGCAAAAGCCTCGGTGTGGCGCTCGAAGTCCTCGCCGAACTCGAAGTCGAACTCGTCCTGCCCGCTTTTCTCCACAGGGGCGCACGTGATGATGCCGCTGTGTTTTGCATCACGCAGGATGTCGGCACCAAAGTGCTCGTCCACCAGGATGCCGGCCTTGTGCGGGTCAACACCGCCGGCCACTGCGGCCGAGAAGCCGTCATAGATCACGCGCTTGGCGGCGGTGATTTGCGCGGTCTGCTCAGGCTTGAGCACGCCGCTCCAGCCGAACATGCCGCTCACGAACGACGAGCGGTGATCGAAAGGCAGGATGTACAAGGGTTGGGTATAGCCCGTGGACATGGTGCGCACCTCCTGTGTAGCGGTCGGACTGGATATGGCTGCGTTGCGAATGCGCAACTTCAACCCGGTGTGGACACGTTACGACGCCAGACGCGGAGCGTCTGTGCGGTGGCGCACCCCCGGCAATGCGGGGCAACGCACAGACGGGCCAAGGCGGGGCCGCTACAGTAACATGACCTCTTGATACCGACACGCCAAAGTAAAATGCGCATCCATGTCTGGCGCGCGGCTTGGGAGGCGGTCAGGACAATGGAGAATCAAATTCAAATGCAGCTTGGAATGATCGGTTTGGGTCGAATGGGCGCGAGCATGGTTCGGCGCCTGCTGAAGAAGGGCCACGGGTGTGTTGTTCATGACCGGCAGCCTGCGGTGGTGGCCAGCTTGCAAAGTGAGGGTGCCGAAGGCGTAGCGTCGCTTGCCGAACTGGTCTCGAAGATGACCCGGCCGCGTGCGATCTGGCTGATGGTGCCCGCTGGCGCCGTGGACCAGGTACTCGCTGATTTGGTAACGCATCTGGACGCGGGCGACATCGTGATCGACGGCGGCAATTCGTATTACCGCGACGATATCCGGCGCGCCAAAGATCTGGCCGCAGCAGGCCTTCACCATGTCGATGTCGGTACCAGTGGCGGCGTTGCCGGTCAGGAGCGGGGTTACTGCCTGATGATCGGCGGCGTAGCCGATGTTGTGAAACGCCTGGAGCCGATCTTCATGGCTCTGGCTCCGGGTGCAGGCGCCGTGTCGCGCACGCCCGGGCGCAGCGGCGACCACGCCAGCGCAGAGCAAGGTTTCCTGCATTGCGGACCGCACGGCGCCGGCCACTTCGTCAAGATGGTTCACAACGGCATCGAATACGGCGTGATGGCGGCCTATGCCGAAGGGCTGAACATCCTGCGCAACGCCAATATTGGCAAAGGGTCACAGACTGCCGATGCCGAGACCACGCCGCTGCGCGACCCTGAGTTCTACCAGTATGAGATGAACCTGCCCGACATCACCGAGGTCTGGCGTCGCGGCAGCGTGATCGGCTCGTGGTTGCTCGATTTGACGGCCGACGCATTGCTGCAGGACCCGCAGCTTGAGGCTTACGGCGGGCGTGTCTCCGATTCTGGAGAGGGCCGCTGGACGCTGCAGGCGGCGATTGATGAGGCCGTACCGGTGCCTGTGCTCAGCGCCGCCGTGTACCAACGGTTCGCGTCACGCGGTGAAGCCGGCTTTGCCAACCAGGTGTTGTCGGCGATGCGTTACGAATTCGGTGGCCACGCAGAAAAATCCGCAGAGGACCCGCCATGAGGCGGCCGGCGGCAATCTACTGGCGATCTGCCAAAGGGGTTTGGACATGAGCCGTAACGCGACCTCCGACGTGGTGTTCCTGCTGGATGTGGACAACACGTTGCTCGACAACGACAGCATCGTTTCAGACCTCAGGGCGCATCTTGAGCGCGCATTCGGCGCCTCCTCAGCGATGCGGTATTGGTGCATCTTCGAAGAACTGCGCGAAGAACTGGGCTACGCCGATTACCTGGGTGCGCTGCAGCGCTACCGGGCCAACGCTGAACACGGTGTGTCCGCCGATGAGCGGCTGCTCCTGATGTCGAGCTATCTGATCGACTACCCATTCGCCGAACGCCTGTACCCGCGGGCGCTTGAGGTCATTGCCCACCTCGATCAGTTCGGGCCGACGGTGATTCTGTCGGATGGCGACGTGGTGTTTCAGCCGCGCAAGATCCAGCGTTCCGGATTGTGGGACGCCGTGGGCGGTCGGGTCCTGATCTATGTTCACAAGGAGCAGATGGTCGCAGCCGTGCAGCGCCTCCATCCAGCGAAACACTATGTCATGGTGGACGACAAGGTGCTGCTGCTGGCCGCGGTCAAAGGCGTGCTGGGTGACCGTTTGACGACGGTGCTCCCCCGACAGGGGCACTACGCCATGGACCCGGCCACTGCCTCCATGGCCACCAAGGCCGACGTGACGATCCAGCACATTGGTGACCTGATCGATGTGGACGCGGCCACGCTTCTGGCACGACGACCCAACGCATGGGACACCGACGAATCATCGCTGTGTTCCTCATGACGGACTGCGAGCGCATTCGCATTACACGAAGGGCTGCAGCCAAAGCAGGGCGCGGCGTGGTGCGTCGATAGAGTCGCGCATCAGCCGCTCAGCAGCGCCCGCGCCCGTGATGCCACGTTGTCGATCGTGAAGCCATATTCGGGCAGCAGGATGTCAGCCGGGGCGGATGCACCAAAACGTTCAACACCGAGCACATCGCCGCGGTCACCGACATAGCGATGCCAGCCCTGCGCCACGCCCAGTTCTACCGCCAGCCGCGCAGACACGTTGGGTGGAAGTACCTCGTCGCGATAGCCCTGCGGCTGCGCGTCGTACAAGTCCCAACTGGGCATCGACACGCACCGCACCGCGATGCCCTCGCGTTGCAGCCGCTCGGCGGCGGCCAGGATCAAGGCGACCTCTGACCCACTGGCGATGAGGATGAGCGCGGGCGGCTGGCCCTGCGCATCGCTGAGCACATAGGCTCCGCGGCGCAAGCCTTCGGCGCTGGCATACCTGCTGCGGTCCAGCGTGGGAACCGCCTGTCGGGTCAACGCCAGCAACACCGGACGATGGCAGCTTTCCACGGCCACCCTCCACGCCACCGCAGTTTCATTGGCGTCGGCCGGTCGGATCACGGTGAGCCCCGGTATCGCGCGCAGGCTGGCCAGCTGCTCCACCGGCTGGTGCGTGGGCCCGTCTTCGCCGACGGCCAGGCTGTCGTGGGTGAATACATGAACGACATGCAGCTTCATCAGCGCCGCCAGGCGCAGCGCCGGCCGCATGTAGTCGCAGAAGATCAGGAAGGTGGCGCCGTAGGGGATGAAACCACCGTGCGCGGCCAGGCCGTTGACGATGGCGCCCATCGCGTGTTCGCGCACGCCGAAGTGCAGGTTTCGGCCGGCCTGGCTCCAGCCGCCGCTGTCGGAGCCCTGTGTGTCGTCGGTCTGGGTCACAGGTGGATTGAAATCGCCACACCCCTTGAGCGCGGTTTTGGTCGAAGGGTCCAGGTCGGCCGAGCCGCCGGTCAACGCGGGCAGCCGCCGGGCCATGGCGTTCATCACCTTGGCCGACGCAGCCCGTGTGGCCAAGCCCGTGTCATCGGCGGGAAACACCGGTATGCCGATGTCCCAGCCGGCTGGCAGGTCACCGCGCAAGCTGCACTGCAGCTCTGCAGCCAGATCGGGAAACGCCAGTGCGTGGGCCTGCATGCGCGCGTCCCATACGGCCTCGTCGCGTTTTCCCCGTGTGAGCGCCTCCCGCATGCGCGCGGTAACCGCTTCGGGGATCAGGAACGACGGCTCGGTGGGCCAGCCAAGACGCTGCTTCGTCAGACGAACCTCGTCCACGCCCAGCGGCGAGCCGTGTGCTTGGAAACTGTCATGCTTGTTCGGCGAGCCGTAGCCGATGTGCGTGCGCACGAGGATCAATGACGGTCTTGAACTTTCTGAATGCGCAGCTTGCAGCGCGGCAGTGATCGCCTCGACGTCATTGCCATCAGGAACCGCCACGGTGTGCCAGCCACAAGCCGCGAACCGTGCGGCCCGATCTTCCGTGAATGCCATATCGGTACCGGCAGAAAGCGTCACGCGGTTGTCGTCGTACAGGCAGACCAGCTTGCCGAGCCTCAGATGCCCGGCGAGCGAAGTGGCTTCGGCCGCCACGCCTTCCATCAGGTCGCCGTCGCCGACGATCACATAGGTGTGGTGATCGATGACCGTGTGCCCCGGCCGGTTGTAGCGGGCCGCGAGCTGCGCTTCGCCGATCGCCATGCCTACCGCATTGGCGAAGCCCTGGCCCAGCGGCCCAGTGGTGACTTCAACGCCTGGGGTGTGCCCGCGCTCCGGATGACCCGGTGCCTTGCTGCCCCATTGCCGAAAAGTCTTGATGTCGTCGAGTGAGAGGTCGTAGCCGCAGAGATGCAGGAGGCTGTAGAGCAGCGCCGATCCGTGGCCGACGGAGAGCACGAAGCGGTCGCGATCAGCCCAGCCCGGGTTGTGGGGATTGAACTTGAGAACCTGCGTCCACAGTGCATAAGCCATGGGTGCCGCGCCGAGCGGCATGCCGGGGTGGCCGCTGCCCGCCTTCTGCACGGCGTCCACCGAGAGAAAGCGCAGGGTGTCGATGCACTGCTGGTCGAGGGGATTCGTCATGGCAATATTCTCCGGTGCGGTCAATGCGGGGTTTGGGTGATCTGCCAGGTGCGCAAGGCGATCTGCTTGTCTTCCTGTGCCGGCATCACACGCACGGCTTCCTTGTGAATGCCCAGTGCCTCGAGGCCCTCGCATATCAAAGTGCGCGCCGCCACATCGTTCTCACCGATGCCTCCTGTGAAGACCAGCAGGTCCACGCCGCCGAGCACAGCCGCCATCGCGGCAATTTGCTTGCGCACGGATGTGCAGAACATGGTGATGGCCAGCCGCGCGTCACCGGCCGAAGCGGATGACGAAGCCGAAGCAGCATTCAGCTCGCGCAAGTCGCCGCTGAGGCCAGAAATGCCGAGCATGCCCGAGCGCTGGTCGATCAGTGCTTCGAGCTGAGCCGCGTCATAGCGATGCTCGCGAACCATATACGCCAGCACGCCGGGGTCGATGTCGCCGCAGCGTGTACTCATGATCACGCCGCCGCTCGGCGTCAGACCCATGCTGGTGTCCACTGACGCACCGTGGGCTACTGCGGTGACGCTCGCACCGTGTCCGAGATGGGCAACCACTATCCGGGGCGGCACATCATGGCCGAGTTGCCGCAGGATGGATTCGCACGACAGGCCGTGAAAGCCGTAGCGCTCGATCCCCAGCGCGCGAAGCTCGCGCGGGATGGGCAGTGCGCGGGCCACATCCGGCATGCCTGCATGGAACGCCGTGTCCAGGCACGCCACCTGCGCGATACCGGGGAAGCGCGCCTGCGCCGCACTCACCAGCGCAAGTGCCGGCGGTACGTGCAAAGGGGCGAACGCGGTCGCGGCTTGCAGTTGCTGCATCACCGCAGCATCAATCAAGGTGTGGCGGCGATATTGCGGCCCGCCATGAACGATACGGTGGCCAACCGCCACGGGCGCGGGCAAGCCCTGCGCTTGTATTCGGTGCGCGATGCGAGCCAACGCCTCTTGCGGCTCGCCAACCGTTTCTTCGGCACCGGAGATCAACACGCGGCTGCCGCTTGTGCCCACCATGAAGACGCCGAACTTGAGCGACGATGAGCCGACGTTCAACGCCAGCACGGGCTGGTCGGCGTCATGACTCATGCGGGCCACCGCCAGTCACGCACTTCCGGCAAGTCCTCGCCGTGTTCGCTGATGTAGGCCTTGTGCTGGGCGATGCTCGCGTCATAACGTTGAGTCGCCTGCTCAACCAGGTGCGCCAAACGCGGGACGCGGCGTATGGCATCAAGCGCCAACTGATAGCGGTCGATGTTGTTCAGCACCACCATGTCGAAGGCCGTGGTCGTCGTGCCTTCTTCCTTGTAGCCGCGCACATGCAGGTTGTCGTGGTTGTGGCGGCGGTAGGTCAGGCGGTGAATCAGGCCCGGGTAACCATGGAAGGCGAACACGATGGGTTTGTCGCGTGTGAACATGGCATCAAACGCGTCGTCGCCCAAGCCGTGCGGATGCTCTGACTGCGGCTGCAATGCCATCAGATCGACCACGTTGACGACGCGAACGCGCAGATCCGGCACATACCCACGCAACAGCGCCACGGCGGCCAGCGTTTCGAGCGTCGGTACGTCGCCCGCGCAGGCCATCACTACATCGGGTTCGCCACCAGAATCGTTGCTGGCCCAGGGCCAAATACCCGCGCCTGCCGTGCAGTGGTGTACGGCGGATTCCATATCGAGCCACTGCAAGGCGGGTGCCTTGCCGGCGATGATCAGGTTCACGTAGTTGCGGCTGCGCAGGCAATGGTCGGTGATTGACAGCAGGCAGTTCGCGTCGGGTGCCAAATAGATGCGCACCACGTCGGCCTTCTTGTTGGCCACTACATCGATGAAGCCCGGGTCCTGGTGCGAGAAGCCGTTGTGGTCCTGCTGCCAGACATGCGATGTCAGCAGGTAGTTCAGCGACGCGATGGGCTTGCGCCACGAAATTTGGCTGCAGACCTTCAACCACTTGGCATGCTGGTTGAACATCGAGTCGATGATGTGAATGAAGGCTTCGTAACACGAGAACAGGCCGTGGCGCCCGGTCAGCAAATAGCCTTCGAGCCAGCCCTCGCATAAGTGCTCGCTCAGCACTTCCATCACCCGGCCGTCGGCCGACAGATTCATATCGACCGCGTCGATCTCGGCCATCCACGCCTTGTCTGCGGTTTCTACCACCGCACCGAGCCGGTTGGACGCGGTTTCGTCCGGGCCGAAAAGACGGAAGTTACCACTTTCGGTGTTCCTGCGCATCACCTCGGCGAGGAAGCCGCCGAGCACGCGTGTGGACTCTCCCATCGTGTTGCCTGGCACCGAAACCGGGATTGCGAAGTCGCGGAAGTCCGGCATGACCAGCGGTGCGAGCAATGCACCGCCGTTGGCGTGCGGATTGGCGCCCATGCGCCGAGTCCCGACCGGTGCAAGCTCTGCAAACTCCTCGCGGAAGCGGCCGTTGGCATCGAACAGTTCCTGCGGTGCATAACTGCGCATCCAGTCTTCGAGTTGGCGAATGTGATCGGCGTTGCTGAACTGCGTGATCGGCACCTGATGCGCCCGCCACGTGCCTTCTACCGGCAGGCCATCGACCTCCTTGGGGCCTGTCCAGCCCTTGGGCGTCTGCAACACGATCATCGGCCAGCGGGGGAGCGGCGGAGGCTTGGCTGCATGCGGTGCACGCGCCGCCGCCTGAATGGCGTGGATCTGCGCAAGGACGACGTCGAGCGTTTGCGCCAGTTGCTGGTGGACGACCATGGGATCGTCGCCGATCACAAAGTGCGGCTCGTGGCCATATCCGCGCAGCAGTGCCGTCAGATCCTCGCGGCCGATGCGCGCCAGCACGGTGGGGTTGGCGATCTTGAATCCGTTGAGATGCAGGATCGGCAGCACCGCACCATCGCGCGCCGGGTTCATGAATTTGTTCGAGTGCCAGCTTGTCGCCAGCGCGCCGGTTTCTGCTTCACCGTCACCGACGATGCAAGCCACGATCAGCCCGGGGTTGTCAAAGGCCGCGCCGTAGGCATGCGCCAGCGAATAGCCGAGTTCACCGCCTTCGTGGATCGAGCCTGGTGTTTCTGGCGCCACGTGGCTCGGAATGCCTCCCGGCCACGAAAACTGACGGAACAGCTTGCGCATGCCGTCGCGGTCTCGCGAGATGTCCGGATAGGTTTCGGTGTACGTGCCTTCAAGGTAGGTGCTCGCCACCAGCCCTGGGCCCCCGTGGCCCGGACCGATGATGTTGATCATGTCGAGGTCGTGCTCCCTGATCAGGCGGTTCAGGTGCACGTACAGCAGGTTCAGCCCAGGTGTGGTGCCCCAGTGCCCAAGCAGTCTCGGCTTGATGTGCGCCAACGTCAGCGGCTCTTCGAGCAGTGGGTTCGCGTGCAGGTAGATTTGCCCTACCGACAGGTAGTTCGCGGCCCGCCACCAGGCGTGCATCTTGTGAAGGAGGTCGGGGGTCAGTGTCGTCATGATGATTCCTTGGGTTCGATGGCGTTGTCCACGATGCGTTGCGCTTCGGCGATCAGATGGTGCAGGTGGGCGGGGTTGCGGAAGCTCTCTGCGTAAATCTTGTAGATGTCTTCGGTGCCTGAGGGCCGTGCGGCGAACCAGCCACTCTTCGTGCTGACCTTGATGCCGCCGATCGCCGCGTTGTTGCCAGGCGCCCGGTCGATCACGCTGGTGATGGGCTCCCCCGCCAGTTCGGTCTGAACGATCTGTCGGGGCGTCATCTGCGCCAGCGCCTGCCTCTGCATCTGGGTCGCCGGTGCATCGACGCGATCGGCAAATGACTCGCCGAACTCAGCGCACAGCTCGCGGTACCGGGCACCCGGGTCGCGCCCGGATTGGGCGGTGATCTCGGCCGACAGCAGCGCCGCTGCGATGCCGTCCTTGTCTGTCGTCCACACACTGCCGTCGCGGCGCAGGAAAGACGCCCCGGCGCTCTCCTCACCGCCGAAGCCCAGGCTGCCGTCAAACAGGCCGGACGCGAACCATTTGAAGCCGACCGGTGCCTCGAACAAGGTGCGATCGAGGCGGGCAGCGACGCGGTCGATCATCGTGCTGCTGACCACTGTCTTGCCGATCGCCAGTGTTGCACTCCACTGCGGTCGATGCTGGAACAGATAGTCGATGGCGACGCTCAGGTAGTGGTTTGGCGGCAGCAGGCCGGCGCTGCTTGTCACGATGCCGTGGCGGTCGTGATCGGTATCGCAGGCGAAGGCGATGTCGTAGTGGTCTTTCAACGCGATCAGCCCTTGCATCGCGTAGCGCGACGACGGGTCCATGCGAATCTTGCCGTCCCAATCTGCCGTCATGAAAGCAAATTGCGGATCGACTTCTGTGTTGACCACCGTCAGGTCGAGCTGGTAGCGCTCTGCAATCTGCGCCCAGTAGTGCACGCCGGCGCCGCCAAGCGGATCAACGCCCAGGCGCAGGCCGGCGCCGCGAATCACATCAAAGTCAATCACATGGGCGAGGTCGGCGACATACGCGTTCAGGTAGTCGTGTTCGTGCGTCGTAGCGGCTCTTTGCGCCTGGGCCAGCGCCATGCGCCTGACATCCTTGAGGCCGCCTTCGAGCAAGGCGTTGGCGCGCTCTTGCACCCAGCCGGTGATGTCGGAATCGGCCGGGCCGCCATGGGGAGGGTTGTATTTGAAGCCGCCGCTGTCGGGCGGGTTGTGCGACGGTGTGATGACGACGCCGTCGGCCAGGCCGCTGGTGCGGTCCCGGTTGTAGACCAGGATCGCATGCGACACCGCCGGCGTGGGCGTGAACTCGCCGCCCCGCGCAATCATTGTCTGCACGCCGTTGCCAGCCAGTACCTGCAGCGCGTCTTCGAAGGCCGGCTTTGACAGGGCGTGTGTGTCCACACCGATGAACAGCGGGCCATCGATGCCTTTGCCCCTGCGGTGCTCGCAGATGGCCTGCGTGATCGCCAGCACATGCCATGCGTTGAAACTGCGGTCAAACGAGATGCCGCGATGACCCGAGGTGCCGAATGCCACGCGCTGCGCCGGCACGGCGGGGTCAGGCTGCAGATCGGCGTACGCGGCCAGCAGGCTTTGTAGGTCGACGCGCTTGTCTGGCGGCAGGGACTTGCCGGCGAGGGGGCTGATGAGCGGGCTCATATCCGTTGGGTCATCAGTGGGCGGGGTTGCGCGCACCCGACTTCACGGCGATCCGCTGCAACAGTTGCTGCCACGACTTGACGAATGACTGAGCCCCGTCCTGCTGAAGCTTTGCGGCCAGTGCTTCGAGATCCACGCCCGCACGGCTGATCTGCGACAGCACCGCTTCGGCGTCACCACCGTCGGCTGGCATCACATCCTGCAACTCGCCGTGGTCGGCGAATGCAAGCAGGGTCTTTTCGGGGATCGTGTCGATGGTGTCGGGCGCTCCCAGGGCGCTGACATACAGCGTGTCGGGTGCCGAAGGGTCCTTGGTGCCGGTGCTGCCCCATAGCAGGCGCTGTGGTTTGGCACCGGCGGCGGCCAGTTTCTGCCAGCGGGTCGATGCCAGCAGTTCGCGGTAGGCCCGGTAGGTTTGGCGGGCGACCGCGATCCCGAGCTTGTGCTGCAGTTCGGCAGGCAGCAGCGGATTAGCAGCCACGTCCCAGCGGCTGATGAACAGCGAGGCGACCGAGCCCACGCGCAGATCGAGCCCCGCCGCCAGGCGCCGTTCAATGCCGCGCAGATAGGCTTCGGCAGCGGCCTGGTAGTGGGTGCTGGAAAACAGCAGCGTCACATTGATGGGGATGCCTAGAAAGATCGCCTGTTCGATGGCCGCTACCCCTTGCGGCGTGCCGGGAATCTTCACGAACAGGTTGGCGCGCTGGGCCTGGTCGTGAATCTGAACGGCTGCTGCGACGGAGCCTGCGGTGTCAGCGGCCAGCAGCGGCGAGATCTCCATCGAGACCCAGCCGTCGGCCTGGTCGGTGGCGTCGAACACCGGCCGGAGCAGGTCGGCCGCGCGTCGCAGGTCCTCCAGTGCCAGCTCTGTGAACAGCGCCTCGCCGTCCAGACCGGCCAGCGTCTTGGCGTGGATGGCCGCGTCGTAGGCGTCGCCGCCGCCAATGGCGGCATCAAAGATGCTGGGGTTGGAGGTCAGGCCGGTGATCGAAAGCTCGGCGATGTAGCGCGCCAACGTGCCGTCGTCGAGCAGGGTGCGGGTGATGTTGTCCAGCCACAGGCTCTGGCCGAGTTCGTGCAATTGCCGGGTGGGTTTCATGGTGTCTCCGTTCTGGTTTGGGTTGAGTAGGTCGATGTCATGTGATGGCTTTCAGGGCTTGTGGCGCGAACCAGCAGCATCGGGACAGTGGCCGTGCGAACGATCTGTTCGGTAGCGTTGCCCGGTCGATTCACGCTGGCGCTGGCCCATTCCTTCCACGTTCTGGGCGCAAGGTAGCGGTACAGAAACCACGAGACAACAACGGCGACGATCAGCGCGATCCCCCAGGCGCCAGTATTTGCAATGTGCTCGGTCATGATGATGTCCTGTTT
>NZ_JBDNGU010000096.1:0-15788 GCF_041689105.1 Polaromonas sp. | reverse complement strand
GCGGGTCCGGCTTCGCCGGCCCGCAGGCGCAGCGCCCCCTCGGGGGGCAGAGAGCTACGCGCAGCGAGCGAACGTGGGGCTCTTGTCTTTTCAAGCAGGGGCCGCGGATCTGGCTCTGCCAGTCCGCAGGCGCAGCGCCCCCTCGGGGGGCAGAGAGTTACACGCAGTGAACGAACGTGGGGGCTCTATTTCTATCGGGGCGCCTTCCTGAACAAATCCCGGTTCTCGTTCCACCAGGGATCGTTCACGCCATCAAGCAGCTTGTCGAGAACAAAGGCTTTCTGGCTGATGAACAGCCCTGCCGAGCAGCGCCGCAAGGTGTGAAAGGCTTCGTTATTGTGCAGAAGCAGCTGGCAGCTCGTGCGCAGCTTTTCAAGATAGTAGGGCGGCCAGACGCCGGTGGTGTTGATGTCCCGCTCGGACAGCCAGTACACAGCGGTGCCAGCCCTGGACAACAGCTGCTCAAACACCAGCGGTGGCAAGCCCTGCTTGAGGTAATAGCTGCGCAGCTGATCGGGCAGCGGGTCATACGCCGGCGGCGCGTCCAGCGGTGCGGGCGGGCCAGGCGGCTTCACGCGGACGGCAGGTTTTTCAATGCCGACTCTCCCGGTCGGCAGCAGGCGCCAGGCGCCGGACAGCCAGACAATGGCGCAGGCGCCGACACAGTCAGAACTTGCCACCATGTGCGGGTAAAGCCCGGCCAGCGTCTCGGCCATCCGCAAGGCTTCGCGCTGGTCGCCGCCAGAAATTTTCAGTTCCACCCGGCCCAGCCCGTGCCAGGCATCGGCGGGCTTGCTGCGCATCCATTGCACCAGCTTGTCTGTATCGCCCGGCATCACCTCGCCGGAAAAGGTCATGCCCCGGGCGCTGCCGGCCAGGGCGCCGCCTGGCGCAGGGCTGTTGGACTGAAAATCCAGCGCGTGCGCGCAGGGACCCAGCAACAGCGCCAGCAGGGCCACCCGCCGGGCGCCGGGTGTGACGGAAAAAAAGGTCGTGAGCCAGCGTTGTATCAGCATGAATCCTGTGGGCCGTCCGCCGGCGAACCGTCGCCTGGTGGTGCTTGTGATGACAGCAGAGACTTTACACGCGCCGCCCGTCGGCTGGTGCGGCAGCAGAAAAAGAGCAGGCAGGGCAAGACGTGGCGACAGGTTTCCCCCCGGTTGTTGTTGCGGGCTATCAGGCGAGACGGCCTGACCGCCATGCGCCGACCCACCTCCTCAGGCGGATGAGGTCCCGTCTTACAAAAGCCTACAAAGCCTTCGGCACCGTTTGAGCGAGAAAGTCGTAAACCGCGCGTATGCGTGGGCTGGTGCGTATCTCGCGGTGCACCGTCAGCCAGATCGGTATCGGCGGCACCTTGATCATCGGCAACACGGCCACCACGTCCTTGTCGGTGGCGGCCAGGTAGTCGGCGATGAAGCCAATGCCCAGACCGGTGCGAACCGCTTGCCAATACGCAATCAGGTCGTCGCAGCGAAACGCAAATGATTCACGGGTAACCGGCAGGCCGAAGCCCGCCATGCCTTTGAGAATCGCTTCATCGCGATCGGTGCCGACCAGATCGTGTTTCAGCAAGTCTTGCGGCTGGCGGGGTGTTCCCCGGCGCCCCAGGTAATCACGGTGCGCATAAGTGCCCAGGGTGACTCTGGCAATGCGTTTGACCACCAAACTGGCCTGATCGGGCTGCACCATGCGCAGCGCAATGTCGGCCTCGCGCCGCAGCAGGTTGCTGACGGCGTTGCTGACCACCAGCTCCACCTGCACGTCCGGCAAGGCCAGCCGCATCTGCGCCAGGAGGGGCGGCAGCAGGTAGCAGGCCACCGGCTGGCTGGCCGTGATGCGCACCGTGCCCGAGATGCCTGCGTCGGCGCCCTGCACACTGTGCGCCAGTTGATTCGCCGCATTGTCCATGGCACGCGCCGACTCGGCCAGCTGCAATGCCGTGGGGGTGGGCAGCAGGCCGCGGCCGGTGCGCTCGAACAGCACAACGCCGAGTTGCGCCTCCAGCTCGGCAATGTGGCGGCCTATCGTCGGCTGGGTGCTACCCAGCGCCCGGGCTGCGCCCAGCAGGCTGCCCCGGTCCAGCGCGGCGAGGAAAGAGCGCACCAGGCGCCAGTCGAAGTTGTTATTCATTTATGAATACCTGATGTGAACAGTTGGGGGATTGTCGATCAGCTTGTGGGCTTTCACAATCACCCCATCAACCCACCTCACAGGAGTAGCTTCATGACCCAAACTTCCACCGTTTTGATCCTCGGCGCGCGCGGGCGCTTTGGCAGCGCCGCAGTGCGCGCCTTTGCCCGTGCAGGCTGGCAGGTGCATGCGCAGATGCGGCCCGGTGCCAGCGCACTGGCCATCGCCGGCGTGACCTGGCTGGCTGCCGAACCGGGCGATACCGCCCTGCTGGCCGCAGCAGCGCGCGATGCCACCGTGGTGATCCAGGGACTGAGCCCGGCCTACACCCACAAAGCCTGGCGCAAGGACATGCCCGGGCTGACGCAAGCCGCCATCGACGTGACACGTGCCCTGGGCGCGACGTTGATGCTGCCAGCCAGTATTTACAACTTTGGCGAGACCATGCCTTCACTGCTGCGTGAGGACACCGCGCAAGCTGCCAGCACCTTCAAGGGGCGCATGCGCATCGCCAGTGAAGCCCAGGTGCGCGCTGCCACGCAGGACGGCCGCATGAAGGCGGTGGTCATACGCGGCGGTGATTTTTTCGGCAGCGGCTCCGGCTCCTGGCTGGACGAGGTAATGATCAAAGCCATCCGGCGCGGCAGCCTGACCTATCCCGGTCCCATGAACGTCCCTACTGCGTGGGCCTATCTGCCCGATATGGCGCGCAGCTTTGTCGAGGTGGCGGGCAGGCGCCACGACTTGCCCGCCTTCGAGACCTTTCACTTCGCCGGCTACAGCCTGACCGGCCAGGACTGGGCCGATGCCTTGAGAGTCATCGCGCTGGGGCGGGGCTGGCTCCCGGCCGGTGGACAGCTGCGCACCACGTCGCTGTCTTGGTTGATGATGCGGGCACTAGGCTTGGTCATGCCGAAAATGGCGGCGCTGTGTGAAATGCGCTACCAGTGGCGCACACCGCACGCGCTCCTCAACACCCGCATGGCTGCGCTCACGGGTCGCGAGCCGCACACCGCCTTCCCGGACGCGTTGCACACGGCGCTGGCCGACCTGGGCCTTTTTTCTTCAACCACTACTGGCGCCGCTTCTGCACCGGCCCTCACAAGGAGCACGTCATGAACCGCAGAAACTTTGTTCGCATCGCTGGTGGCGGCATCGTGCTGGGCGCCACGGTGGGCCTGGCAGGCTGCTCATCGGAGCTTCCGCCCGAAGCGGTAGCCGCCTGGAGCGGCCCGGCAGCCAACACCGCCGACGTTCGTCACTGGATTCTCAGCTACGCGATCCTGGCGCCGCACTCGCACAACCTGCAGTCCTGGCTGGTGGACCTGCGCCAGCCGGGTGAGATCATGCTTTACTGCGACCTGACACGCCTGCTGCCCGAGACCGACCCGTTGTCGCGCCAGATCATGATGAGCCAGGGCACGTTTCTGGAGCTGCTGGACATCGCTGCGCGACAAAAAGGGTTACGCGCCGACATCACCCTGTTCCCGCAGGGCGAGTTTGGCCCGGCCACACTGGACAAGCGGCCAGTCGCCCGCATCGTGTTGGCCGCAGATGCCGGGGTCAAGCCCGACCCGCTGTTTGCGGACATCCTGAACCGGCACACCAACCGCGAGGCCTATGCGCCGCGCGAGCCTGCTGCGGCCGCTCTCCAGGCGATCGCGACCAGCGTCGCGCCGCACCCGGTACGCACCGGTTTTGTCGGCGCGGCCCAGCCCGACGCCCTGCAAAAGCACCGGGCGATCGCCAGCGAGGCATGGCGCATCGAGCTGGTGACGCCGCGCACCGTCATGGAGTCGTTCAATGTGCTGCGGGTCGGCCCGCGCGAGATCGCCGAGCACCGCGACGGCCTGAGCATCAACACGCCCATGGTGCGCGCGCTGACGGCGCTCGGCCTGTTTGACCGCAGCAAGGCGCCAGGGCCCAATGACGCCGCCACCACCGGGCAAATCAAAGACTTCAATGAAAAAATAGCCGCAACACCGGTGTTTTTCTGGATGATCACCGAGGGCAACGACCGCAAGACCCAGGTCAATGCTGGCCGGGCCTACGCGCGCGCGCAGCTCGCGGCCACCGCACAGGGCCTGGCCATGCAGCCGCTGTCGCAGGCCTTGCAGGAGTACCCGGAGCAGGCCAAACCCTATGCCGACATCCATACCCTGCTGCAGGCGCCGCAGCCGCGTGACACGGTACAGATGTGGGCGCGGCTGGGTTATGCACCGCCGGTCGGCCCGTCACCGCGGCGGGGGCTGCAGGCCCACCTCATCACGACGGCGTGAGACGCGCGGCCCTCAGCGTGCGGCGCAGCAAAAACAGCACCACGGCGAAATTGAGCAGGTTCCAGGCGACGCCGTTTAAAAATGCGGCGTTGTAGGAGCCGGTCAGGTCGAACACCTTGCCCGACATCCAGCCGCCCAGCGCCATGCCCAGCATGGTGAACATGATGACGGTGCCGACGCGGGCACCGGCCTGGGCGGCGGGAAAATGCTCGCGCACGATGATCGCGTAGCTCGGCACAATGCCGCCCTGAAACAGGCCGAACATCGCCGAGATCACATACAGCGAGACCATGCCGTCAAACGGAATGAACAGCAGCAGCGCCACGGTTTGCAATGCCGAGCCCAGCAGCAGCGTGCGCAGCCCGCCGATGCGGTCGCAGATGGCGCCAGAAATCAGGCGGCTCACAATGCCGCAGGCCAGCATCAGCGACAGCATTTCAGCGCCGCGCGCCGCGCCAAAACCCAGGTCGCTGCAATAGGCCACGATGTGCACCTGCGGCATTGACATGGCCACGCAGCACGACAGACCGGCCACGCACAGCAGCGCCTGCGCCTGCCGCAGCGACAGGCCAAACGGCCGGTTGCTGGCGGCGACACCGCGCACGCTGACCGGCGCCAAGGCGAGTGCCGGCGGGCGCTGGCGCATCAGCTGGGCCAACCCCAGCATCGCCAGGCTGCAGAACACTGCCAGCCCCCAGTAGGTCTGGCGCCAGCCTACGCTTTCAATAAAGTGCTGGATGATGGGCGGCCAGAGGGCGCCACCCAGGTAGTTGCCGCTGGCGCACACCGCCACGGCAATGCCACGCCGCCGCAGAAACCACAGCGAGGTGTCGGCCAGCAGCGGCGAAAAAGTGGCCGAACTGCCCAGCAGGCCAATCAGCAGGCCGTGGGCCAGCGCAAACATCCAGACGCTGCCTGACAGCGCAGCGGCCGCAAAACCCAGGCCCATGCCCACCGCGCCCATACGCAGCGGCACCGCCACACCAAAACGATCCGCCAGCCGGCCCATCATCATGCCGCCCAGGCCAAACCCGACCATCAGCAGCGTGTAGGGCAAGGCAGCGTCGGCACGCGCCACGCCGAAGTCGGCCTGCACCACTGGCAACACCACCGGCACCACATACATGCCGGCGGCGCCGATGGTCATCAGCGCCAGTGTGACCAGCAGCCGGCGCCACGCCGAGTGCGAGTCGATGAGATCGGCGCTGGCGGCGCTGGAAGGAGCCATGCGACTCTCAGCCCAGCAATTGCACCAGCCGTTGCAGCGCGTGTTGCACGGTGGCTGCGCGTACGGCTGCGCGGTCGCCGCCGAAGCGCTGCATCTCGCTGTTGAGCTGGCCGTCCACCATGAAGCCGAACCAGACCATGCCCACCGGCTTGGCCCGGCTGCCGCCTGTGGGACCGGCCACGCCGGTGACAGCCACGGCGACCTGCGCTGGAGAATGAGCGACAGCGCCTTGCGCCATGGCACGCGCAACCTCCTCGCTGACAGCGCCGTGCGAGGCGATCAGCGCCGCAGCGACGCCCAGCATGCTGGTCTTGGCTTGATTGGAATAGGTGACAAAACCGCGCTCAAACCAGGCGCTGGAGCCGGCCAGGTCGGTGCAGGCAGCGGCGATCAGGCCGCCGGTGCAACTTTCAGCGGTGGCCAGCAGCCAGTTTTTCCTGAGCATCAAATCGGCCGCCCGCCCAACCAGGACGGGCGTTGACAGCTCCTGTTTTGATAGCGATGAAGGGGTCACCAGAACCTCCATGCGGCAATCACCAGCAATGTGCAAAAGGCGGCGGCGATGTCGTCGAGCATGATGCCCAGCCCGCCGCGCCAGCCGAAACCCTTGAAGGTTTTGTCGGCCCAGGCGGTTGGGCCAAACTTCACCGCATCAAAAAAGCGGAACAGCACAAAGGCTGCCAGCTGGCTGCCAAATCCGGAAGGCGTCACCAGCCAGAGGACGAGCCAGAAGGCAATCACCTCGTCCCAGACAATGCAGCCGGGGTCGGCAACACCCATGTTTTTCGCGGTGACGGTGCAGGCCCACCAGCCAAGCAGGGTGGAGGCGGCGATCAGCAGGCCCATCTGCGGCGCCGAGAGCCAGGGCGCCATCGCCACAAAAGCCAGCCAGGCCCAGAGCGTGCCTGCCGTGCCGGGCGCCACCGGGCTCAGGCCCGCGCCGAAGCCCAGCGCGATCAGGTGCGCCGGGTGCGCGAGCATGAATCGGGCCGTGGGCCGTTTCGGCGCTTTGGCAGCCACGACGGGCAAGGCAACAGGTTCATTCATAGGGGTCATGCGGCGTCCACAGGCGAAGGCCTGATTATGTCAAGCCGCGCAGGTGCCGCAAACGCCCACGGTGTCTGGCACTGGCGGCAGGCTCCAATCTCAAGCAAAAATTGCTTGTAGCCCTTATGCAGCAAGCGCGAGCAGCTATTTATTCAGGAGCGATCAAACGCTCCGCCTGGCGCCGGCAGCGCCTGCCGTGACGAATCAGGCGAAGTGATCGAAGGACGCGAACGGGCCAACCACTGGCTGGCCAGCGGCATCGACCAGCCGCAGGCCGGGCGCGTTTTCGATGCTGCCTAGGCGGGTCACCGGCGTTTGGGCCTGCAGCGCCGCTGCCTGCACGGCCGGCCGCGCCGACACCGGGGCGGTGAAAGCCAGTTCGTAGTCGTCGCCGCCCGCCAGCACGCAGCCCAGCCGGGTTTCATGAGAAAAAAGGCCTCTAGCCCTTTCCAGATATGTACCATCAGCTATTAAATTAATAGCAATCGAGGTGTCGATGCGGGCACCCGTGCCGGACGCCTTCAGAATATGCCCCAGGTCACCCAGCAGACCGTCACTGATGTCGATGGCCGACGTGGCGACGCCGCGCAGCGCCATGCCCAGCGCGATACGCGGTGTGGGCTGTTCCAGCCGCAGGCGGGCTGCGGCCATCCATTCAGGGGGCAGGGTGAGTTTGCCGCGCAGCGCTTCCAGTGCCAGGCGGGCATCGCCCAGCGTGCCGCTGACGTAAATATCGTCGCCCGCACGCGCGCCCGAGCGCAGCAGGGCCTGGCCCCTGGGCACCTCACCGAACACCGTGATGCAGATGTTGAGCGGCCCCTGCGTGGTGTCACCGCCCACGAGTTCACAGCCATGCGCATCGGCCAGCGCAAACAGCCCGCGCGAAAACGCCGCCAGCCAGGCTTCGTCGGCGCGCGGCAGCGCCAGCGCCAGCGTGAAGGCCAGCGGCTGCGCGCCGCAGGCGGCGAGGTCGCTGAGGTTGACCGCCAGCGCCTTGTGACCCAGCGCAGAAACATCGACATCGGGAAAAAAGTGCCGCCCTTCGACCAGCATGTCGCTGGAGACAGCCAGTTGCATGCCCTCGGCCGGCTGCAGCAGCGCGCAGTCGTCGCCCACGCCGAGCGCGGCGCGCCGGACGGGGCGGCTGAAATAGCGGGCGATCAGGTCGAACTCGTTCATGGGGGCAGCGTAACGAATGACAGGTGCTGAATCTCAGCCCCGCGCCGCCTGCAGCACATCGCGCGTTTTGATCGCCTCGCGTCGTGCCGCCTCGGCAAAGTCATCGCCCGCCGATGCGTAGATGATGGAGCGGGACGAATTGACGATGATGGGCGCACCCGGCCGCCAGCCAGCCTTGACGGTGGCCACCGCGTCGCCGCCCTGCGCGCCCACACCGGGGATCAGCAGTGGCAGGCTGGGCGCCACCGCGCGCACACGCTCGATCTCCGCCGGGTAGGTGGCGCCGACCACCAGGCCCAACTGGCCGTTGAGGTTCCATGGTCCCTGCGCGAGACGGGCCACGTGTTCGTACAGCAGCGGCTGGCCCTCCACCGATGCCAGGCGCTGGTTCTGCAAGTCGTCGCCGCCGGGGTTGGAGGTGCGGCACAGCAAAAACGCGCCCTTGCCGTGGTGCTGGAGGTAAGGCGCGACCGAGTCAAAACCCATGAAGGGCGAAAGTGTCACTGCATCGGCGCCGTAACGCTCGAAGGCTTCGATGGCGTACTGCTCGGCGGTGCTGCCGATGTCGCCGCGTTTGGCGTCCAGGATGATGGGCACCTGCGGTGCGACGCGGCGCATGTGGTCCATCAGCCGTTCGAGCTGGCCTTCGGCTCGGTGGGCGGCAAAGTAGGCAATTTGCGGCTTGAAGGCAATCGACAAATCGGCCGTGGCGTCGACGATGGCCGCGCAGAAGTCATAGATCTTGCTGGCGTCGCCCTTGTAGCGGGCCGGAAACTTCGCCGGGTCCGGGTCCAGGCCGACACACAGCATCGATTGGTTCTGGCGCTCAGCCGCGCCCAGCATCTCAAGAAAGGTCATGAAGTATTTTATGCCCCCACGGGCGTTCACTTCGAGTAGCTCCCGCACCTTGCAGGCCGCCGCTCGCCAGAGGCGAGGGGGCCGCTGCGCCTGCCAGACCGGGCAATTCAAGTCGTCAACAGCCCTTTGGTATCCATGCGGGCTGACGGCATACCAAATCTGCGACGCTTGATTTGTTCAGTCATAAACACACCTGCGACATTGACGCCGACCATGGGACTGCGTTGGGCTGGTCGGTCGGTGTTCGCACTATGAGCGACTGCAATGCTGCGAAAGCCGACGTTCAGGTTTGACGGCCGAGCTGTCACAGTCGACCAGAAGCGGGCACACGCAGAATCGCTCGATACCGGACATAGCGTGGCCATGCGGGCCTTACACCCACATGAAAGCGTAGCCTTTTCACAGCGCGCGTCCATCCATGTTCGTTGCGGCAAAGACCCAGACAGCGTGCGCGCATAAATTGGACTCGTAGCGTTGCACTGCCTTCGCTAGGCACGATCGGGCTGTCGCTGATTCTCACTGGCGGTCAATAACCTTGCTGCCGCGATAGTGCGGTGCCTGCGTAATTCCAGAAGGAATTTTTATGAACCAGCAAACGCTAGAACTGTAGGCGCCAACGCTGATTTGACCCCAAGCTGCCGATTTCACCTGACCCATGGCGGACCCTCCGTAGTCATTTGCTAGCAATGGTCTATGAGGTGCCAGGATGGGGCAGAGATTTTCGGCAGCCTGGGTCAACTCGGCGTCGGAAGACACAGTAAATTCGGCTGATTTTCCTTTTTTCGGGCGTCGGGCAAATTTAGTCAACATTGCAAGCAACCGCCTACATGGATGCAATGCCGTGCTCAGCCAACCCTGCGCAATGCAAGCACCGCGTTAGTGCCACCGAACGCAAACGAATGAGACAGCAGCGTTTGTCCTGCAGCGCCAGGGCGCGCCGCGTTGGCCACATAGTCCAGATTACATTCGGGGTCTGGCTCGTGCAGATGCATGGTGGGCAAGGCTACGTTGTGCCGAAGTGCCAGCAACGACAGTACGCACTCCAAGGCACCCGCTGCGCCCAGCAGGTGGCCGTGCACGGCCTTGGTTGCACTGATCGGGATTTGATGCGCACGCTCGCCAAATACGAGCTTGATGGCCGCGGTCTCCACGCTGTCGTTGGCATGGGTGCCGGTGCCGTGGGAATTGATGGAGTCCACATCCTGCACACACAGCCCCGCAGAAGTTAGCGCAGAGCGGATGGCTGCAGCCTGGCCATCCCCGCTGGGGCGGGTAATGTGGCCCGCATCGGTAGTCAGCCCATAGCCGATTATTTCGCCATATATCGCCGCACCACGGGCCTGGGCGCGATCCCAAGGCTCCAACACGACCAACGCCGCGCCCTCACCCAGCACCATGCCGCTTCGGTTTCTGGAGAACGGCTTGCACGATGCGGCAGGGTCAGCCGCATCAACGCACGCCAGTGTATGCATGGCCTCCCAGGCTTTCAGCGAACCTAAGGAAAGGGGCGCTTCTGAGCCCCCCGCGATAGCCACATCCAGCGCACCACACGCCAAACGCAGCCAGGCTTCTCCTATGGCTACGCTAGAGGATGAGCAGGCCGTGGAATAGGTCAGGGTAGGGCCGCTCAATTGGTGCTCTATGGCGATCCAGGCCGCCGCTGCGTTGTGCATGCCCTGCAGGATCAGCATTGGCTTGATGCGATCGGACTGCTGACCATACAAGGTCTGGTAGCCGTCATCCATCGACAAGGTGCCGCCCATACCGGTACCCAGAAAAACCCCGGTGCGCTCACGTTCCAGTTCGGTCAGTTCGCACTGTGCGTCAATGAAGGCGCGACGGGCCGCCACCACCGCAAACTGGCTCACACGGTCCAGCAGGCGCGCTTGTGGTGGCTCGAAGTGCTCTGCGCCATCGAACTCAACTGTGGCCGCCAGTGGTGCAGTCAACCGGTGCGCGCCAGCAATGTCAAGCCGGTGGATACCGGAGCGGCCAGCACGCGCGGCCTCGAACACGTCGTGGGGACCGTGCCCTAGTGGGGATACCACGCCGATGCCGGTAACGGCAACGCGCCTCATGTCGCCTGACCGGGGCTCAAGGGTAGCATCTCTGGTGGTGCTGATGGTGCTGGTAAAGCTTGAGCGCTGTCGCGCGCCATGATCAGATCATCAATGAAACCCACGACCTCACCCAAGGTCGTCAGGGTCACTGCCACATCCGGCACAGACAATTTGAACGCATCCTCGATATGGAATACCAAGTCAGCCATTCCCAGCGAATCGAGCCCCAAGTCTTCAAGCCGGGCGTCCGGGGTGAGCTGGTTGGGGTCCAGTTTGAAATCCTTCACCAGCATGGCACGGATACGGTCTATGGTTGTCATAGCTTTTTCTCCAAAGAGTGGTTTCAATTTCTGTCGCGTAGTTCACCTTGCCGGCCCAGGTTGCGCCGCGTGTCAGGAGCGAGGGCCACCGTTCGAGAAGTGCCAGCAAGGCGGCCGACGTACCAGGTCGCATGGCAAGGTGGGCAAAAGTTGCCGCCAGTCGCATGCGTGGCAAAAACTGACGCCGCCATTCGGCCGCATAGCTTGAGCGCGCCTCGCTTTGCCATGCCGCAGCGTCAGGCACCGGATTGGAAGGGCGCGCCTGAGCCAGTCTGGAGCACAGCAACCAGGCGGACTGCAGCGCCATGCTAATGCCTTCGCCAATGATGGGGTGTACTTCTCCAGCAGCGTTGCCGATGCGAAAGACCACTTCATCGCTTCGCAAGCGCACACCCGGTGCTATTGGGCCTGACGCCATCCAAGCGCCCTCACGCACGGCCTCCTGCAAGGCGTCACACACGCCCTTGCATTCCCGCACCAACATGTCTTGAACCACTTCCCCGGCCGGTTTGCCGGGCGCGGCGCGGCGCAGCGCTTCCAGCCGGTCTGCGCGAATGCAGCAGGCCACGGTGAAAAGGCCGTGGTCTCCAAGCACCATGCCGCCATATCCGCCTGGAAACATCAGCACCGGCAACAATCCGGCGCGCAAGGACGCACCACGAAAATTGGCCTTGAACGCCAGCAGATCGCTGCCACTGCGTGCCAGGCGCTGCACCGCACGGTCGGCCGGTAGTGGCTCCCACGAACCGTGGGCAAGGATCACCATTTGCGCATGAAGGACGATCAGTTTTTCGGACACGGTGTCGCGCACCGTGCACTGGTGCGACCCGGCCAAGCCATTGATCTTTTGCACCGCCCAGGGTTGCAGTACGGTTACGCCAACGGCGCGGGCACGTTCGAGGAGCAGCGTATCCAGAACTTCCCGAGCTAATGCCCGTCCCCAGGGATGCTGCGCCTCGGGGGCGCTCGGCAGATCGGCCACAACACTGCGCGCGCCGCGCATGACGGCTGTTTGACTAAGCTCAGGCCCCGCTTGCGCCAAAAATTCCGGCCCGATTCCCAAGGCTTCCAAAAGTGGAAAGTTGCTCGCAGCCACGCATTCGCCGCACACCTTGCGGCGCGGAAAGACCTGCTTTTCAATCAATGCGACCGACCAACCCGCTGTGGCTAGCCAAATCGCGGCACTCGCACCAGCGGACCCTGCACCAACGATGACGGCATCGAAGCGATTTTTCATGCGCGTACCGCGCAAAAGCAGTGGCTAAACAGTCCGGCCGAATATTCCTTGTGCGTCCATTCACGGCTCTTGTCCGGCCACAACGAACCCAACTCCTGCAGCCGAAAGCCTGCATGCACACTCAGCACTGCATCTTGACGCGTGACCGCATTGGCCCCAACAAACCCAACCAGATGGCTGCCTGCCAAAGCCAGCCAGGCACGGTGAGGTTCGCAGGCAAAGAAGCAGTCGGTGCGGGCTGCTATTGCGGTGAGCAAGCCAGTGAGTTGCGGCCCCTCAAAATGGTGCAGAAACAGGTTAGCCACAATCAGATCCCAGCGACCTTTGGCGGGCGTGGGTACAACCAATGGATTGGGCTTGGCCCAATCGATGACATTGATCACCTCAGCGTGGGCATCCCAGCGGGCATTGGCATAACGCTTCACCGTAGCGGGCTCCAGCAAGTTGAGCTGGTCCAAAAGTGTCAGGGAGACAGCAGGCCATTCGCTCTGGAGGGCACGCGCGACCCCCAACATCAGGCTACCGTCGCCAGCGCCAATCTCCAGCACGTTAAGTGGCGAAGACGATTGGGAGCCGGTTCGCCCGAGAGGCATTTTGCGCAATGCGTCGAGCAGGATCCTTTGGGTTCCCATAGCCCGGTGCAGGCGTTGCAGGTCTTTGCGTGAGCGCTGGGCGCGCGGGTCATGTGGGCCCAAACCGTCCAGAATTTCAGGTAGCACGGTTCGAACCATTGCCATCACCGAACCTGCAGCAATGCGCCATGGCAGCTAAAGCCAGCACCAAAGGACGACAGCCACCACCAGCCACCCGGAGCACTGTCTGCCAATGCGGCCTCCAGCACAAAATAGACAAATGCGCTGGAGAGATTGCCGTATTCCCGCAGCATGGCGGCGCTGTACCGCAGGTCTGAGCCTTGCAGCGCAAAGTGGCGCTCCACCGACTTCAACACGTCACGACCACCCGCATGCAGGATCCACGTGTTGATGTCCTGTGGCTTCAGACCGGCACGCTGCAGCACCGTGTGCAGCACGCGCAGGGCATGCTCTGCCGCGAGCTCAGGCACTGCGCGGCTAAGAACATTGCGCAGCATGCCTTGGCGTGTTTCGAACTTGAGGGCATCACGATGCGACGGGTCCATGCTCGAGCTGCTGTCCATCCATTCGATGTGCCGGGTTTTCGCACCGGGTGTGCGCGACAGCACAGCAGCGCCGGCACCGTCACCGAACAGACAGGCGCTAATGAGGACACCGGGGTCATTGTCCAGGTACATCGCCGCGCTGCTGACCTCGACGCATATCGACAAGACGTGTGCACAAGAACCTGATGCCAATAGGGCTCGACCCAGTTGCATATTGGGAAGAGCCGCAGCACAACCCTGCCCGACTAGATCGTAGGCCTGAACATCGGCACGCAAGCCCAAACCTTCAACCATATAGCCAGACAATCCCGGGCACAGATAGCCAGTACAGGTGCTCACCACCACGGCGTCGATCTCTTCTGCAGTAACGCCGGAAGCTGTTAGTGCACAGGCTCCCGCGTCGATGGCTAACTTGGGGGCATGGGTGAGGAAACGCAGCGCCAAGGTATCTGGATCAATGTGAAAAACTTCGTCCAATGCATCTACAGCCAGACGCCTCGCGTCGATGCCGTTGTCACGTTGAAGAACGGTGCGGGCGATAAGGTGTGAGCGCGCGTCCAGCCGACCAAACCAATCAGACTGTTCGAACGCCAGCAGGCATTCGGTCTTGGTGTATCGCGTCGTAGGGGTAGCAGTCCCAATTCCGAGAATGAACATGCTGCCAACCGCAGTCATCGCGCCTGTCCTTTCTCGGTTCGCGTTGTGAATATATCGGAGGGCACGCAGTGGATTATTTTCATAGGCCTAGCTTAAATCTGCATTGGCATTTCATCCGTGCGTTGGCGTACACAACTGCATTACCGAAGAAAACGTCAGCTTGCTGCGATAGCCGACTTTCAACAGGTCAGGCTCAATTACAGGAATGGCCATCACCTGATGTTCGCAGCGGGCAGCTTTACGGTCATTCATCTTCTCCTGAT
Source organism: Polaromonas sp. (assembly GCF_041689105.1). GTDB lineage: Bacteria > Pseudomonadota > Gammaproteobacteria > Burkholderiales > Burkholderiaceae_C > Polaromonas. The sequence goes on along the minus strand of NZ_JBDNGU010000096.1, from coordinate 1,389 downwards.
CTTCCGGGCGCTGTGCTGTCAACGATGTGCAGCGGCTAGGCCCGGCTGCTCAAACGGGTCTTCGAGATGGACTCCGCGCCGCACCCCTTCCCGCCCCCCTTGCCCTGTGATCCGTAGAAATAAGGTCTGTCGATTCATGTAACAGCGCCGGGTCGGCACTCCACCAAGGGCAGCTCCTCTCTTTGCCGACCAACGCCTAGTTTCCATGCTCGTCCTCGCGGTAGATTTCTTGGCAAGAGGTGCCGACGGACCGAAGTTGGCCTCAGTGCCGACCGAATGTAGCTGAGAAACCACTTTTACAGCCGGCACCAACGTATCCTACAGCTTCTTTGGTGTAGGCGCAGACGCCGATTTGACATGGCTGCCGATTTTGGCTGCCTCATGCTGAACCCTCTGAAACCCTGCACCAGCAACGGTTAGCACGTTGCCTGGGTGGAGCAATGATTTTCGGCAGCGTGGGTCAAGTCGATGTCGGCAGCGACACCACTAGACGCCCTGGGTCGCGGCAGACCCTATTAAGAACCCGACAGACCTAAACAAAGGCGCAAGCGGTCTAAGGTCCGCTCCTGCCCAGGAAAATTTGTAACAAGTCCGTTGTGCGTCGAAGCATCCGACAACATCTATTCCCACGGATCAAAACTGATCGTAAAAATAAAAGCTGTAAGATTTTTCCGTAGAGAGGGTAAATTTTAAAGAACTGTAAAAACTGCTAGATTTGCCGATGTTGAACGGTTTAATAAAAATAAAAACTGTAAAACTCAAACTTGCAGGTCGCAGAAGCAGTTACCTGATACGCGCTTTGTTGATCTCTGTGGTTGATTCAACACCTCAATTCGATTGCAGCTTGTCGCGCCGAACTACCGATTTGCTGCGATAGCGGAACTAGCTCAATTGCGAAAGCAGTCGTTCAATCTGATGCGGTCGAATAAGGTTTAACGCCGGAATTAAGCCGACCCGCAACGAGCGAACCGGGAAGTGGACGGAACAAAACCGACAACACACTTCAAAGATGCGACGAAGCGGGTTCGGCTTGAATGAATTGTTGGGTGGCAGCAGCTAGCTTGTACCGCATGGTTGCAGAGCTATTGCCACGATGAGACAGCTTGATGGTGTAACCGGCAGAGGCAATTGCCGCGTCTGGCCAACGCGTCATTAGGAGCTGACAGAAGCTGGTGAAAGTTGCACCCCAATCACTGACTGTTACAGCTATTCCGTGTCTCTGAGAGGAAATGCACAGCGCATCAAAAAGCTCTGATGGGCGGAACTCAAGTGATGGTGGAATAGAGCCGTCTAGAACCGCGCAATGAGCACGATAAAGCAACTTCTTTTCTGTAAATTTCCGAAATTTAGTTTTGGGTGTTGTTGATTTGCAGTGCTCAGGATTTCATG
>NZ_JBDNGU010000095.1:0-10207 GCF_041689105.1 Polaromonas sp. | reverse complement strand
GTCTCGGTCGCGGACATGCGGGCAATGCTGCAGGGCTCGCGCGGCGCGCACTAGGAGCCTGTCGGGCATGGGGCGTCGAAAGCGAAAATCGGCCCCAGCGAGGACAGTTTTTGCCGGATCTGCAGACCCATAGCATAGCTATGGGACAAGAAGACGGCGAAAAATCGACCGCTGCGATCGATTTGCAGCCGACCATTCCCAATGCCGACAGGCTCCTAGTAGTGCCTGCTGACGCTATTTTTACCCTGTTCGCATTTGCAAAAATAGCGTTAACAGACCCTGGCTCCACGCTTGTCGCTTCACGTACTGCGCTGTCTCCGAGGGGGCTGTGCGCGCTCGGGGGTGGCCCCGCGCTGCGCACGTCGTGGAAGGCCGCCGGATTGGGACCGCGTCGGCGGCTTTGCACGGGGTAAACCCGGCTACAATCCAGACTCGAATTTTGGGTATGTTCCCACGCACCACGCAGCCGAAAGTGTTTGATCGGCGGCAATTTCTCGAGTGTTGCCCCGTGTCGCACGTCTCTCCGGCATTTCGTTTCGCCACAGCATCCGGCCAGAACGGCCAGGCTCAGCAGGCGGTCCAGTGGCTGCTCAAGCGCAATTGTTCGGTGACGCCGGCGCAACTGGCGTGGCTGTATGTGTCGCTGTGCGCCGTTTCGCTGGGCATTGCCGGATTTTTCTGGTGGCAGGGCGCAACCCTGGTTCTGCCTTTTGCGTGCCTGGAGCTCATGCTGGTAGGCACAGCGTTTGCCGTGTATGCCCGGCATGCGGCCGACGGGGAGCGCATCGTGCTGGATGGCGTTCGTCTGGTGGTAGAGCTCGAAAGCGCGGGGCGCCTGGAGCGCGCGGAGTTCAACCGGCAATGGGTTCGCGTCGAACCCAGGCACGGTGACGGCTCGCTGATCGAGGTATCTGGTCAGGGGCGGTCGGTCAGCGTGGGGCGTCATGTGCGCCCCGAATTGAGGCCGGCACTGGCCCGGGAAATCCGGCATGCGCTGCATGGGTGTTGAGGCGGGGCATGGGGACTGGCGGTAGTGACGGGCGATGAGAGCGGTTGGTCGGCAAGAGGTGGCGCCAAGGCTAACTTTATAATCAAGTGCTTAATCAGTCGGTAATTGAGGCATTAAAAGTGATCACGATGAACGTACGTACAACGATAGGGTCTGGAATGAAGCACGCAGGCCAGGTTTTGAAGTCGCTGGTTCTGAACGCCAGTTGCAAGCTGGCCGCCGTCACGGCTTTGGTGGGCGGCTGGGTCAGCACCGCGGCTTACGCGGTCAACGACCTGCCTGGTGGCCCGGCCGTCAACCAGCTCAACCTGCACCCCGCAGTGACCAAAATTGCCGAAGAGCAGCATTGGCTGCACTGGTTCATGATGATCATCTGCGTGGTCATTTTCCTGGCGGTGTTCGGCGTGATGTTTTATTCCATCTGGAAACACCGCAAGTCCGTCGGTCACAAGGCTGCCAACTTTCACGAGTCCACCACGGTCGAGATCATCTGGACCATTGTTCCGTTTGTCATCGTGATCCTGATGGCCCTGCCGGCCACCAAGGTGCTGGTGGCCTCCAAGGACACGACCGGCGCCGACCTGACCATCAAGGCCACCGGCATGCAGTGGAAATGGGGCTACGACTACATCAAGGGTGAGGGCGAAGGCATCGGCTTTGTGTCGACGCTGGACAGTACTCACCGCGAAATATCCAACAGCGGCGGCCCGAAAAAGGGCGAAGAGCTGGACAACTACCTGCTCAAGGTGGACAACCCGCTGGTCGTGCCGGTGGACCGCAAGGTCCGCATCATCACCACCGCCAATGACGTGATCCACGCCTTCATGGTGCCGGCCTTCGGCATCAAGCAGGACGCGATCCCCGGTTTTGTGCGTGACACCTGGTTCCGCGCAGAAAAAATCGGCGACTACTACGGTCAGTGCGCCGAGCTGTGCGGCAAGGAGCACGCCTACATGCCCATCCATGTGAAAGTGCTCTCTGCCGAGGATTACAGCAAATGGGTTGGCGTCAAGGTCAAGGAAGCGGCTGCCAAGGCCGATGATCCTGCCAAGGTGTGGGCGCTGCCTGAACTCAAGGCCCGCGGCGAAAAAGTCTATGCTGCCAATTGTGCGGCATGCCACCAGGCCAACGGCAAGGGTGCCGGCCCAATCAAGGCGCTGGACGGCTCGGCCATCGTGCTGGACAAGGACCATGGCAAGCAGATCCAGATCCTGCTCAATGGCGCGGCAGGCGGCGCTATGCCGCCATGGAAAACACTGAGTGATACCGATCTTGCTGCGGTGGCCACCTACACCAAGAACAACTGGTCCAACCAGACTGGCCAGCTTGTGCAGCCGGCTGAGTTCCAGGCCGCCCGCAAATAAGCCGCTGACCTACTCACCCAACAGCCGGCACACCCTGCCGGCCCGCAAAGACAAAGTTACAGGCAAAAGCCACCAAAGGAAGCCAAGATGAGTGCAGTTCTCGACCATCATGATCACGCGCATGACGACCACGATCACCATGCCCCTACGGGCTGGCGGCGTTGGGTTTTTGCGACCAACCACAAGGACATCGGAACGCTCTACCTGCTTTTCAGCTTCACGATGCTGATGGTTGGCGGTGTACTCGCGCTTGGCATTCGCGCCGAGCTGTTCCAGCCTGGCCTGCAACTGGTCAACCCCGAGTTGTTCAACCAGCTCACGACCATGCACGGCATCATCATGGTGTTTGGTGCCATCATGCCGGCCTTTGTCGGTTTCGCGAACTGGATGATTCCGCTGCAGATTGGCGCGGCTGATATGGCCTTTGCCCGGATGAACAACTTCAGCTTCTGGCTGCTGATCCCGGCCGCCCTGATGATCGTAGGTTCCTTCTTCATGCCCGGTGGCGCTCCGGCAGGTGGCTGGACGCTGTATGCGCCGCTGTCGCTGCAAATGGGCCCCTCGATGGACGCCGGCATTTTTGCGCTGCACATCCTGGGCGCGTCGTCCATCATGGGTTCGATCAACATCATCGTGACCATCCTGAACATGCGCGCACCCGGCATGACGCTGATGAAAATGCCGATGTTCTGCTGGACCTGGCTGATCACCGCCTACCTGCTGGTCGCCGTGATGCCGGTTCTGGCCGGCGCGATCACCATGACGCTGACAGACCGCCACTTCGGCACCAGCTTCTTCAACCCCGCCGGCGGCGGCGATCCGGTGATGTTCCAGCACATTTTCTGGTTCTTCGGTCACCCCGAGGTCTACATCATGATTTTGCCGGCCTTCGGCATCATCAGCCAGATCCTTCCGGCTTTCTCCCGCAAGCGCCTGTTCGGTTACGCCTCCATGGTGTATGCCACCGGTTCCATCGCGATCCTGAGCTTTGTCGTGTGGGCGCACCACATGTTCACCACCGGCATGCCGGTCACCGGCCAGCTGTTCTTCATGTACTCGACCATGCTGATCGCCGTGCCCACGGGCGTGAAAATCTTCAACTGGATCGCAACCATGTGGAAGGGTTCGATGACCTTCGAGACCCCGATGCTTTTCGCGGTCGGTTTCATTTTCGTGTTCACCATGGGCGGGTTCACCGGCCTGATCCTGGCGGTTGCGCCGATTGACATCCAGGTGCAGGACACCTACTACGTGGTGGCCCACTTCCATTACGTTCTCGTGGCTGGCTCGCTGTATGCCCTGTTTGCCGGCTATTACTACTGGTCGCCCAAGTGGACCGGCGTGATGTATAACGAAAAGCGCGGCAAGATCCACTTCTGGTGGTCGCTGATCTCCTTCAATGTGACCTTCTTCCCGATGCATTTCCTGGGCTTGGCCGGCATGCCGCGCCGTTATGCCGACTACCCCATGCAATTCGCCGATTTCAACGCGATTGCCAGCGTCGGTGCCTTCTTCTTCGGTTTCGCCCAGGTGTACTTCTTCCTGTTCGTGGTCCTGCCGACCATGCGCGGCAAGGGTGAAAAAGCACCGCAGCGTCCCTGGAACGACCCGGACGGCGCAGGCGCCGAAGGCCTGGAATGGGAAGTGGCATCGCCCGCACCCTTCCATACCTTTGAGACACCGCCCCGCCTGGACGCCACGGCGACCAAGGTCATTGGGTACTGACATCTCGCAAGCGCATGCCTGACATGACACCTGAACAGAAAAAAAACAACCTGCGGCTGGGGCTGGTCCTCGCCTCGATCGCAGTGGTGTTTTTCCTCGGCTTTATGGCCAAGCTGGTCTTTTTCGGTAAAGGCTGACGGATGGGCCCGAAGCGTGAAAATTTAAGGATGGTGGGCAAGCTGGGCGTGATTGTGCTTGGCATGTTTGCCTTCGGTTATGCGCTGGTGCCGATTTACAAGGCCATCTGCGAGATGACCGGCATCAATATCCTGGCCTTGGGAGACCGGCAGATTCCCGGCGCCACCTCCAGCGTGTCCGCCAATACGCAGGTCGACACCAGCCGCAGCATCACCGTCGAGTTTGATGCCAATGCGCGTGGTCCCTGGGTGTTCAAGCCTGCGGTCGGCTCGCTGCAAGTGCATCCCGGCGAGCTGGCCACGGTGATGTATGAATTCCAGAACGTGCAGGACCGTACGATGTCCGCGCAGGCGATCCCGAGTTATGCGCCGTCTCAGGCAGGCGCCCATTTCAACAAGTTGGAGTGTTTCTGCTTCAGCCAGTACACCCTCGCCCCAGGCGAGAAGAAACAGTGGCCGGTGGCCTTTGTGATCGATCCCAAGCTGTCCAAAGACGTGAACACCATCACGCTGTCGTACACCTTCTTCGAGGTCGGCGGTAAAACGCCGGCGGCGCCTGTCGCTGCGGTGGGTGGGGCTGTGGTGCCGAGGCTGGAGCCGGGCACATGAACAAATCACCGGTTCAGCGCAAGGGCTCCATCTGGCGCACCATCAAGGCGGTCAGCTGGTCGTTTGTCGGTCTGCGCGCGCGCGGCGACTACGAAAAAGACGTGGAGCAGCTCAACCCGATCCACATCGTCATCGTGGCGCTGGTCGGCCTGCTGGTGTTTGTCGGTAGCCTGATCCTTCTGGCTACCTGGGTGGTGGGCAAGTAGCCGCAAGGCCGTGCGCACCATGAGTGACCTCATGAATTCAAGAATATAGCGAAACAGGAGTTGGAAATGTCTTCAGCAGCATCTACAGGCACACCGTATTACTTTGTCCCGGCGCCGTCCGCGTACCCGGTGATGACATCCGTGGGCCTGTTCTTCGTGATCCTGGGCGCCGGTCAGTGGATCAATGGCTCGGGCTGGGGCGCCTGGTCGCTGGCTTTCGGCATGGTCTGGTGGCTGACAGTGCTGTTTTTCTGGTTCCGCACTGCCGCACGGGAAAGCGAAGGCGGCCTGTATGGGCACAAGATCGAGTTGTCATACCGCTGGAGCATGAGCTGGTTCATCTTCTCGGAAGTCATGTTTTTCGGCGCCTTCTTCTTCGCCCTGTGGTGGGCGCGTTCGCACGCGCTGCCGGCGCTGGGTGGCCTGGAAAACTCGCTGCTCTGGCCTGATTTCAAGGCGGTCTGGCCCAGCACGGCCGTCGGTGCCACCGGCTCGCCGGCCAACATCATCGAGCCGTTCACGACCATGGGGCCCTTCTGGCTGCCGACCATCAACACTGCCTTGCTGCTGACCTCTGGCGTGACCTTGACGATTGCCCACCACGCGCTGCGCGAAAACCATCGCGGCAAGACGATTGCCTTCATGTGGGTGACGGTGTTGCTGGGTATAGCCTTCCTGGGTGTGCAGGGGTATGAGTACTTCCATGCCTATACCGACCTCAATCTCAAGCTCTCCTCGGGTGCCTTCGGCTCCACTTTTTTCATGCTGACCGGTTTCCACGGCTTCCACGTGTTTGTCGGTATGTTGATGCTGCTGTTCATCACGCTGCGCCTGCAAAGCGGCCATTTCACCGCAGACCGCCATTTCGGATTCGAGGGCGCGGCCTGGTATTGGCACTTTGTGGACGTGGTGTGGCTGGGCCTTTACATCCTCGTTTACTGGCTGTGACGGCGCTGCGCCGCCGGATGCACAGAAGGTCGCCAGGGCGGCCTTTTTCTTTTTACTTGCCCGCCGGAATGCCGGTAGGCTGGATGTAACCCATCTTCCAGGCGATCAGGATGCAGACAAACAGCAGGATGGAAAAGCCGACACGAAAGGCCAGTGCGCGCGCCATGTTGCTCGTCTTGGCCTTGCCGCCAGTGCCGTCCTTGAGCATGAAAAAAAGCGCCGAAGCGAGGCTGGCGAGAATGGCCAAAAATGCGAGTGCGACAAGGTAATTCATGAACAGGATTATCCGCGCATGAGGTTTTTTTTGCTCAATCGCCGTTTTTTGATCGTGACTGTGGCCGCCGTGGTGATGGTGGCGCTGACCTTCTCGCTGGGCCAGTGGCAATTGCGCCGCGCTGCGCAAAAAGAAGCGCTGCAGGCTGCCATAGATACACAAAAAAGGCTTCCAACCCTTGACGGACGTGCGTTGCTAGCTACTAAAAACATAGCAAATGTCCTGCACCGCGAAGCCGCGCTGCAGGGCAGCTGGCAGGCGGCGCATACCGTCTACCTGGACAACCGGCCCATGGACGGCAAGCCGGGCTTCTGGGTGGTCACGCCGCTGGTGCTGGCCGGCAGCACACAATCGATTCTGGTGCAGCGCGGCTGGGTGCCGCGCAACTTCACCGACCGAACGAGTTTGCCCGAGGTCCAGACACCTGCCGGTATGGTCACTGTGGCCGGCCGCATGGCCCCGCCGCCGTCCAAGCTTTACGAGTTTGAAGGCGCGGCCCAGGGTCGCATCCGGCAGAATCTTGACATGGTTGCCTTCAGCGCTGAAACCGGAACGCCTCTGCTGGCCGCTTCGCTGCTGCAGACCGGCGCACCCAGCGAAGGGCTGCTGCGCAATTGGCCAGCGCCCAACACCGGGGTCGACAAGCACTACGGTTATGCCTTCCAGTGGTTTGCGTTGTGCGCGCTGCTGGTTGGCCTGTATGGCTGGTTCCAGCTGGTGCTTCCGTACCGCAGGCAGCGGCGTTCTTCCGATGTTTCTTCCCGTTCCTCATAGCGAATCCAACGTGCAACACCCTCAGCCTTCCTCTGCTTCCCCCCCCGCCGGCCAGGACCAGCCTCTGGAGTTGACCGTGCACAGCCTGCCGCAAGCCGATGCCGCCGCCGTGATGGAGCCCCCCGACGTGCGCACGGGGCGTTGGAAAATGCTGGCTGTGCTGCTGGTGTGCGCTGCGCCGGTGATCGCCTCTTACTTCACCTATTACGTGATCCGTCCAGACGCCCGGCGCAACTATGGCGAGTTGATCGGCCCACAGCGTCCGTTGCCGGCCGTCGCGGCCGTGGCGCCCGACGGCAGCCGCACCGAACTGTTAGCGCTCAAGGGGCAGTGGCTGCTGCTCAGCGTGGCCGGTGGTGCCTGTGATGTCACCTGCCAGCAGCATCTGTATTTCCAGCGTCAGCTGCGCGAGTCGCTGGGCCGCGAGAAAGACCGGCTGGACCGTGTCTGGCTGGTCAACGACGCGGCAGCGATTCCCTCAGCACTGAACACCGCGCTGCAGGGCGCCACCGTGCTGCGCGTCGCGGGCCTGGAGCAATGGCTGCAACCCGCCGCCGGCCGCCAACTCGCTGACCACCTGTATGTGGTGGACCCGATGGGCAACTGGATGATGCGTTTTCCGGCCAACATGGATGCCGCAGGCGCGGCCCAGGCGAAGCGCGACCTCGAACGCCTGCTGCGCGCTTCGAGCTCCTGGGACAAGGACGGCAGGTGAATATGGCCCCCACGCTCCCCACTGCGTGTGGTTTGCTGCGCACATGGCCCCCACGGTCGCTCACTGCGTGTAGCTCCCGGCCCCCCAAGGGGGCCGCTGCGCCTGCGGTCCGGCAAAGCCGGTTCCGCGGCCCCTGCTGGTATGGGGACGGGGCGCGTGTAGCAATAGCTGGGATTCCCTAGGCATGGACACGCAAGAGCTCTACAACCTGAGTCCCACGCTGCGCCTGATGGCCATGGGGCTGGTGCTGGCGCTGGGTCCGCTGGCCTGGGTGTGGTTGCGCAACAAGAACCAGTCAATGGCGCGGCGCCTGCGGGTGCTGACCCTGCTCACGCTGTTCCTGACCTTTGATCTGGTGCTGTTTGGTGCTTTCACGCGGCTGACCGATTCGGGACTGGGCTGCCCCGACTGGCCGGGCTGTTACGGCCACGCCAGCCCAATGGGTGCGAGCCAGCCCATCAGCGCGGCGCAGGCGGCCATGCCCAGTGGGCCGGTGACACATCCCAAGGCCTGGATAGAAATGATCCACCGTTACCTGGCCACGGGTGTCGGTGTGCTCATCCTGACCCTCACCGTCTTTACCTGGCTGGAGCGACGCAAGGGGCGAGCGGGCACCGCGGGCTCCAGCGCCGCGCTGCCGCTTTGGTGGCCGCTGGCCACGCTCATCTGGGTGTGTATTCAGGGCGCTTTCGGCGCGCTGACGGTGACCATGAAGCTGTTTCCGTTGATCGTCACCCTGCATCTCCTGGGTGGGTTGATCCTGCTCGCGCTGTTGCAGGCCCAGGCCGTGCGTTACGCGCAGGCGCACGAAGCCACACGGCCGGTGTTGTTGCCCAAGGGTGCATGGCTGTTGCTTTCGGCCACATTTGCTTTGGTCTGGGTACAGATTGCGCTGGGCGGCTGGGTCAGCACCAATTACGCGGTTCTGGCCTGCAACGAGTTTCCGGCCTGCCAGGGCAGCTTCTGGCCGGCCATGAACTTCCGCGAAGGCTTCACCTTCTGGCGCGCACTGGGCGCTGGGCTGGACGGCGACAACATCAGCTTCCAGGCACTGACCGCCATTCATTACGTACACAGGCTCGCCGCTTATCTCGTATTTGCCGCGCTGCTGCTGCTGGCCTGGCAGTTGCGGCGGATTCCCGCGATGCGCTTGTATGGCAACTGGGTAGCTGGCTTGGCGCTGTGGCAGTTCGGCACCGGCTTGAGCAATGTCGTGCTCGGCTGGCCGCTGGTCGCCGCAGTCTCCCACACCGGGGGGGCGGCCGCGCTGGTGGTGGCGCTGACGGGCGCTCTTTTTTCCAGCCGGCGCGCCCCGCAGACGGCAACTGCGTCAAAATTGAGGGCTGCCCGCCTATGAACCCCTCTGACACTTCCGCCTCCGTGGCGATCACTCCTTTTGTGCCTTCCAAATTCGCGCAGTTTTATGCGCTGACCAAGCCGCGCGTGGTGCAGCTCATCGTGTTCTGCGCCCTGATCGGCATGGTGCTGGCGGTGCCCGGTGTGCCGGGCTGGGCCGAGGTGAAGCTGGCGATCATTGCCTGCGTCGGCATCTGGCTGGTGGCCGGTGCCGCCGCAGCCTTCAATTGCCTGGTCGAGCAGCAGATCGACTCGAAAATGAAACGCACCGCCTGGCGTGCCACGGCGCAGGGGCAGATCAGCAACCCGCTGACCCTGGCTTTTTCCAGCCTGCTGTGCGCTGCCGGCTCCTTCATCCTGCATGTCTGGGTTAATCCGCTGACCATGTGGCTGACCTTTGCGACTTTTGTGGGTTACGCCGTGGTCTACACCGTGATCCTGAAGCCGCTGACGCCGCAAAACATCGTGATCGGTGGCGCCTCGGGCGCCATGCCGCCGGTACTGGGCTGGGCCGCCATGACCGGCAGCGTCAGCCCCGAAGCGCTGATTCTGTTTTTGATCATTTTTCTGTGGACGCCGCCACACTTCTGGGCGCTGGCGCTGTACCGCGTGGAGGATTACCGCAAGTCCGGGTTGCCGATGCTGCCGGTGACGCATGGCAACGAGTTCACGCGCCTGCAGGTGTTTTTGTACACGCTGGTGCTGTTTGCCGCCTGCCTGCTGCCGTTTATCTTCAAGATGAGCGGCTGGCTTTATCTGGTGGTGGCGATTGGGCTGAGCTTTGGCTTCAGTTGGTACGCCTGGCGGCTGTGGCGCAACTATTCCGATGCGCTGGCGCGTAAGACTTTTCGCTTCTCGCTGATTCATCTGTCTGTTTTATTTGCGGCCCTGCTACTGGACCATTACCTCGTATGAAGTTCGCACCTGTTTCCGCCAGCAAACGAAATGTTATCAAGTTCATAGCTGGTGGCGCTTTATGGACGGGGGCTGCAGGCCTTTTTGGCTTGATGGCCGGCTGCACCGACGCAAAGCCGCAGTTCGCCAGCATCGACATCACTGGCGCCGACTATGCGAAGGACTTTGCGCTGGC
>NZ_JBDNGU010000094.1:0-2331 GCF_041689105.1 Polaromonas sp. | reverse complement strand
CAGGTGCCGGTGGTGATCGAGGTGATCCTGGAGCGTGTGACCAACATTGCCATGGGCACCGAGATCGACAACATCGTCGAGTTTGAAGACCTGGCCGCCACGCGCGACGACGCACCCACGGCCTTGGCCGCGATGCTCGACTAGGCCGCAACAAAAAGTCCCCTGGAAAGATTCATGCCGAAATTTGCCGCCAACCTCACCATGCTGTTTACCGAGCTCCCCTTCATGGACCGCTTCAAGGCCGCGCGCACGGCCGGCTTTGATGCGGTGGAATACCTGTTTCCCTACGACTACAGCAAGCAGGAGCTCGTTGCCGCCTTGACATCCAATGGACTGAAGCAGGTGCTGCACAACCTGCCGGCGGGCGACTGGGCCGCCGGCGAGCGCGGCATCGCCTGCCATGCCGGACGCACCGCCGAATTTCGGGACGGCGTGAACCGGGCGATTGACTACGCCACCGCCCTGGGCTGCCCGCAGGTCAATTGCCTGGCCGGCAAGCTGCCCGAAGGCGCCAGCGCGGCGCAGGCCCATGCCACCCTGGTCGCCAATCTGCGTTTTGCCGCGTCTGCCCTGCAGGCGGCCGGCATCCGGCTGTTGATCGAACCAATCAATACCTTTGACATCCCCGGCTTCTTCCTGTCGCGCACCGACCAGGCCCTGGCCATTCTCGATGAGGTGGGCTCGCCCAACCTCTTCGTGCAGTACGACATCTACCACGCACAGCGGATGGAAGGCGAACTGGCCAGCACCCTGAGCAAAAACATGGCACGTATCGGCCACATCCAGCTGGCCGACAACCCGGGGCGCAACGAGCCCGGCACCGGCGAGATCAACTACGCCTGGCTCTTCAAACACATTGACGCAGCTGGCTACGACGGCTGGATAGGCTGCGAATACAAACCAAAAACCACCACCACCGACGGTCTCGGCTGGCTGTCCGGAGCACGTGCATGACCAAATCAGGACTCAAAATCGGCTTCATCGGTCTGGGTATCATGGGCGCGCCCATGGCCGGCCACTTGCTGAACGCCGGCCATGTGATGTTTGTCAACACACGCAGCAAGATACCCGAGGAATTGGCACAGAGCGGCGCCACGATCTGCACCACAGCGCAGGGCGTGGCTGAGCGGGCCGATATCATCTTCCTGATGCTACCCGACACGCCTGATGTGGAACTGGTGCTGTTCGGAAAAAATGGCGTGGCGTCAGGACTCAGTGCAGCCAAAACCGTGGTGGACTGCAGCTCGATTGATCCGATCGCCACACGCGGCTTTGCGAAGAAGATCCAGGCTTTGGGCTGCGAGTGGCTCGACGCCCCCGTGTCCGGCGGCGAGGTGGGCGCCAAGGCGGCCAGCCTGACCATCATGGTCGGCGGCGAGTCTTCGACCTTCGAGCGTGTCAAACCATTGTTTGATTTGATGGGCAAAAACGTGACCCTGGTGGGCGGCCCGGGCGACGGCCAGGTGTGCAAAGTGGCCAACCAGATCATTGTGGCGCTGACGATTGCCGCCGTCGGCGAAGCCCTGGTGTTTGCCTCAAAGGCAGGGGCCGACCCGGCCAAGGTGCGCGCTGCGCTGATGGGCGGCTTTGCCTCGTCGCGCATTCTCGAAGTGCACGGCGAGCGCATGATCAAGCGGACTTTCGCGCCGGGCTTTCGCATCGCGCTGCACCAGAAGGACCTGAACCTGGCCTTGCAAGGTGCCAGGGCGCTGGATCTGGCCCTGCCGCAAACCGCGATGGCCGCGCAACTGATGCAGTCCTGCGTGGCGCTCGGCCATGGACAGGCCGACCACTCAGCGCTGGTACGCGCACTCGAAAATATGGCCCAGCACCCGGTTATGCCCGACGCCTGAGCCCCGACTTCGGGGGTATTTCCCGAGTCTGGTCCATGCTTCTGGGACTGAATTTCAACGAAAATAAGTACCCCTACGGTGCCAGGCTCCGGCTTCGGCATAGTTTTTGCGTGTACCTGTTTGTTGTAATTCTTTGCTTTGGAGCATCCATGAAAAAACGAGTCTTTCTCCAGACGGCCGCCGTCCTGTCGCTGGCCGCCATGTTCGGTACCGCCCACGCGCAAAACACGCCGATCAAGTTCCAGCTCGACTGGCGTTTTGAGGGCCCGGCCGCACTCTTTCTGACGCCCGCCGCCAAGGGGTATTTCAAGGACGCCAAGCTTGATGTAACAGTGGACGCTGGCAACGGCTCGGGCGGCACTGTCACCCGCGTAGCCTCGGGCACCTATGACATGGGTTTTGCCGATCTGGCGGCCCTGATGGAGTTTCATGCCAACAACCCGGATGCGCCGAACAAGCCGGTGGCCGTGATGATGGT
>NZ_JBDNGU010000093.1:0-30071 GCF_041689105.1 Polaromonas sp. | reverse complement strand
GAGCGAAAATCGGGCCCAGCGAGGACAGTTTTTGCCGGATTTGCAGACCCATAGCCCAGCTATGGGACAAAAAGACGGTGAAAAATGGACCGCTGCGGTCGATTTGCAGCCGACGATTCCCAAGTCCGACAGGCTCCTAGCTGCCGAGGCTCTCGTGCCTGCGGCGCGGCACGTCAGTCCCTCCGTGGCCGGGCATCGGATTTTGGTGGTTGACGATAACGTGGATGCTGCAGAAGCCATGGCCATGTTGCTGGATTTGTCGGGCCACGATGTGCGTTCGGCATTCAGCGGCGAGGCAGGGCTGGAGATGGCGCTTTCTTTTCGCCCGGATGTGGTATTTCTCGATATCGGCTTGCCGGGCATGAACGGTTATGAAGTGGCGGAAAAGCTTCTGGCCGATCCCGCCACGGCGGCGACTCGATTGATTGCCTTGACCGGATGGGGCACCGAGGACGACATCCGGAAATCAAAAGTGGCTGGCTTTTATGCCCACCTCACCAAGCCGGTGGACCCGGATGCGGTAGCTGCCCTACTCGCCACGTTGCTGCCAGCCCAGACGGCCGGGTGGCCAGAAACCAGACAGCAAGATTGTTGAGGGACCCCCCAGTAAAACCGGTCAAACCTTCAAGCCAGCCGCGGCACGTAGGACAGCAGCTTTATCTGTTCGCTCCCACGTGAATTCGGGTTCGTCGCGGCCAAAGTGGCCGTAGGCGGCGGTCTTTTCGTAGATCGGGCGCAACAGATCCAGCATCTGGATGATGCCTTTCGGACGAAGGTCAAATTGCTCCTGCACAAGCGCCGAGAGCTTCTCGTCAGAAATCACGCCAGTGCCCTCGGTGTACACCGTCACGTTCATGGGTTTTGCAACGCCGATCGCATACGCCACCTGAATCTGGCACTGCTTGGCCAAACCGGCGGCAACGATGTTCTTGGCCACGTAGCGCGCAGCGTAAGCGGCCGAACGGTCCACCTTGGAGGGGTCCTTGCCTGAGAACGCGCCGCCACCATGCGGGCAGGCGCCGCCGTAGGTGTCCACGATGATCTTGCGGCCGGTCAGGCCGCAGTCGCCTTGTGGACCGCCAATAACAAAACGACCTGTCGGGTTGATCAGGTAGCGGGTGTCCTTGGTGATCATGCCCTTGGGCAGAACCGGCTTGATGATCTCTTCAATGATGGCCTCAATGAAGGAAGCCTTCATCTTGTGGGCAGTTTCGCTCTGGTCAGGGCTGTGCTGGGTGGACAGCACCACGGTGTCGATGCTGTGCGGCTTGCCATCCACATAACGCATGGTGACCTGGCTTTTGGCGTCCGGGCGCAAGAAAGGCAGGCGGCCGTCCTTGCGCAACTGGGCCTGGCGCTCAACAAGGCGGTGGGCGTAATAGATGGGCGCGGGCATCAGGTCCGGCGTTTCGTCGCAGGCGTAGCCAAACATCAGGCCCTGGTCACCTGCGCCGGTGTTCAGGTGATCGTCGGACGCATGGTCCACGCCCTGGGCGATGTCGTTGGACTGCTTGTCGTAGCAGACCATGACCGCGCAGCCTTTGTAGTCGATGCCGTAGTCGGTGTTGTCGTAGCCGATGCGCTTGATGGTGTCACGCGCCACCTGGATGTAGTCCACGTGGGCGTTGGTGGTGATTTCACCCGCCAGCACGACCAGACCGGTATTGGTCAGGGTCTCGGCGGCCACGCGGGAAAGCGGATCCTGCTTGAAGATGGCATCCAGGATGGCATCGGAAATCTGGTCGGCTACCTTGTCGGGATGGCCTTCGGAGACGGATTCGGAAGTAAAGAGAAAATCGTTCGCCATTGCGTACACTCCATGAAGTTAGTCGGCGCGTTGCCGGCTTGGGGTGCCTCGGCGAACGCTTTAGCAGTTTGGTTTAATGTCGCCCTGCAAGTTGTTCAGTAACTCGGCGACAGCAAGCATTCTATCAACTCATCGCACTCCCTGCTCCAGCCGCCCCGTCCATGATCCACCTGTTCCGTTTCTTGTCCCTTTGGCCCTTGCGCGCGTTGCATGCGCTGGGCGCGGGCCTGGGCTGGCTGGTCTGGTTCCTGAGTGCCGGCTACCGGCGGGAGTTTCGGGCCAATGTTGCGCAAGCCGGGATCGCGTTCGATGCATCCCGGCCAGCCATTGGCGAGGCCGGGCGTTTTGTTGCCGAGCTGCCCAAGCTGTGGATGCGGCCGCCCACCGTGTCCTGTCTCGGCAATGTGCGCATCGAAGGACAGGGCCACGCGCGCGACGCCTTTGCGCGCAACAGGGGCGTGATCTTTTTTGGGCCCCATTGCGGCAGCTTTGAACTCGGGCCGCAGGCTCTGGCAGAACTGTACGGGCCTGTCACCGCGATCTACCGGCCCGCGAGAAAGCCCTGGCTGGCCCGGCTGGAAAAGTTGGCCCGCAGCCGGCCAGGGTTTTATGCGGTACCGGCCAGCCTGAGCGGCATCCGGCAGATGCTCAAGGCGCTGAAAAACAACCAGGCTGTGGCCTTGCTGACCGACCAGGTCCCGCCCGAAGGGCAGGGGCTGTGGGTGCCATTTTTTGGCAAACCGGCCTACACCATGACCCTCGCGGCACGGCTGGCCCTGCAAAGCGGCGCGGTGGTCCTGCCTGTCAGTTGTGAGCGATTGCCGAAAGGACGCGGGTACTTCCTGAAAATCTGGTCACCGCTCACCTCGCTGGACAGTTTGCCAAAATCCGACCTGCTACCGGCGGTGACCGTGATCAACCAGGCGATCGAGGCCATTGTGCGGAGCCAGCCAGGGCAGTACCTGTGGGGCTACGCGCGCTACAAGCAGCCGCGCCAGCAGACTGGAGACGAAACCGCGTGAGAACACCGCGCCAGCTGGCCAGCTACCTGTTCACCCGCAGTGGCATTGTTTTCATGCAATTGCTCGCGTCCCTGCCGCTGCCGGTGGTGCGGGCCATGGGCGTGGCGCTGGGCGGGCTGCTGTATCTGCTGGCTGTGCCGCGCCGCAATGTGGTGCAAACCAACCTGCGGCTGTGCTTTCCGGAGTTGCGGGACGACGAACGTCGCGCCATGACGCGGCAGACTTTTGTGTTTTTTGCCCAGGCCTGGCTGGACCGCAGCTGGCTCTGGCATGGCCGTCCTGACAAGCTCAGGCAACGCCTGCAACTGAAGGGCGCACTGGCAGAACTGGACGGCGAGCAGCCAGTGGTGTTGTTTGCGCCGCACTTTGTCGGGCTCGATGCGGGTTGGGCGGCGTTGACGCAGCAGGTGAGCCGCTCGTTCACCACCATCTACACCGATCAGGCCAACAAGCTGCTGGACCGCTGGATCCTGCGTGGGCGCAGGCGGTTTGCCAACGCGCGCCTGTTTGGCCGCGCGGAAGGTGTGCAGCCCCTCATCAGCGCGCTGCGCGCGGGCCAGCCGCTGTATTTGCTGCCGGATATGAATTTCGGACCCGAAGAGTCGGTGTTTGTGCCGTTTTATGGCGTGGACGCTGCCACTGTGCCTTCGCTGTCGCGTTTTGCGAAGCTGGGCCGCGCCAAAGTGGTTCCGGTCGTGACACGTATGACCGCGGCGGGTTACGAGGTCGAGGTCATGCCGGCCTGGACCGACGTACCGTCGGCCGATTTTGTGGCCGACACGGCACGGATGAATGTCCGCCTGCAGGACTACATCAACACCATGCCCGCCCAGTATTACTGGGTGCACAAACGCTTCAAGAGCCGGCCCGAAGGCGAGCCTTCGATCTATTGAGAAAAGAAAAGTGAAGAAAAAAAAAGAGGAGGAAAGAGCCGGAGTTTCAAGCTCTTTATGCCTCTGGCCCCTTCCGAACCGGCTTAGGTAGCTATAAAAAACAGAGCATCCTGATCAGGGCTGGCCGAGAAAATCTGCGATCAAACGTGCCACCAGGTCGGGCTGCTCGTGCACGATCCAGTGGGATGCGCCCGGGACGCGCTCCAGCTGCATGTGGGGCACATAGTCAGCCAGGCCGTCGATCAGCGCTGGCGGCAGCGCAATGTCATCCATGGCCCACAGCACCAATGTCGGCAGCAGCACGGTCAGCGTCGCTGGGGGCAGCGTCACCGCAGCAGCGGCCGGGTCACTCGGCCGTGGTGGTCGCAGCGGGGAGGCTCGGTAGAGGTTGCAGCCGCCGGTCAGCCCGGCGCGCCAGACCGCCCGGTACTGGTCCCTGACCTCGTCCGTCAGCCAGGCGGGCGCGCCGCCGGCCTGCGGGCCGCTGCCATTCGTCAAAAACTGCCAGAGCCGTCGAAAGTCGTCCTCGGCCAGCAGGGCTTCGGCATCCGGGCGAATCAGGAAATTCATGTAGGCGCTGGCCGCCTGTTGCGACGGCGAGTTCTGCAATTCGCGCAAAAACGTGGCGGGGTGCGGTGAATTGATGATGACCAGTTTGTTCATCAGCTGCGGCATCAGCGCCGCCACGCTCCAGGCGACGGCGCCGCCCCAGTCGTGCGCGACCAGCGCCTCCAAATGGCCCCCACGCTTGTCACTGCGTGTACCTTCGGCGGTGCGCTGCCCCTTGCACGAAGAAGAGGGGCGCTGCGCCTGCGGCCCGGCGAAGCCGGTTCCGCGGCCCCGGCTGGCAGGGAGGGATTCTTCGTGTTGGTCAACGCACACCGCCGCGATCAGCGCCGCGATGTCCTGAACCAGGTGTTTGGCGCGGTAAGCGGCCGGGTCTGCGGGTGCGCTGGATTGCTCAAAGCCGCGCAAATTGGGCGCGATGCAGAAGTAGCCGCCGTTTTCCGGCCGCGCGAAATGCGCAAGCAAGCCATCCCAGACAAAGGCCGCCTCGGGAAAACCATGCAGAAACATCAGCACCGGCCTGCCTTCCTCGCCCGCAATGCGGCAAGACAGGGTGATGCCGTGGGGCAGGCTCAAAAAGCGTGTCTGGATCATGTTGCTATGCATTTGGTAGCTACCTGCGCCCGTTGGCAAAGGGCTGGAGGCAGATTTGTCTTGAAAATGCAGAAGCGGCCCGGCCGCCGGGTATCAGTCGGCGGCTGGCCCGTCAGCAGGAGGAGCCGCCTGGTCTTCCTTGACAGGCGGGTGCGCCCAATGCCATAGATGCTGGGCCACTTCCTCCACGCCTTGCCGCTTCAGCGCTGAAAACAGTTTGACATCGCCGCCGCCGGCCTGCAGTCGCACAATGGACAGCGCCTTGGCCGCTTCGGTCTTGTTGAGTTTGTCCGACTTGGTCAGCAGCACCAGAAACTTCAGCCCCTCTTCCACGCGCGGGCGGATGACGTCGAGCAGGATTTCATCGAGCTCGGTCAGGCCGTGGCGCGGGTCGCACAGCAGCACCACGCCCCTGAGTGTGTCGCGCGTCTGCAGGTAGTTGCCCATGACCTGCTGCCAGCGCAACTTGGCCGTCTTGGGGACCGCTGCATAGCCGTAACCTGGCAAATCGGCCAGTACCGCGTCCATCACGCCCTGTTTGCCGAGCGAGAACAGGTTGATGCTTTGCGTGCGCCCCGGCGTCTTGGACGCGAAGGCCAGGCGGTTGATCTGGGTCAGGGTGTTGATGCACGTGGACTTGCCGGCATTGGAGCGCCCGACAAAGGCGATTTCCGGCACGTCAAGCAGCGGCAGGTGCTTGAGTTCAGGCGCGGTGGTCAGGAACTTGGCCGTGTGCAACCAGCCCATGGCGATTTTCGCCTCGGCAGACTGAGGCACCTGCGCCGCCAGGGCTGCAGCCATTTTGGCCGCTGCCACTTTGGGTGGTGGGCGCTTGTGGGCAGGCTTCTGCAGTTTGATGGGGGTAGATCGGGGAGATATGCTCATATTTCGGATTGTCCCCCAAGCCATTGTAAAATCAGGCAGTTTTGCGTCAAGTTGCTGTCCCGACGGGGCTTTTCAGGCAACTTGAGATGCGCACCGATTGCCAAGTCCACTTTAGAGTCAACCATTACACCCCCGATATGAAGCCAGTTCCCACTTCGCTGATTGCCTATTTATTTGCCGGCCTGCTGGCTGTCCCTGCCCTGTCCATGGCGGCTGGCGAGGCCGCCCCGGTCCAGGCGGCCAAGCCTGATCTGGTCCAGGGAGAAAAAATCTATGGCGCGGTGTGCGTTGCCTGCCACGCGGCGGACGGCAATTCCGCGATCGCCGCCAACCCCAAGTTGGCGCAGCAGCATCCCGAATACCTGGTCAAGCAACTGCAGGAGTTCAAGTCCGGTAAACGCAAAAACGCCATCATGCAGGGGTTTGCCGCAGCGTTGTCCGATGACGATATGAAAAACATCTCTTACTGGGTGACGGCCAAGAAGGCCAAGCCCGGTTTTGCCAAGGACAAGGCGCTGGTCGCCATGGGGGAGCGTATTTACAAAGGCGGTATTTCAGATCGCCAGGTGCCTGCCTGCGCGGGCTGTCACAGCCCGACCGGTGCCGGCATCCCCTCGCAGTACCCCCGCCTGGGGGGCCAGCACGCCGAATACACCGCAACCCAGCTGACGGCCTACCGCGATGGCGGACGCACCAACAGCCTGCAGATGAGCCAGGTGGCGGCCAAGCTGAACGACCGGGAAATCCGCGCTGTCGCCGATTACATTGCCGGTTTGCGCTGATGGCCATGGCCAGCGCGGTGCGGGAGCGAGACGGGCCAGTCGGACAACTTTATTTGCAGAAAGTACGGCTCTGGTCCGGTTTGCATTGAACCCCAGCCGACATAAGCACTCCATATCAGGGCGGGTCTCTCAGTGAAGGCCCGCCTTTTTTTATTGCAGCTCACCCTGCCCATTGCCCCACACGCATGACAGTTTCCACCCACGGCCTGCGGCTGAAGTCCGGCTCCCACGCACTGCGCTCCGGCGTGGAACTGCTGTCGTCGATGCGGTTTTCCATCTCGCTGCTGACGGTCATCTGCATTGCCTCGGTGATCGGGACGGTGCTCAAGCAGCAGGAGCCGCTGTCCAACTACGTGAACCAGTTTGGCCCGTTCTGGGCGCAGGTGTTCGGCGCTGTCAACCTCAACACCGTGTACAGCGCCTGGTGGTTCATGCTGATTCTGGCCTTTTTGGTGGTCTCCACCTCGCTGTGTATCGCCCGCAACACCCCCAAGATACTGGCCGACTGGAACCAGCTCAAGGAAAATGTCCGCGAGCAAAGCCTCAAGGCCTTCAGCCACCGCGCAGAAGAGGGCCTGGGCGAAAGCCCGGAAATCGCCGCCCGGCGCATCGGGCAAACGTTGGTGCAGGGCGGCTGGAAGGTCAAGCTGCAACAGCGGGACGCAGCCGGCGGCACCGGCTGGATGGTCGCGGCCAAGGCTGGCGCTGCCAACAAGCTGGGCTACATAGCCGCGCACAGCGCCATTGTGCTGGTCTGCATCGGCGGCCTGCTTGATGGCGACCTGATGGTGCGGGCACAAATGTGGCTCAACGACAAGTCCATCTACACCGGTGGCGGGTTGATTGCCGACGTGCCGGCCCGGCACCGACTGGGCGAGGGCAATCCGACCTTCCGGGCCAACCTGCTGGTGGCCGAGGGCACACAATCGAGCACGGCCATCCTGAACCAGCCCGGCGGCGTTTTGCTGCAGGACCTGCCTTTTTCGGTGGAGCTCAAAAAATTCATCGTCGAGTATTACTCGACCGGCATGCCCAAGCTGTTTGCCAGCGAGATCGTGATCCACGACCGGGAAACTGGCGAAAAGACACCGGCCCGCGTCGAGGTCAACCACCCGGCGCACTACAAGGGTATCGAGATTTACCAGTCCAGTTTTGATGACGGCGGCTCCAGTGTCACGCTCAAGGCGGTGCCCATGGCTGTGGGTGCCCAGCCATCGAGCAAGCTGTTTGAAATACAGGGCACGATTGGCGGCTCCAGCAGCCTGACCAATGGCCAGGGGGAGGACGCTCAAAAAATGACGCTCGAATACACCGCGCTGCGTGTCATCAACGTGGAAAATTTCAGCGGGTCGGGCAATTTGGGCAGCTCCGGCGCGGACGTGCGCAAGGTCGACTTGCGCCAGTCCATCGACGCACGCATGGGCGCGGCCAACAAGACCAAAGAGCAAAAAGAGCTGCGCAACGTCGGCCCCAGCCTGACCTACAAGCTGCGAGATGCCGCAGGCCAGGCGCGCGAGTTCCACAACTACATGCTGCCCGTGAAAATGGACAGCGACGAGTTCACGCCCGCGCTGTTTTTGCTGGGTGTACGCGAAACACCTGCCCAGCCCTTCCAGTACCTGCGCATCCCTGCCGACGAGCAGGGCAGCATGGAGGGCTTTTTGCGGCTGCGCCGCGCGCTGGCCGATCCGGCGCAGCGCGAGCGGGCGGTCCAGCGTTATGTGAAACAGGCCGTTGCCGCGGACCGGGCCGATCTGGCGCAGCAGCTGGCGGCGTCGGCCTCGCGGGCGGTGGCACTGTTTGCCGGGCCGGACCAGACGGGCGCGGCGGGTCAGGCCAAAACGCCGGCGGGCCTGCAGGCCATTTCAGACTTCATGGAGGCCAATGTGCCGGAAGCCGAACGCGACCGAGCCGGCGAGGTGCTGGTGCGTATTCTCAACGGCGTGCTGTTTGAGCTGGCGCAACTCACACGCGAGCAAAACGGCCTGAAGCCGTTACCGGTGGACGAGCGAACCCAG
Source organism: Polaromonas sp. (assembly GCF_041689105.1). Classification (GTDB taxonomy): domain Bacteria; phylum Pseudomonadota; class Gammaproteobacteria; order Burkholderiales; family Burkholderiaceae_C; genus Polaromonas. The sequence goes on along the minus strand of NZ_JBDNGU010000093.1, from coordinate 21,503 downwards.
GCCTGGATGGCCCAGACCGTGTTGTCGCTGAGCGATGCCCACCATTACCCGGCGCCCATGACCTTTGAACTCAAGGACTTCACGCAGGTGCAGGCCAGCGTGTTCCAGGTCACGCGAACCCCCGGAAAAAACATTGTCTACCTGGGCTGCGCGCTGCTGATTCTCGGCATTTTTGCCATGTTGTATGTGCGCGAGCGCCGCCTCTGGGTCTGGCTGGCGCCGGCCGCAAGTCCCGGCGACGGCGTTGCTGATGAAAAAGGGCCAGAATCGGGCAGCGGCAGCCGCGCGACCATGGCGATGTCGGTGAATCGCCAGACCCTGGAAGGCGACAAGGAATTCGAGATGCTGAAGACCAAACTTTTACAGGTGCCCCTATGAACACCACCACAACATTGAGCTCGCGCGGGACCGACGCGACAACCATCAGCCTGCACGAAGGCTATTTTGCAAAACGCAATCTGACGGACTGGATTTTTGCAGCGCTGGTGCTTGCTGGCGGCCTGTTCGCCTTTGCCCGATACCACGGCTTCATGGACGTGTACGAAAAAGGCATTTTGCTGGGCGCCATTCCGGCCGCCATTGCAATGGGCTGGTTCTGGCGACCGCTGCGGGTGCTGATGGCGGCGGTGGCGGTGTTCTCCCTGCTGGGCATCATGTCCTACCAGGGGGACCTGGCGCAGGCCGAACAGGTGTTCTGGCTCAAATACTTTTTGTCCAGCCAGTCGGCCATTCTGTGGATGAGTGTGCTGTTTTTCATGAGCACGACGTTTTACTGGGTGGGCATGTTTGCCCGGGGGCAGAGCGACACCATGGAAGCCCTGGGCTCCCGGATCGCCTGGGTGGCCGTAGGCATGGCGCTGGTGGGCACCATGGTGCGCTGGTACGAGAGTTATCTCATTGGCCCCGACGTCGGGCATATTCCGGTGAGCAACCTTTATGAAGTGTTCGTGCTGTTTTGCTGGATGACTGCGGCTTTTTACCTGTACTTCGAAGCGCACTACAAGACCCGTGCCTTGGGAGCCTTCGTGATGCTGGTGGTCAGTGCCGCCGTGGGTTTTTTGCTCTGGTACACCGTGGTGCGCGAGGCGCATGAGATTCAGCCGCTGGTGCCAGCCCTCAAAAGCTGGTGGATGAAGGTGCATGTGCCGGCCAACTTCGTCGGTTACGGCATGTTCTCGTTGGCGGCGATGGTTGCGCTGGCCTACCTGATCAAGCAGCAGGCGGCGGAGACCCGCTGGTACAAACTCACGCCCCTGTGGCTGCTTGGCGTGGTGCTGTGTTTTGTGCCGATTGTTTTCCGCAAATCAGCCGAGGTCGGCGGCAGCAACTACTGGCTCGGTTATCTGCTGGTGTCGGGACTGATTGCCGCCGCCATTTTGTTGGGCCGCAAGCGAATTGCCGCGCGGTTGCCTGGCTTCGAAGTGCTTGACGACGTGATGTACAAGGCTATCGCCGTCGGTTTTGCGTTTTTCACCATAGCCACCGTACTCGGCGCCTTGTGGGCGGCCGAGGCCTGGGGCGGCTACTGGAGCTGGGACCCGAAGGAGACCTGGGCGTTGATCGTGTGGCTCAATTACGCTGCCTGGCTGCACATGCGGCTGGTCAAGGGCCTGCGCGGCACTGTGGCGTCCTGGTGGGCACTGGTGGGGCTGGCGGTGACCACCTTCGCTTTCCTTGGCGTGAACATGTTCCTGTCGGGCCTGCACAGTTACGGAACCTTGTAACGCGTATCTGAATCCTCGTAAGGAGTGGCTGCGTATACAGACAAACTGTTATCCACCCCAACGACTGCAAGGAAGCAAGATGCTGATCAAGACCTCACACAACGGTTTCATTCACCCGGTTTCGAGCGAGATCACGCCGCAAGGCGTTTACCAGCAGCGCCGTGACCTGATCAGGCTGATGGCTGGCGGCGCGGCCGGTGCGGCCCTGGCTGGCTGGGCCGGTCGCGAGGCGCTGGCGCAGGGCGTGACCAAGCCGGGTAAGCTGGCGGCCCTGCCAGGCGCCAAATCAGGCGTGGCTGGTGCGGTGACCATGGAAAAAGTCACCGACTACAAGGACGCCACGACCTACAACAACTTCTATGAGTTTGGCACTGACAAGTCGGACCCGGCCAAAAACGCCCACACCCTGGTGACCAAACCCTGGACTGTGGCGGTGGAAGGTCTGGTCAAGCAGCCAAAAACGTATGCGATCGAGGACCTGATCAAGCTCAGCGCACAGGAAGAGCGGATATACCGCCTGCGCTGCGTTGAGGGCTGGTCCATGGTGATTCCCTGGGTTGGGTATTCGCTGGCCGAACTGATCAAAAAAGTCGAGCCGCTGGGCAACGCCAAATACGTCGAGTTCATCACCCAGGCCGATCCCAAGACCATGCCTTTTGTCGGTTCGCGCGTGCTGGACTGGCCTTATGTCGAGGCTTTGCGCATGGACGAGGCCATGAACCCGCTGACCTTGCTGACCTTCGGCATGTACGGCGAAGTGCTGCCCAACCAGAGCGGCGCGCCTGTGCGCCTGGTGGTCCCCTGGAAATACGGGTTCAAGAGCGGCAAGAGCATTGTCAAGATCCGCTTCACCGACAAGGAACCGCGCACGGCCTGGAACAAGGCCGCCGCCAATGAATACGGGTTTTACTCCAACGTCAACCCGACCGTGGACCACCCGCGCTGGAGCCAGGCGACTGAACGCCGCATTGGCGAGGACGGCCTGTTTGCCAAGAAGCGTAAAACCCTGATGTTCAACGGGTATGAGGCCCAGGTCGGCCAGCTGTACGCGGGCATGGATCTCAAGAAGAACTTTTAAATGAAGGCCGCCGATGCGGTGCTGATGCATCCGGCCGCCAAACCGCTGGTGTTTGCGCTGGCCCTGCTGCCTTTTGCCTGGCTGCTTTACGGCGCCTTCACCAATAATCTGGGCGCCAATCCAGCCGAGCACCTGATACGCGCGACCGGCGACTGGACCTTGCGTTTTCTGTGCATTGTGCTGGCCGTCACACCTTTACGGGTCATCAGTGGCACGCCTGCGCTGGCGCGGTTTCGGCGCATGCTGGGCCTGTTCACCTACTTTTATGTGTTGATTCACCTGCTCAGCTACAGCTGGTTTGACATGAGCTTCGACGTGCCCGAGATCATCGCCGACATCATCAAGCGCCCGTTCATCCTGGTCGGCTTTTCCGCTTTTTTGTTGCTGACGCCGCTGGCAGCCACATCGTTTAACGCCGCCATCAAAAAAATGGGCGTCCGGCGATGGCAGTTGCTGCACAAGCTGGTGTACCTGATCGCCGGACTGGGGCTGCTGCACTTTTTCTGGATGCGCTCCGGTAAAAACGATTTTGCCGAGGTGTTTGTGTACGTCGCCATCATTGCACTGCTGCTGGGCTGGCGTGTCTGGCAATACATGAAGAAAAAACGCATGCAGCCCACGCCGGGCGGGCGTGAGCAGCTATCAAAACAATAGTGATTTAAGCCTGCGTGACCGGAGCGGAAAACAGTTGCTCCTGCAGCATCTGGTCGGCGGCGGTTTCCCTGCGGCGAATCACATACGTGCGGGCACCATCGACCAGGATCTCGGCGGCACGCCCGCGCGTGTTGTAGTTGCTGGCCATGCTCATGCAGTACGCCCCCGCAGACAACACCGCCAGGCAGTCGCCTGCCTGCACAGCCAGCGCGCGGTCGCGGCCTATCCAGTCACCGCTTTCGCAGACCGGTCCCACCACGTCGTAAGTCGTCTGCGCCGCACCGGGCGCCGGCACCACAGGCACGATGGCGTGGAAGGCCTGGTACATGGCCGGTCGCGGCAGGTCGTTCATCGCGGCGTCGATGATGCAGAAGTTTTTCTGTTCACCGGGCTTGAGGTAAAGCACCTCCGTCAGACAGAGACCTGCATTGCCAACCAGCGAGCGGCCGGGTTCGATCATCAGTTTTTTCTTGCCGTAGCCGCGTGCGTCCAGCTTGCCCAGCAACAGCTTCCACAACGCGTCCGCGGCGGGCGGTGCATCCTGGTTGTAGTTGATGCCCAGGCCGCCGCCAAAGTCGATGTGGTCGATGGGAATGCCTGCGCCTTCGATGCTGGCAACCAGGTCCAGCACCCGGTCCATCGCATCCAGGTAGGGCGTGGTCTCGGTGATCTGCGAGCCAATGTGGCAGTCGATGCCTGCTACCCTCAATCCTTGCAGCGATGCCGCATGCTGGTAGATGCGCAGCGCGTCTTCATGCGCCACGCCAAATTTGTTGCCCTTCAGGCCGGTCGAGATGTAGGGGTGCGTCTTGGGGTCCACATTGGGATTGACCCGGATGCTGACTGGCGCGACCAGGCCCATGGCCAGCGCGACCTCCGACAGAACGTCCAACTCGGCCTCGCTCTCGACGTTGAAGCAGCCGATACCGGCTTGCAGGGCCTGCCGCATTTCGGCGCGAGTCTTGCCCACGCCGGAAAAAATGATTTTGCGCACGTCCCCGCCGGCCGCCAGCACGCGTTCCAGTTCACCGCCCGAGACGATGTCAAAGCCGCAGCCGGCCTGCGCAAACACCTGCAACACCCCGAGTGAGGAGTTGGCTTTCATGGCATAACAAATCTGTGCATCACGTCCCGCGAATCCTTGCTGATAGGCGGCCAGCGCGGCCAGCATGGCCGCTTTGGAATAAACAAACAGGGGCGTGCCGTGTTCGCGGGCCAGAGCCTCCAGGCTGGCCTGTTCCAGGTGCAACCGGCCTTGCCGGTAGGCGAGCTGCGGCGCACCGGGCAAGTCTGACAGCAAGGCAGGGTTGGGTGCCAGGCTCATCGTGGTGCCGAGGTCTGGGGTGCGGCAGGAGGCGGCTGCGGGATGTCGGGCGTGGCCACAGGCGCTGCGGTAGTGGCTGGTCTGGTTGGTGTGACTCCTGGCGCCGAAACCGTCTTGGGCGGCGGCGGGAAAAACAGAGGGCCTTTCTGGCCGCAGGCGCCCAGGCTGGCGGCGCCGGCCAGCGCGAGCGCCAGGGTGCAAAGGCCATGACCCGGGAAGAGATCACGTCCACGGCCTAGAATTTGGAGTCGAATGTGGAATCTTGCAAACATGATGGGATTGTAATGACGGACCTGGATTATCTGGACCATGCCGAGGCCGCGCTCGCGGCTATTGAAACCGCCTGTGACCGGATCAATGATGAGACGGATGCTGATGTCGACAACCAGCGAACGGGCGGCATGGTCACGCTGACTTTTGCCAACCGCAGCCAGATCATCATCAACCTGCAAAAACCCTTGCAGGAAATCTGGCTGGCGGCGCGTGCCGGCGGGTTTCACTACAGGCTGGTTGATGGGCGGTGGCGCGACACCAAGGACGCTGGCGAACTGTTTGCCGGGTTGTCGCGGTGTGCCAGCGAACAGTCCGGGCAGTCGCTGGTGTTCAGCCCCCTCGGCTGACCGGTTAACTCAATTTTTGAACAGATCCAGAATCCGCTTTCTTTCATCGCTGGGCGGCGGCGACTGAATCGCGGCACCGGGCGGCACTGGCTGGCCCTGGATGGGGTTGTCGGCGCCGGCGCCCGGCGCGGGCTTGTCGCCCAGCCCCACACTGCTGATTCCGGAGCCTTTGGCGTATTCGTCATAAAACCATTCGCCGCCGATGTTGACGACGCCTGCGGGCGGCGTGAATTCGGTCACCGGCACGCCCTTGAGCGCGTATTCCATGAAGTTGATCCAGATGGGCAAGCTCAGACCACCGCCGGTTTCACGGTCACCCAGCTTTTTCGGCGTGTCGTAGCCCATCCAGACCGCGGCCGTCAGTGTCGGCTGGTACCCTACAAACCAGGTGTCAATCGAGTCATTGGTCGTACCAGTCTTGCCGTACAGGTCGGGGCGCTTCAGTGTGGCCTGCGCCTTTGCGGCGGTGCCAGTGCGGGCGACTTCCTGCAGCAGGCTGGACATGATGAAGGCATTGCGCGGCTCAATGCCACGCACCGACTCGTCCAGCTTGGGCGCAGGGCTCTCGACCACGACGCGGCCTTTCTGGTCGGTGATTTTGGTGATCAGGTAGGGATTCACGCGGTAGCCACCATTAGCGAACACCGAATAACCAATGGCCATCTGCAAGGGGGTCACCGAACCGGCGCCCAGCGCCATGGTCAGGTAGGCCGGGTGCTTTTCGGCGTCGAAACCGAAATGGGTGATCCACTCCTGGGCTTTTTTGGCGCCGACGGCCTGCAGCACCCGAATGGAAATCATGTTCTTGGATTTGGCCAGGCCGCGTCGCAGGCTCATGGGGCCGTCAAACGTGCCGTCGTAATTCTTGGGTTCCCAGGGTTGCCCGCCCGTGACGCCAGCGTCGAAGAACAGCGGTGCGTCGTTGACGACCGTTGCGGGCGTGAAGCCCTTTTCCAGGGCCGCCGAGTAAATAAAGGGTTTGAAGCTGGAGCCAGGCTGGCGCCAAGCCTGCGTCACGTGGTTGAACTTGTTCTTCTCGTAGTCAAAACCGCCGACCAGCGCCCGGATCGCGCCATTGCGCGGGTCGAGGGCGACAAAAGCGCCTTCGACCTCGGGCAACTGCGTGATTTCCCAGGTGTTTTTCGGCGTCCTGGTGACGCGGATCAGGGCGCCAGGGCGGATCCTGATGTTGGGCGCCGCCTTGTCGGACAGGCCGGACTGCGCGGGCTTCAGGCCATCGCCGGTGATTTCAATGGTTTCGCTGTTCTGGCGAACCGCAACAATTTTCTTCGGGCTGGCTTCGAGCACGATGGCGGACATCACGTCGTCGTTATCCGGACTGTCCGCCAAGGCATCGTCGATAGCGTCTTCGGCTTCCTGTGGATTTTTTGACAGTTCAATAAATTTTTCAGGCCCGCGGTAAATTTGCCGCCGCTCATAGTCCATGATGCCCTTGCGCAGTGCTTTGTAGGCCACGGTTTGGTCGGCAGCGCGCAGGGTTGTGAAAACATTGAGGCCCCGGGTATAGGTCTCGTCGCCGTACTGGCTGAAAACCAGCTGCCGCACTGTTTCGGCCACAAACTCGGCGTGCACCCGTCCTGTGTCCGGTCCGGACCTGACCTTGAGTTGTTCGGCCTTGGCCAGCTCCGCCTGCGCTGGCGTGATGAAGCCGTTGTCCTGCATGCGTTCGATGATGTGGAGTTGGCGCGCTTTGGCCCGCTTGGGATTGCTGACCGGGTTGTAGGCGGACGGCGCTTTGGGCAGGCCCGCCAGCATGGCCGCTTCAGCGATGCTGACGTCCTTGAGCGGTTTGCCGAAATAGGTCTCCGAGGCTGCCGCGAAACCATAGGCCCGTTGCCCCAGAAATATCTGGTTCATATAAATCTCGAGAATCTGGTCCTTGCTGAGCAGGTGCTCCAGCTTGAATGTCAGCAGCATTTCGTAGATCTTGCGGGTGTAGCTCTTCTCGGTGGACAGGTAGACATTGCGCGCGACCTGCATGGTGATGGTGGAGGCACCCTGGCTTTTGGCCCGGCCCATGTTGGCCAAGCCGGCGCGGATCACGCCGATATAGTCCACACCGCCGTGCGAGAAGAAACGCGCGTCCTCAATGGCCAGAACCGCGTCCTTCATGACTTTCGGGATGTCGCCGATGGGGGTCAGGTTTCGTCGCTCCTCGCCAAACTCGCCCAATAGCACGCCGTCCGATGAATAGACACGCAAAGGCAACTTGGGCCGGTAGTCCAGCAAATCAGACACATCCGGCAGGTTGGGGTAGGCCACTGACAGCGCCACGGCAACAACCATCAGCACTGAAAACACGCCCGCCAGGGCCACGCCCAGCGTCCAGGCGGCAGCCTTCAGGAGGGCCGGCAACCAGGTCAGGCGATGGACGGTAGATGAGCCGGTATCGGAGGACGGAGAGTTTGGAGGCATGGGGATTTAATGTAAGTGTGCGCCAGCATTATTAAAAGAGCCCGTTTCGGAAGGCTTCGGCGGCATTGTGGATTCCACATTTTGCATTTATTGGCGGCTGGCCGCTTTTTGACGCCAAAGCGCGGAAACTCTCCAAAAGCGTCAACTTTTGACAACGGTGATGGTAAGACAAAAACGAAAAATCCTTTGTCGCACAAGGACCTTACTGATAGCATTCAAGTGATTTCTTAAGTTTGTAGCGCTACAAGTTAGCCGTCATTTGGGGACCGTCTTGATCTCTTTGGGATCCTTATTTAGCCGTGAATCGTCCGCTTTGCTGGGTTTGGACATCAGTTCCTCCAGCGTGAAGCTGGTGGAGTTAAGCCGCGACAAGGCAGGCAACCTGGTGCTTGATCGTTGCGCGATCGAACCCCTGGAAAGGGGATGGATCACCGACGGCAATGTTGAAAAATTTGACGAAGTGGCCGAGGCGGTGCGCCGGGTGGTCAAGAAAAGCGGGACACGGACCAAAAACGTGGCCATGGCTCTGCCGGCATCAGCGGTCATCACCAAAAAAATCATTCTTCCCGGCGGCCTGAGCGAGCAGGAGCTTGAAATCCAGGTTGAGGCCGAGGCCAACCAGTACATCCCTTTTTCCCTTGACGAAGTCAGTCTGGATTTTTGCGTTGTGGGGCCCAGTGCCACTTCAGTTGGTGACGTGGAAGTATTGATTGCCGCGTCACGCAAGGAAAAGGTCAGTGACCGGCAGGGGCTTGCTGAAGCGGCTGGTCTCAAGCCGGTGGTCGTTGATGTGGAGTCCTATGCATCACGTCTGGCAACAGCCCGGCTGATAGAGAACCTCCCCAACAAGGGGCTGGACACCATGGTGGCACTGTTTGAGCTGGGCGCCCTGACGACCAGCATGCAGGTCATCAAGAACGACGAAGTGCTGTACGAGCGTGACCAGGCGTTCGGCGGCGCCCAGTTGACCCAGCTGATCATTCGCCAGTACGGGTTTTCTCCCGAGGAAGCAGAAAGCAAGAAACGCAGTGGTGACCTGCCCGACGACTATGGCAACAACGTGCTCAAGCCATTTGTCGACAGCATGGCGCAGGAAATCGGCAGGGCCCTGCAGTTCTTTTTCACCAGCACCCCGCACAACAAGGTGGATCAAGTGATGCTGGCCGGAGGCTCGTCGGCCCTGCCTGGGTTGACGGACGCGGTGACGCAGCAAACATCATTCGCCTGCATGGTGGCTAATCCTTTTGAAGGGATGACGCTGGGCAGCAATGTCCGGGAAAACAAGATGAAGCGTGAAGCAGCGTCTTACCTCACCTCCTGTGGGCTTGCCTTGCGGAGGTTTTTCCAGTGATTCTGGTCAATTTGCTTCCCCATCGTGAAGCTGCGCGCAAGCGCAGGCGTGAGGCCTTTTTTGTTGCACTGGGTATTGCCGCCCTGGCGGGTGGCCTCATCTGCGGCGCTGTGTTCTCCTGGTACCAGGCCCAGATTTCGGGGCAGCAGGGGAGAAACACCTTCCTCAAATCGGAAATCACCCGGCTTGAAAACCAGATCAAGGAGATTGCAGGCCTGCAGCAGGAGATCGCCGCGCTGCGCGCCCGCCAGAATGCAGTTGAAGACTTGCAGGGCAACCGGAATCTGCCGGTCTATCTGCTTGATGAGTTGGTGAAGCAACTGCCCGACGGTGTCTACCTCACCGGCATGAAGCAGGACAATCAGGTGGTTTTGCTGAACGGCGTTGCCCAATCCAATGAGCGGGTCTCCGAACTGTTGCGTAACTTGAGCAACAACAGCCCATGGCTCACCCGCCCCGAGTTGATTGAAATCACTGGCAAGGCGCTCGCTCTTAGCGCTCGCGATCAGCGGCGTGTTTCCAATTTTTCCATGCGGGTGGCGCTCAAGCGCGCGACTGATGTGCAGAAAGCGTCAGCGGCTCCCGTCAAAGCGGCGCCTGCAAAACCCGCTGCGGGTAAAAGTTGACGGCATGGATACGAACAGGCATTGAATATGGCTAAAGTCAACCTAAACCTTGCTGCCATCCCGGATGGTTTGAAGGCGCAATTTGCCGGCCTCAATCCGAACGACCCTCCCTCATGGCCGGCGCTTCCGCGTTATCTTCTTTGCCTATTCGTGACCGTTGCAGTCGTGGCCGCATTGTGGTTTGTCTGGCTCAGTGCCTCCGATGAGGAATTGAAAGCCGAGCAGGCCAAGGAACTGCAGCTTCGCGAAGACTTCACCAAAAAGCTGGCACAGGCTGTCAATCTCGAGGCACTGAAAAAGCAGCGTGAGCAGGTTCAGCAATATGTGACACAGCTCGAAAAGCAGCTGCCGAGCAAGGCCGAAATGGATGCCCTGTTGTCTGATATCAACCAGGCCGGCCTGGGCCGCAGCCTGCAGTTTGAGCTGTTCAGGCCAGGGCAGGTGAGCGTCAAGGACTATTACGCAGAGTTGCCGATTGCGATCAAGGTCACGGGCCGTTACCACGATATCGGCGCCTTTGCGGCAGACATTGCCAACCTTTCGCGCATTGTGACCTTGAACAATATCGCGATTTCCCCGGTCAAGGACGGCATGATGAGCATGGACAGCACCGCCAAGACCTTCCGTTACCTCGATACCGAAGAGGTTGCCTCGCAGCAAAAAGCGGCTTCTACCGCCAAAGGGCCCAAAAAATGAGGCGGGCGTGGACCAGAGAACTGGTGGTTCCGGTGTTCGTGTTGAGCGCATGTTTGGGGCTCGCCGCCTGCAGTTCCTCAGAGCATGAGGAATTGCAGCAGTGGATGAGTGAGCAGCGCAGCCAGACCCGGCCCAAGATCCAACCCATCTCCGAGCCGACCAAGTTTTCGCCGCAAGCCTATACGCAGGAAGGGGCGATTGAGCCTTTCAGCAATCAGAAACTCTTGCAGGCACTCAAGCGTGACTCCAGCCAGGCAAGCTCCAACGCCGGGTTGATCGCACCTGAGCTGAACCGTCGCAAGGAGCCATTGGAAGCCGTGCCGCTGGATACGGTGGCCATGGTCGGCAGCCTCATCAAGCAGGGGCAGCCGGTTGCCTTGGTGCGGGTGGACAATTTGCTTTATCAGGTACGGATTGGCAATTATTTGGGCCAAAACTACGGCCGCATCACAAAGATATCCGAGACCGAGCTGGCCCTGCGTGAAATCGTGCAGGACGCCGCAGGGGAGTGGACCGAGCGGATGGTGAACATACAGCTTCAAGAGGGATCAAAATGAACAAGAACGCATGTGCGATGAGCGCGGGCATGTTGCGGGGGGCGTGGGTTCAGGCATCAGTCCGCACAGCTGTCGGCGCAGCGATGCTGGCAGCCTCCCTGTCGACTGCGCTCTGGGCGCAGGCCCCCAACGCCATAGAGTCCGTGACAGGTTCGGTTCAAGGCGGCACGGAAGTGGTCCGCATCGACCTCAAAGAGGCCTTGACTGTGGTTCCCACCGGGTTCACGATTCAGACGCCCGCCCGGATTGCCCTGGATTTTCCCGGGGTCAGCAATTCCATGGGCCGCTCAGCGGTCGAGCTGAACCTGGGCAACCTGCGCTCCGCCAATGTGGTGCAGGCCGGCGAGAGAACCCGTGTTGTGCTGAATCTCAAGGCGTCCACGGCTTACAGCGCTCAAATTCAGGGCAAATCCTTGTTGATCGCTCTGACACCAGTGGCCGTCGCAGCGCCCTCAGCCGTAGTTGCCCCGGTCTTTGCCGAAAACCGTAACCGCGACACCTTGCCTCTGAAAGATATTGACTTTCGGCGGGGCACCGATGCCTCGGGCCGCATTGTGGTTGATCTGGCCAATAACCAGGTCGGGGTGGATATCCGGCAACAGGGTCAAACCCTGGTCGTTGAATTCCTGAAGACCGCCTTGCCAGAGGGCCTGCGCCGTCGTCTGGATGTGTCGGATTTTGGTACGCCTGTCCAGACCGTGACAACCTCCCAGTTCGGCGACAAGGTTCGCATGGTGGTGGAGCCCAAGGGCCAGTGGGAGCACAGCGCCTACCAGAGCGATAACCAGTTTGTTCTGGAAGTCCGTCAGCAGAAAGTGGACGAATCCAAGTTGTCTCAGGGGCCAGGGTACACGGGTGAAAAACTGTCTCTGAATTTCCAGAATATTGAAACCCGCTCGCTGCTGCAGGTCATCGCCGACTTCACCAACTTCAATATCGTCACCTCCGACAGCGTGACGGGTGCGGTGACCTTGCGTTTGAAGGATGTGCCCTGGGATCAGGCGCTGGACATCATTCTCCAGGCCAAGGGACTGGGAATGCGTAAGACGGGCAATGTGTTGCTGATTGCACCCAAGGACGAACTCGCCGCCAAGGACAAGCTCGATCTTGAGTCGAGAAACGCAATCCAAAGTCTGGAGCAGGTTCGCACGCAGGATTTCAAGTTGAACTATGCGAAGGCTGAGGAGGTCGCCAAGGGGTTGTTGGGCACCGGGGCTGCCGGCGCTACCAAAATATTGTCGGTTCGCGGCAGTGTCATCTCTGAAACCCGCACGAATCAGTTGTTCGTGACGGACATCCCATCCAAGCTTGAGCAGGTCCAGAGCCTGATCGCCAAGCTGGATATTCCTGTGCGACAGGTGTTGATCGAGGCGCGGATTGTGGAGGCGTCGGATACCTTTGGAAAATCCCTGGGTGTGAGGCTGGGCGGCCGCCCCTTCACTTTAAATGGCAGCCAGAATACACAGTTCGGCGCGACGTACATCACACCGAATATTCCGGCGGGTACTGCCCCCCAACTGGGGACAAACTTTGGAACGACTGCAGGTGATTTCGTCAATTTACCCGGGGTTGGCCAAAATGGTTTTCCCGCAGCAACTTTTGCGATTTCACTGTTTAATTCCTCGCTGACCAGACTGTTGAATCTTGAAATTTCGGCGATGGAAGCCGATGGCAAAGGCAAGATTGTGTCCAGCCCGCGTATAGTGACTGCTGACCAGGTCAAGGCGCTGATTGAACAGGGCACAGAGCTGCCGTACCAGCAAGCGACCTCCAGTGGCGCAACTTCGATTGCGTTTCGCAAGGCCAACCTGAAACTGGAAGTGACCCCGCAAATCACGCCCGAGGGCAACATCATCCTGAATGTTGATGTCAACAAGGACAGTGTCGGTCGTGCTACGGCCAATGGTTTTGCCATCGACACCAAACACATCCAGACCCAGGTACTGGTCGAAAACGGTGGCACGGTGGTTATTGGGGGTATTTTTGAGCAGACCGAGCGTGAGGACGAAACCAAGGTCCCCCTGCTGGGTGATATCCCTGGGGTAGGCAACTTGTTCAAAACCAGGACACGAACCGCCAACAAATCAGAACTGCTGGTCTTTATTTCCCCCAAAATGATCAGCAACGGCGCTGCTCTGCGCTAAGCGCTGCAGCGCTCTTCAGCCTGGAGCCAACGCAGGCCAGGGCTGCGTAAAAACCCGCTAGCCTGCGGCCTGTGTGTTGCCTTGGAAATGTCAAGGTCACGCGCCAGACAGATAGGTGGCCCGGCCGACCTCTTAAATGCTCAATCCTGACATGGGTGCCCCTTTGAATTTTCCTCCCCATGTCGCCTTCGTCGGCCTTCCAGGCTCCGGAAAATCCACCGTCGGGCGCCAGCTCGCGCGCCGCCTGAACTGGGCATTTCTGGATACCGACCATGTCATCGAAAAGCGTATTGGCCTGTCCATCCGTGAGTTTTTCGAGCGGGAAGGCGAAGAAGCTTTTCGCGACCTTGAGCAAGTGGTCATTGATGAATTGACGCTGGGCGAGCCCTGTGTCCTGTCCACGGGGGGCGGCGCTGTGCTGCGGTCGGCCAACCGCGAGCACCTGCAGCAGCGAAGTTACGCGGTGTACCTGCACTCGTCGCCGGAAGGCGTTTTTCGCCGGCTGCGCCGTGACCAGAACCGCCCGCTGTTGCAGGTGGCTGATCCACTGACCCGTTTGCGCGACCTGTATGCGCTGCGCGACCCCCTGTACCGTGAGAGTGCGCGGTTTGTCATCGAGACCGGACGTCCTTCCGTTTCGGCGCTGGTTCACCTGATCGTCAAGCAGCTTGAAATATCCGGGCTGGTACCGGGTCCGGGTCCAGAAAACTGACGCCAGGCGCTTCCAGGCCAGCATATCGAGAGGCGGGGGTCTTTCCGCCAAGACTCAAAGCGCAGCCTCTACACTTGGGCGCATGCAAGTAAATCCTTCTCCGGCGACGCAACAGGTGCTGATTGCCCTGGACGAGCGCAGCTACCCCATCACCATAGGCGCTGGCCTGCTGGGCGACCCAGCGACATACCAGAACCTGCCTTCGTCGAGCACGGCGTTGATTGTCTCGAACAGCACGGTGGCCCCGCTCTACGCCGCGCTACTGCAGAAAGCGCTGCGGCCGCATTACAAACGCGTCTTGCTGGTGGCCCTGCCCGATGGGGAAGCTCACAAGGACTGGGCCACATTGCAACTGATTTTTGATGCGCTACTGGAAAACGGTTGCGACCGCAAGACCGTGCTGTTTGCGCTGGGTGGCGGTGTGGTGGGTGACATGACGGGTTTTGCTGCGGCCTGTTATATGCGTGGCGTGCCTTTTGTGCAGGTGCCGACCACGCTGCTGGCGCAGGTGGATTCGTCGGTGGGCGGCAAGACGGCGATCAACCACCCGCTGGGCAAGAACATGGTGGGCGCGTTCTACCAGCCCGAGCGGGTGATCTGCGACCTGGATGTGCTGCAGAGCCTGTCGCCGCGCGAGCTGAGTGCCGGCCTCGCCGAAATCATCAAATACGGGCCGATTGCCGACATGGCCTTCCTCGGCTGGATCGAGGACAACATCGACGCCTTGCTGGCGCGCGAGCCCGCTGCGCTGGCGTATGCGATCCGGCGCAGCTGCGAGATCAAGGCCGAGGTTGTGGGCCAGGACGAGCGCGAGACCGGCTTGCGCGCCATTCTGAATTTTGGTCACACCTTCGGCCACGCGATCGAATCGGGGCTGGGGTACGGCCAGTGGCTGCACGGAGAGGGTGTGGGTTGCGGCATGGTGATGGCCGCGCGCCTGTCTGAGGCCTTGGGCCTGGTCGATGAGGCCTTTGTCCACCGCCTGCGTACGCTGATACAGCGCGCCGGGCTTCCGGTCATTGGCCCGCGTCTGGCGCCTACCGACAGTGCCGGGCGCTACCTGCAGTTGATGCGTGTGGACAAAAAAGCCGAGGCCGGGCAAATCAGATTCGTGGTGATCGATGCGCCGGGCAGCGCTACCGTTCGCAGTGCGCCGGATGCCCTGGTGCGCGAAGTGATTGACGCCTGCTGCGAGTGAGTCGGTCTGATTGCTATAAAAATGATAGCTGTTTTCGCCCGATCAGCAGGGGCTGGATGCCGATTTGATGCATAAGTCATGACGCTGCTCGCACCCTACGCCTGCGATCCCGCCGAGTCCCGCGGCCGCCGTCATCCGGAGGCTGCCGCGCCCACGCGTTCAGCCTTCCAGCGCGACCGCGACCGGATTGTGCATTCCACCGCGTTCCGGCGCCTGGTCTATAAAACCCAGGTGTTTTTGAACCACGAGGGAGACCTGTTTCGCACGCGGCTGACGCATTCGCTCGAAGTCGCCCAGCTCGGCCGGTCGATTGCCCGCACCCTGCGCCTGAACGAAGACCTGGTTGAAGCCATTGCGCTGGCCCATGACCTCGGCCACACGCCGTTTGGCCATGCCGGGCAGGACGCGCTCAACAGTTGCCTCAGGAGCCAACATCCGGGCAGCGCCGGCTTTGAGCACAACCTGCAGAGCCTGCGCGTCGTGGACACGCTGGAGGAGCGTTATCCGGACTACAACGGGTTGAACCTGTCGTTTGAAACCCGCGAGGGCATTCTCAAACACTGCTCGCGCCGCAATGCCAGGCGCATCGAGGAACGCGAGCCCGGCGGCGTGGCGCACCGTTTTCTGGCTGCGGCCGAGGGACAGCCCGCGCGGCAACCCGGCCTGGAAGCCCAGCTCGCCAACCTCGCCGACGAGATCGCCTACAACGCGCATGACATCGACGACGGTGTTCGCTCTGGCCTGCTGAGCATGGATCAGCTGGCACAGGTCGAGCTCTTCGAGCAGTACAGCCACGAAACGCTGCTGCAGTATCCCGGCCTGCAGGGGCGCCGTCTGCTGTTCGAAACCATACGTCGCATGCTCAGCGCCCAGGTCTATGACGTGATGGATGCGACCGGCTCGGCCTTGCGCGCCGCCGGGGCAGGCAGCGTGCAGGCCGTGCGCGAATGCGGCCCGCTGGTGTGTTTCAGCAACCAAATGGCCGTGAAGTCCTCGTCCCTCAAGCGTTTTCTGCTACAAAATTTATACCGCCATCCGCAGGTCGTCGAGACCACGCAGACCGCGCAGCAGGTGGTGCGTGATCTGTTTGCTGCCTACATGGCCGATCCGGCAGAAATGCCACAGGCGCACACCGACCGGTTTGACCGGCTGGACACCGACACGCTTGCCGATACTGGCCACCCGGCCAAGCCTGAGCGGGTGGTGGCGGACTACATTGCCGGCATGACGGACCGTTTCGCCGCGAGAGAACATGAACGCCTGATCGGCCGTGTGGCGTTTCCCCCTTGAAGCTGCCGCACCCCGCCACGTGCGTGATTGCCGCTGGGGTAGTGGCCGCCCTGCATGTGGCCAAGCTGCCGCCTGCGCTGCCGGTGCTGCAGCAGGCCATGGGGGTGTCGCTGCTGCAGGCGGGGTTCTTGCTGTCGCTAGTGCAGCTCGCTGGCATGGTGCTGGGCCTCCCGGCTGGCTTGATGATCCAGCGCTGGGGCCCCCGCAAAAGTATGTTGGCGGGATTGTTGGTGCTCGCAGGGGCCAGTGTGATGGGGGGCTCCGCGTCGACGGCGTCCGCCTTGTTGCTGTCCCGCGCGTTGGAAGGCCTGGGTTTTCTGTGCGTGGTGCTGCCAGCGCCCGGCTTGCTGCGTGTGCTGGTGCCGCCCGCGCAGTTGAGCCGTGTGCTGGGCGGATGGGGTGCCTACATGCCGCTCGGGACCGCGCTGGCCCTGCTGGTCGGCCCGGCGGTGATGTTGCTGGCCGACACCGCTTGGGGCTGGCGCCTGTGGTGGTGGAGTCTGTCTGCTTTGGCGCTTGCGCTGGCCGCGCTGGTCCTTCTGCGTGTCCCTGCCGACGCGTCTGCGCAGGTCTTGCTGGTGAGCCCGGAAAAGCCGAGGGACGCTGGCCCCTCTCATTGGCGCGCGCTGCTGGTGCTCACTTTGCGCTCGCGTGGCGCCTGGCTGGTAGCCTTGAGCTTCGCGATGTATTCGGGTCAATGGCTGGCCGTGGTCGGATTTCTTCCGACGATTTATGCGCAAGCTGGCGCGGCACCGGGCGCTACCGCCTGGCTGACGGCGCTGGCAGCCGGTGTCAATATCATCGGTAACCTCTCCGCAGGGCGATGGCTGCACCGCGGCGCTTCGCCGGTGGCCTTGCTGGCAACGGGGTTTGCTGCCATGACACTGGGTACCCTTTTTGCCTTTGGTGTGGAGGGCCATCCCTGGATCCAGTACCTCGCGGTACTCGCTTTTTCCATGATGGGCGGGCTGATTCCGGGAACGTTGTTCAGCCTGGCGGTGCGGCTGGCGCCTGATGTGCAGGCTGTCCCCACAACCATCGGCTGGATGCAGCAATGGTCTGCGGCGGGCCAGTTTTTCGGGCCACCGCTGGTGGCCTGGGTTGCGGCACAGGCGGGCCATTGGCAATGGACCTGGATGGTCACCGGCGCGTGTTCGGTGGTCGGTCTCGTGCTCGCCCGGCAAATCCAGTTGCTCCTGAAACGCGCGTGCGTCCGGAGGCCTGGCGAATCCGGGGACCTGGCATAGCCTTATGACGTGTTGGCATCCGCAGGCCCTCCTCTGCGCCCGATAAAGATTTAATCTTGGCTTGGCGTTCAATTTGTTACAAAAAGCCGAGACTGCGTTAGTTGGGCACCCATCTTGCGTAAGTGCCCGGTATTGAAAAAAAGGTTTGTCATGAGCATCAATCGTCGTGCACTTATTGCGAGCGGGGTTTCTGCGGGCGCAGCGGTTTTCAGTCCGGCGGTCTGGTCTCAGGCCAGCAAGGGTGGCCGCAAGCTGGTCATTGGGCAATCCGTTCCGCTGACAGGCGCCGCCGACCACATCGGGCTGGCCTACCTCAATGGCGCCAAGCTCTATTTCGATGCGATCAATGCAAAAAATGGTGCAGCCGGCTACAAGATAGAGGTCAAGGCGCTCGATGACGGCTACAACCCGGCGAAAGCAGCGGCCAACGCGAAACAACTGGTGGATGACGGCGTGGATGCCTTGTTCGGTTTTGTCGGGACGGCCAGTTGTGATGCCGCCTTTGCCGTTGCGAAGGCGTCCAATACCCTGTTTTTTGCGCCTTTCGCGGCCTCCGATGCGCTGCGCGACGCGTCCGCGAGCAATGCGTTTCTCATCCGCCCTGCGCTGGCGGACGAGGCTTACAAGATGGTCCGCCATTGCGCCACGCTGAACCAGAACCGCATTGCGGTGTTCGCCGAAGACGACGCGATGGGGCGCGCCGGACTGGCGGCGGTTAATCAGGCACTGGTGGACCTCAAGTTGCCGCCGCTGGTGGCCCATGCCTTCTCCCCGGTTAACAGCGACAAGGTGGATGCCGCCGTGGCCCTGCTGGCCAAGTCCAATGCCCAGGCCATCATCCAGGTCAGCTTGTTCAACACGTCTGCCGCCTTCATCCGTGCCATGCGCAAGACAGGTTATGCCGGCCAGTTCCTGAATTTCTCGGTGGTCGGGATTGATCCGTTATTCACCGCGCTGGGCAAGGAAATTGGTGGCGTGGTGATTTCGCAAGTCGTGCCCTCGCCGCGCAGCCTGGGCACGCCCATCATCAAGGAATACCTTGATGCGCTGAACCAGACCGAGCAGAACCCGAGCTACGAAAGTGTGGAGGGCTATATCGCCGCCCGGACGTTTGCCGAGGGGGTGCGGCGCGGCGCTGCAGGTGGCAAGGTGGACCGGGCTGCACTGCAGAAGGCCTTCGAATCCGTCACGGACTACAACGTCGGCGGCTTTCGCGTCGACCTGCGCGCGAAGAAATATGAAGCCGTGCGTTTGGTCGATCTCGTCACCATCACGCCCGACGGCAAAGTGGTGCGTTAAAGCAATGTAATCGGGGACAGATAGGCTTTATGATGCGCTGGATTGCAGCGCATCATCAGCATGGCCCGTCTTCCCCGTCTCAGCCTTCCGGGTTACCCGCAGCACATCATTCAGCGCGGCAACAACCGGCAAGCCATAACCACGTCAGCGGCCGACTGCCAGACCCTTCTGGCCCTGATCGAAGAAATCGCCAGAAAATTTTCTGTCGCCATCCATGCCTACGTGCTCATGGGCAACCACTTCCATCTGCTGGCAACGCCGGAGACAGCAGAGGCCTTGCCCCAAATGATGCAGGCCATCGGCCGGCGGTATGTGCGCTACTTCAACGACAGCCACGGCCGATCCGGTACCTTGTGGGAAGGGCGCTATCGTTCCACCGTGATCCAGCCTGAGCGCCACCTGCTGGCCTGCATGGCCTACATGGACCTCAATCCGGTGCGCCATGGCCTGGCGGCCCAGGCGCGCGACTACCCCTGGTCCAGCCATGCGCACTACGCGGGGCTACGGGTGGACAGGCTGGTGACGCCACATCCCCTGTTCTGGTCGCTCGGGAACACCCCTTTTGCCCGGGAGGCCGCCTACGCAGAAATGGTGCACGAGGGCGTTACGGCTGACCAGCAGCTGGCACTGACGCAGTCCACGCTCAGTGGATGGGCGCTGGGCGATGCAGTGTTTGTGGCCGATTTGCAAACCCGTACGTCACGCCGCATCAGCCGGGCACAGGCTGGCCGGCCACCGGGTAAAACAGCCTCAGAAAAATAGTTATCTGATTCAATTGATTTTTATTTGAAATATATTGTGTCCCCAATTAATTCTCTACTTTGGCTGGAGTGAATTAATCAGAATCTGACCCCATTTATTTGTCTTGGCATTGTTGTTGCACTGCACTATGCTCTCTTCCCCAGCGACAGATTACGAATATTACGAAACATGGAAGGACAGCGTTGGTGCGCGTAGCCAATGCGCTGCTGTCCCCCCCAACCGACTAGGAGTGCGCCATGACGACGGCTGCTGAAATCAGGCATTTTGAACAAAACGGTCTTTACAGCCCGGCGAACGAGCACGACGCCTGCGGCGTTGGTTTTGTTGCGCATATCAAGGGCCACAAAAGCCATGCGATTGTTCAGCAGGGTCTGAAGATCCTGGAGAACCTGGATCATCGGGGCGCCGTCGGCGCCGACAAATTGATGGGTGATGGCGCCGGTATCCTGATCCAGCTGCCCGACGCGCTGTACCGCGAAGAAATGAGCAAGCAGGGCGTGGCCCTGCCGCCTCCCGGTGAATATGGCGTGGGTATGGTGTTTTTGCCCAAGGAGCATGCCTCGCGCCTGGCCTGCGAACAGGCCCTGGAGCGTGCCGTGCGTCTGGAGGGCCAGGTGATGCTGGGCTGGCGTGATGTGCCGGTTAACCGCGACATGCCGATGTCGCCCACCGTGCGCAAGAAGGAACCCATCCTGCGGCAGATCTTCATCGGCCGTGGCAATGACGTGATCGTGCAGGACGCGCTCGAGCGCAAGCTGTACGTGATCCGCAAAACCGCCAGCGCCGCGATCCAGCGCCTGAAACTCACCCACAGCAAAGAGTATTACGTGCCCAGCATGTCCAGCCGCACGGTGGTCTACAAGGGCTTGCTGCTGGCCGACCAGGTGGGTACCTATTACATGGACCTGACTGATCCGCGTTGTGTGTCGGCTCTGGGCCTGGTGCACCAGCGTTTTTCGACCAACACCTTCCCTGAGTGGCCGTTGGCCCATCCTTACCGTTATGTCGCCCACAACGGCGAGATCAACACCGTCAAGGGCAACTACAACTGGATGAAAGCGCGCGAAGGCGTGATGTCGTCGCCAGTGCTGGGCGCCGATCTGCAAAAGCTCTACCCGATCAGTTTTGCCGATCAGTCCGACACCGCGACTTTCGACAATTGCCTGGAACTGCTGACCATGGCCGGTTACCCGATCAGCCAGGCCGTGATGATGATGATTCCCGAGCCTTGGGAACAGCACGCCACGATGGATGAACGGCGCAAGGCTTTTTATGAATACCACGCCGCCATGCTGGAGCCATGGGACGGCCCGGCCTCCATCGTGTTCACCGACGGCCGCCAGATTGGCGCGACGCTGGACCGCAATGGCCTCAGGCCGTCCCGCTACTGCGTGACCGACGATGACCTGGTCATCATGGCGTCTGAGTCCGGCGTGCTGCCAATTCCCGAAAACAAGATCGTGCGTAAGTGGCGGCTGCAGCCCGGCAAGATGTTCCTGATCGATCTGGAGCAAGGCCGCATGATTGACGACGAAGAGATCAAGGCCACGCTGGCCCACAGCAAACCCTACAAGCAGTGGATTGAAAACCTGCGTATCCGGCTCGACGACGTGCAGGCCGCGACGGTGCCCGCGCCGACCGACGGCACGAAGATGGGATCCGACGAAGCCAGCGCCAGCTCGGCGTCAAGCTCGGGCCTGAACGAGTCACCCTCGCTGCTGGACCGCCAGCAGGCCTTCGGCTACACCCAGGAAGACATCAAGTTCCTGATGTCACCGATGGCCG
>NZ_JBDNGU010000092.1:0-28841 GCF_041689105.1 Polaromonas sp. | reverse complement strand
GAGCGAAAATCGGGCCCAGCGAGGACAGTTTTTGCCGGATTTGCAGACCCATAGCCCAGCTATGGGACAAAAAGACGGTGAAAAATGGACCGCTGCGGTCGATTTGCAGCCGACGATTCCCAAGTCCGACAGGCTCCTAGGAACCATCCTGTCTGTTTAACCCGTTCGCCACGAGCTGCCGAAGGGTTGTCTGGCTCAACAGGCTTCGAGAGGTTCCGCACGAACACGGCGTCCAGATGCCCGGCCATCGTCCGGAAAAGCTGGCTACACCTCGCCTTCCGTTGACATGGATCATGAACGCGCGCAGTTGAACTGCCAAAAAATGACCAGAGTCCATAAACTGGCCGTTCAACATCCGGAGTTCGCCATGACACCTTTTCGCCTCGCTTCAATCATCGCAGTCACCGCAACCCTGGGCTTGGCCGGTTGTGCCGGTCCCTACCGCCACATGGCCAATCAGGGCACCGCAGCACAGGCACCCGGGCAGGCCATGCCCATGGCCGGTCCCGGCGGCCCCATGGCGCGCATGGACGATCAAATGACAGCCATGCGTGCCGTGCACGACAGAATGTCGCGCGCCAGGACGCCTGAGGAGCGCAACGCCCTGATGGCCGAGAACCACAAACTCATGCAGGACGGCATGGGCATGATGGGCGGCATGGGACCCGGCGCTGCGGGAGGCATGGGCGGCATGATGGGACCCGGTCAGGGCCCCATGGCCGGTGACCCGGTGACACGTCAGCAATGGATGGAAAAACGCATGGAGATGATGCAGTCCATGATGCAGATGATGATGGACCGCCTGCCCCCTGCACCCGCCAAACCCTGAAAGTCACCATGACCTCCAACATCGCTTCCTCCGCAGGCGCGGCCTACGGCTTTTACTGCAAGCCACACGACAACAACTTTGCCCATGTGGTGGCCCGTGTCACCGACGCCCTCAAGGTCGAGGGCTTCGGCGTGCTGACCGACATTGACGTGCAGGCAACCATGAAAACCAAGCTGGGGGTCGATGTGCGGCCCTACCGCATCCTCGGTGCCTGTAACCCGCCGCTGGCGCATCGTGCGCTGACCGCCCAGCCCGATATCGGGTTGCTGCTGCCCTGCAACGTCATCGTGCGTGAAGATGACGACGGCAGCTTCACGGTGGGTTTCATGGACCCGGTGGCGGTGATGCAGATGGCCGACGACCCCGAAGTGGCTCGTGTGGCCGACGAGGTCCGCAGCCGCCTTGAGCGCGTTCGCTCGGCATTGACCGCAGCACCCGGCGGTACCGCGAAAACCTGAGAGGCTCAGCGCATGTCCGGTCTGTTTGACGGCGGTGGCCAGTCCGCCTGAGAAACGATCCCGGTCACCTGACCTCCCTTCCACGGGCAGGGTTAACGCCGTCGGCGGCTTGACCTCTCCACCATGGGAAGGTTTATGCTTTTTATGAAGCTGTTCAGGCCTTCAGAAAAAAAGGATGCTTTCCATGAACCACACACCTCACACTCAGCCTCACCCTGATGGCGTGGCTGCCGGCTCTGCGCGTGGCGCCGGACATGACCACAGTCATCCCCACACCGACGCCCCCACCGATCTCAAGGACCCCGTCTGCGGCATGACCGTCACCACAGCGTCAGGCCATCAGCTTGAGCACGAAGGCCGGTCCTGGTATTTCTGCAGCGCCGGTTGCCTCGGAAAATTCGCGGCCAATCCGTCGGCCTACCTCGACAAACCGGCAGCCCTACCCGCGTCTGCAGAAAAAGACGCAGCTGGCGAGGGCCAGGCCGGGGCCACCATCTACACCTGCCCCATGCACCCGGAGATCCGGCAGGACCATCCCGGAAACTGCCCCATTTGCGGCATGGCGCTGGAGCCTGTGATGCCCACGCTGGAGGATGACGACAACCCCGAACTGCGATCTTTCACGCGCCGTTTCTGGTGGACACTCCCGTTCAGTATCGTGGTGACCACACTGGCCATGTTTGGTCACCAGCTTGGCTGGTTCGACATGGCCGTTCAGAGCTGGATCGAACTGGTACTGACCCTGCCCGTCGTCCTGTGGGCGGGCTGGCCATTCTTCGTGCGGGGCGCGCAATCGGTGATCCATCGCAGTCCGAACATGTGGACCCTCATTGGCCTTGGGACCAGCGCTGCCTTTATTTACAGCGTGGTTGCCACAGTGGCACCCGGCGTGTTTCCCGACTCGTTCATTTCCATGGGCCGCGTAGCGGTTTATTTTGAAGCAGCCGCCGTGATCATCTCCCTGACGCTGCTCGGTCAGATCCTGGAGCTGAAGGCGCGTTCGCAGACCTCGGCCGCGATCAAGTCACTGCTTGGGCTGACGCCCAAGACCGCGCGTCGCATCCAGGCCGACGGCACGGAAGAAGACGTGCCGCTGACCCATGTGCATGTGGGCGACAGCCTGCGTGTGCGTCCGGGCGAGAAAGTGCCGGTTGATGGTGTCGTCACTGAAGGCAGCAGCGCAGTTGATGAATCGATGCTGACCGGCGAACCCCTGCCCGTGAGCAAACAGGTGGGTGACAAACTCATTGGCGCCACACTCAACACCAGCGGGGCCCTGGTCATGCGCTCCGAACGTGTGGGCGCGCAGACCATGCTGTCGCAGATCGTGCAGATGGTTGCGCAGGCCCAGCGCTCGAAGGCGCCCATGCAGCGCATGGCCGACCAGGTGGCAGGCTGGTTTGTCATGGCCGTGGTGACTGCGGCCCTGTTGACCTTTTTCGGTTGGGGATTTTTCGGCCCGCAGCCGAGTTGGGTCTTTGGCCTGATCAACGCGGTGGCGGTGTTGATCATCGCCTGCCCCTGCGCGCTGGGCCTGGCCACGCCGATGTCCATCATGGTGGCTACCGGCAAAGCGGCCGGCCAGGGCATACTTTTTCGCGATGCTGCGGCGATCGAACACTTGCGCACTGTCGATGTGTTGATCGTCGACAAGACCGGCACGCTGACGGCCGGCAAGCCGGCATTCGACCGGGCGGTCCCGGCCGCCGGCTTCAGCGCTGACGAGGTGTTGCAGCTGGCCGCCAGCCTGGACCAGGGCAGCGAGCACCCGCTGGCAGACGCCATCGTGCGTGCGGCGCGCGAGCGGGGCCTGTCGCTGGACAAACCCGAGCGTTTCGAGTCAGCCAGCGGCATCGGTGTCAGCGGGCGTGTGGCCGGCCGGACACTCGCACTCGGCAACACCGCACTGATGGAGCAGTCCGGTGTGGCTGTAGACGCATTGCTGACGCAGGCAGAAGCGCTGCGCGCCGAGGGCGCCAGCGTGATGCACCTCGCTGTGGACGGCCAGCTCGCCGGCCTGCTGGCCGTGGCCGATCCGGTCAAGGCCAGTACGCCCGAGGCACTGGCAGTACTGAAGACTGCCGGCCTGCGCGTGATCATGGCCACCGGTGACGGGCTGACAACCGCCAAGGCCATCGCCACACGCCTGGGCATCGACGAGGTCCACGGCGGCGTGCAGCCCGCCGACAAGCTGGCCCTGGTCAAGCGCCTGCAGGAGGAAGGCCACATCGTGGCCATGGCGGGCGACGGTATCAATGACGCGCCGGCCCTGGCCCAGGCCAATGTGGGTATCGCGATGGGCACGGGTACCGACGTGGCCATGAACAGCGCCCAGATCACGCTGGTCAAGGGCGACCTGCGTGGCATCGCGCAGGCCCGGGCGATCTCGCAGGCGACCATCGCCAACATGAAGCAGAACCTCGGCTTTGCCTTTGTTTACAACGCCTTGGGCGTGCCGCTGGCCGCGGGCCTGCTTTACCCTTTCACCGGCTGGCTGCTGTCCCCAATGATCGCCGCGCTGGCGATGAGCTTGAGTTCGGTGTCGGTGATCAGCAACGCGCTGAGGCTGCGCGGGTCACGACCGCCGGCCAGTCCATGATCTTTGTCGCTGGATGCGCTTGGCCTCCACCCGCCAGCGGCGCTGGGCTGCGCCGTGCACACCATGATGCCGGCGGGCCGCGCCTACACAACGGCAGAACCTGGTGTCAACATCGTACGGGCGGCGTCTCACAAAACCGGGCCGCTGCGGGCCATCGGCATGGTCATCCACTGCGGTCGGCAACTGGCCACGGCCAAGGCGCGCATCGTCAGGCCGGAAGGCAAGCTGTATGCCACGCAATAACAACCTGCCCGGTGTTTGAAGTGCCTGCGTCCCAAGCCGGAGAAGCGGCCGCCCTGGATCGCGGCGCGGCGGCTTAAACCGGCTGGCGGGCCATCGGTCCCGACTGCGTCCTGATCTGTTCGACGCGCCGGTTGACCAGCGCCGCAGCCAGCATCCACTTGACACGGGTCAGCCAGCCGAGTTGAAGTTCTTCGTGCGCCTTGTCGCGGTAGAAATGCTCCGGGTCATGGGCCACACCCCAGTCATGCACCGGCAAACTGGCGGCGTCCGATGCATGGTACTGCGCGTAGGACGAATGTTGTCCATCCCAAAAATGGCTGCCCCGCACGTGGATGCCATAACCGACCTGGGTGTCCTGCTGGTTGAGCAACGTCACGGCGTGGGTTTCCAGCAGCGAGTCCGTGACATAGGTGTCGGTCTGCAGCCAGCGTCCATCGAGGTAAACCTCGCCGATGGCGTGTGTGATGGTGTCCTGCTGGATATCAATGATGCCCTTGAGAAAACCACTGGGCAGCGTCACAAAGCGAAGGCGTGCCGGGACACCGACCGAACGCAGCAAGGCCACAAACAGCGTTCCCTTGGTGTGGCAATCACCGCGCCCGGCTTTCAGGACAGCGGCGGCCGGCACATGGTCGAAGCCCGCGACGCAGCCAAACGGCATGGCCTTCACGTAATCGTGGATCAGGATGGCTTTCTGGGTTTCGGTGGTGGCCAACTGCGTAATGCGCAAGGCCTGGATTCGGAGTTTGGGGTCGTCCAGGTCCAGCAAGTGGGTGGCGACCATCCAATCACGGGGATGCTCATTCGGGAAAGGCAAGGACATGGGTGGCAGGCGCAGTTTTTATTGCAGCTGATTATGCAGGCCGAATTGCGGCAGACCCGACAGAGCAGCCACAAAACAGCGACAGTGTGGTGTGCCTGCCATGCCACCACAGGGCGCGAGGTGTTAAAAATTGCCAGACAATCACAGCGAACCCCGATCAACTTCCACGAACTACCACGAAAGTCACACGATGAGGCTCCTGCACACCATGTTGCGCGTTGGCGACCTGCAACGCTCGATCAACTTTTATACCGAGGTGCTGGGCATGACGCTGCTGCGCACTTCGGAAAACCCCGAGTACAAATACAGCCTGGCGTTCGTCGGCTACGAAGGGGGCAACCCGGGACAGGCCGAGATCGAGCTGACCTGGAACTGGGGCACCAACAGCTACGAGATGGGCACCGCCTATGGCCACATTGCACTGGGCGTACCAGACGCTTGCGCTGCCTGCGACAAGATCAAGGCGGCCGGCGGCAACGTGACGCGCGAGGCCGGTCCGGTTAAGGGCGGCACCACCGTGATTGCCTTCGTGACGGACCCGGATGGCTACAAGATTGAATTGATTGAGCGCAAGGAAGGCTCGAACGGCGGTGGTTTGCGTTAAGCCCAGGACGGCCGGCGAACTATTTTCCCATCAACTGGTTCAACTTCTCGGCCTCAAATGTCTCCTGCAGGGCGGCATCATCCGGCACGCAGTCCTTGTGCACCTTGCCGCTTTCCGACAACTTCTCGATGGCCTGCCAGAGCAGGGCGATCTGGTGCTCCTGGGAGGAAGCGTTGTCGATCAGGCCTTTCATGGCTTGTGACACCGGGTCGTCATCCAGAGTGATGCCGTAAGCCGAGAATTTGTTCTGCGCCGTCGTGACGTCCGCACTTTCACCCGTTTTGGACGGAATGATGCGTGCCGGGATACCGACCGCCGTGGCGCCGGCCGGCACCGGCTTGATCACCACCGCGTTGCTGCCGATCTTGGCGCCGTCGCCAACCAGAAAGCCGCCCAACACCTTGGCGCCGGCGCTGACCACCACGTTTTTTCCCAGCGTCGGGTGCCGCTTGGTGCCCTTGTAGAGCGAGGTGCCGCCCAGGGTCACACCCTGGTAAATCGTGCAGCCATCACCGATCTCGGCGGTTTCACCAACCACCACACCCATGGCGTGGTCAAAAAACACGCGTTCGCCGATGACGGCACCCGGATGGATCTCGATGCCGGTCAGCCACCGCGCGATGTGCGAGATAAAGCGCGCCACCCACTTGAGGCCCTGCCCCCAGCAGGCATGCGCGAGCCGGTGCAGCAAGATGGCGTGCAGGCCCGGGTAGCAGGTCAGCACCTCCCAGCCACTGCGCGCAGCAGGGTCACGTTCGAGGATGCACTGGATGTCGGAGCGGAGTCGGGAGAACATGCTGCGAGTTTATGGCTTGGCCGGAGTCTTTGCTGGCGCGCCCATTTCGCCCGGAACCGGCCAGGCTTTTTGCGACATGGCCTTGGCCACGCCGCGCAGGATGTGGATTTCTTCCGGTCTGAGCCGCGCCCGGTTGAAGAGCTGGTTCAGGCGCGGCATCAGTTTTTTAGGCGACGCCGGGTCCAGGAAACCGATAGCGGCGAGTGCCTCTTCCCAATGTTTGAGCATGCCGGCCACGGCGGCGGCGTCGGCTTCAGGCGACTCTGCGACCGCCGCCTGCACCGAAAATCCGCCCAGTGCCTCGCGCCAGTCGTAGGCAATCAGTTGCACCGCAGCGGCCAGGTTGAGCGAGCCGAAGGCCGGGTCCGTCGGTATGCTCAGCGCCACATGACAGCGGTAAACATCTTCGTTTTGCATGCCGAATCGCTCGGAGCCGAACAAAAAAGCCACACCGCCGGGTTTTGAAGAAAAATCGGCCTCCCGCCCTTGTATTGCGGGCGCAGTAAGCTCACTTTTTAATAGCAAATCGGCGCCACCCAGCAACGCGGCAAAGTGTTCGCGCGGTGCGCGCGTGGGCGGGCCGAAGTCGCGCGGGGTCATGGCCGTGGCGCACAGGTGGGTCATGCCGTCCAGGGCCTCATCCAGCGTGGCGACGATGCGGGCGTTGTTCAGCACGTCCAGCGCCCCGCTGGCGCGCTGTATGGTTTCCTCGCGCCTGAGCACATTGGCCCAGCGCGGCGCCACCAGCACGAGATCGCCGAATCCCATGACTTTCATGGCGCGCGCGGTGGCACCCACATTGCCAGCATGGCTGGTGTTGATCAGGACAAATCGCGTTTTCATGGCTAAAAGGGGGAGACGGCTCGTGCGAGCCGGTAAAATGGCTTTATTGTCGCCTGCCCCCGGTTACCGGGCCGCAGCCCTTGTGCTCTTTCTTAGTCCTATATGTCCAGCAATCTCCACCCCATGCTCAATGTGGCCATCAAGGCTGCGCGCGCCGCCGGCGCCATCATCAACCGCGCAGCGCTCGATGTGGAGTCGGTCCGGGTCTCAGTCAAGCAGACCAACGACTTCGTCACCGAGATCGACCAGGCCGCAGAAGCCGCCATCATTGAAACCCTGCTGACCGCCTACCCCGGCCACGGCATCCTGGCCGAAGAATCAGGCAGCGAACACGGCGCCAAAGACTCCGAGTTCGTGTGGATCATCGACCCGCTGGACGGCACCACCAACTTCATTCACGGCTTTCCCGTTTATTGCGTCAGCATCGCGCTGGCGGTCAAGGGCAAGGTCGAGCAAGCGGTGGTTTATGACCCCACCCGCAACGATATATTCTGCGCCACCAAAGGCCGCGGCGCCTACCAGAACAACCGCCGTATCCGCGTGGCCAAACGCACCCGCCTGCAGGAGTGCCTGATCTCGACCGGTTTCCCCTACCGCCCGGGCGACAAGCTCAAAATCTACCTGAACATGCTGGGCGAGGTCATGAGCCAGTGCGCCGGCGTGCGCCGTCCCGGGGCGGCCGCGCTGGACCTGGCCTACGTGGCGGCCGGCTACAGCGACGGCTTCTTTGAAGCCAACCTCAAACCCTGGGACGTGGCAGCCGGCTCGCTGCTGGTCACCGAGGCTGGTGGCCTGGTCGGCAACTTCACCGGCGAAGCCGAATTCATGGACCACGGCGAATGTGTGGCCGGCAACCCGCGCATCTACGGCCAGCTGGTGACCGCGCTGGGCAAGTACAGCAAGTTTGCCGGTGCCGGCGACAAAGCCGCGGTGCGTCAGGCGCTGGCCGATGACGCAGCCAGCACGGATGCACCGGCTGCCACTCAAACCCTTTCAAGGCCGCGCGCTGGGCGCGCCGTCACACCCGACTCCAGCGATCTGGCCTGAGGCCGCCTGCCTGCCTTGAAACCGAGCGACCTGCCCGCTGCTGCGCCTGACGCGGCCCCCTTCCGACGCCGCTGGCAAACACACGTCGATGATGCAGCACTACCCGCGCATGACTTTCAAAGGCGCATGAATGCTAGAGACTGCCAGGTAAGTCATGCGCTCAGTCCCCCTCTGATCCCCCGAAACCGTGTAGCCAAGTGACGGCACTTGAGGGCGTTTGAACTTGACCGCATGGGCCGGTCAAGCCACCTTTTGATGCGGCGCGATGGGTGTTCCGCTACCGTTTTAGGTGCGGTTTTCCAACGCTTCTTGGCCTGCTTTTTTGCCCGCGCCAAAGCCCATTTTTTCCAAGCCAGCGACACCTCATAAACGAAGAGCGACCAGCAAAGCGCCAAGCTGAATAACGCTCACAGCCATAAGGCACCGGAATGCTTCCATGGAGCATTCCCACACGCATTTTCCCGATGCGCACCATCGGCACCCCCCACACAGCCACTGCCACGTCAAGCGTTGAAAATGATGGCCTGCACTTCATTCTAATATTCGTTAGACTAACGGAATGGAAAAACGAAATGTCAAAGACCTTCTCTACGAACAAGTGGCCCGTATTGGCAAAGCCATGTCGAGCCCGAAAAGACTGGAACTTCTGGAAGTTCTCGCGCAGGGCGAGAAGTCAGTCGAGGCCTTGGCCGGTGAGCTCTCTATCGAGATCAAACTGACCAGTGCGCACCTGAAAGTTCTCAAAGAGTCCCGTCTGGTGGCGACGCGAAAGGACGGCAAGTTCGTCTTCTACCGCCTTGCTGGCCCCGACGTGGCCAATCTTTGGGTGTCCATGCGGGAATCTGCCGAGGAACACCTGATTGAGCTGCGGGTGGCCCTGGACGGAATCGCCAACGCGCCCAACAAGCTCGAAAGCGTCAGCCGCAAACAGTTGATCGAGCAAGCCAGGAAGGGAGACATCGTCATGATCGACGTGCGCCCGCAAGCCGAATACGAGGCGGGGCATCTGCCCTTCGCGCGTTCAATGCCCTTGGACGAGATTGCCAAACGCATCGCGGAGCTGCCCAAAGACAAAGAGATCGTCGCCTATTGCCGCGGCCCGTTTTGCCTGTTTGCCGAGGAGGCGGCCAAGCTGATCGCAAGCAAAGGCCGCAAGGTCAGC
Source organism: Polaromonas sp. (assembly GCF_041689105.1). GTDB lineage: Bacteria > Pseudomonadota > Gammaproteobacteria > Burkholderiales > Burkholderiaceae_C > Polaromonas. Next base: position 19,437 of record NZ_JBDNGU010000092.1, on the reverse strand, counting down.
AAGCTACTCGATGGCGTAGCCGAATGGCGTTCTGCGGGCATGCCCCTGGAAACCAAGGAAATCCTATGAGCTACATCCTGTTCATCATCAATGACGCACCCTACGGTAACGAGCGAGCCTACAACGCCCTGCGATTGGCGGGAGCCATCGCCGCCAAGGAAGACGCCAATGTCCGCGTATTCCTGATGGCAGACGCAGTGGGCTGCGCAAAGGACCACCAGAAGGTTCCCGAGGGCTACTACAACACCCAGCTCATGCTCTCCAAGATCGTCCGCAAGGGCGATGTTGCCCTATGCGGAACTTGCATGGACGCGCGCGGATTGGCGGAGTCCGAATTGATCGAAGGCGCCAAGCGCTCTACCCTGGCCCAGTTGGCCGATTGGACGCAGGAAGCGGACAAAGTTTTGGTTTTCTGAGGAAATAAATATGTTTTTCAAACAACTGCCGACCAAAGAGGCCTCACTTTCCTACTTTTTCGGCTGTGCAGGCCACGGCCTGGCTGCCGCCGTCGATGTGGTCGCGGGCGACGAGGACTGGTTCATCGAGCAAGCCGAACAGGCCAATGTGCGCATCACCCATGTTATCGACACCCATGTTCATGCCGACCACTTTTCGGGTGGGCGGAAATTGGCCAAACGCATCGGCGCGCCTTACTACCTGCATGAGGCAGCGAAGGATTTTGTGAAGTTCGAACACACCTCGCTGGCCGACGGTCAGGTCCTGGACCTGGGCAATGTCAAGGTCAAAGTCATGCACACGCCGGGCCACACCATGGACAGCATGTGCCTGCTGGTGTCGGACGCGCGCCGGGGGCCGGAGCCTTGGTTTGTCATCACGGGAGACACCCTGTTTGTCGGAGCTGTGGGGCGTCCCGACCTGGCTGGCCGTGAGCAAGAGATGGCGGGGCTGCTGCACGACAGCCTGCACGAAAAGATTCTTATCCTGCCCAACGAAGTAGAAATCTTTCCTGGCCACCAAGCCGGTAGCGCCTGCGGCGTGGGACTTTCGGGCAAACCTTCCTCAACCGTCGGTTTTGAGAAGCGCTGGACTCCGGCGCTGTCGATGGACCGCGATGCGTTCGTGCACGAGTTGACCGCGAACATTCCGCCGCGCCCCGCCAACATGGACCAAATCGTGGCTACCAACATCGCGGCCTGACCCCATGGAACTCCGTCACGGTATCCACCACAACCTTGATCAGTTCCTGCATCAACTACTTCAGGTGCTGCTGGTAGGCCTCACCCTCGGCATGACCCGTACGGTCGTGCCCGCGCTGGCTGAATCCGATTTCGGCGTTCCGAAAAATTCATTCTTGTTGCTGAGCTCGTTTGTGGTTGCCTTTGGCATCGTGAAGGGGGCGATGAACTTCGTCGCCGGTCGTGTGTCTGAGCGCATCGGTCGCAAGAAGGTGCTTCTCGTGGGCTGGGCAGTGGCGTTGCCCATTCCCGTGATGATCTGGCAGGCTCCCAACTGGAACTGGATCGTGGCGGCGACCATGCTGCTGGGCGTCAACCAAGGGCTGACATGGTCGATGACGCAGACGTCCAAGCTGGACATCACGCGGCTTGAAGAGCGCGGACTGACCTTGGGGCTCAATGAGTTTGCAGGCTATGTGGGCGTGGCGATTGCTGGCATTCTCACGGCCTACCTTGCTGCTCACTTCGGCGCTCGCCAAGGGCTGTTGGTGTTTGGACTGACCGTCATCGTTCTGGCACTGATACTTACACAACTCTGGGTCAAGGACACGTTGCCTTGGGCCAAGGCAGAAGCCGCCAAGCATGCTCCGGGAGTTGCGCAGTCACTCCGGCCACGCTATCCCGACGGTGTGTCCGAGAAGCCATCGACGAAGGAAATCTTCACGCTCATGAGCTGGCGAGACAAACGCTTAATGGCGTTCAGCCAGGCCGGCCTGGTGGAGAAGTTTGTCGATGCCCTGGTCTGGGTGTTCTATCCGGTGTTTTTGTATCAAAAAGGCGTCAGCCTTCCCAATGTGGGTTGGGTCATCGGCATTTATGGCTTTGTTTGGGGTGGATCGCAACTTTTCACAGGCCGACTTTCCGACCGTATAGGGCGGCACAAGCCCAATGTCGCCGGCATGTGGATCTGCGGCGCGGGCGTGGCTGCCATGATGCTTGGCGATGGCGTGGCGTGGTGGGCCGCATCGGCTGCAACGTCTGGCTTTGGCATGGCTTTGCTCTATCCGAACTTGTCGGCGGCAGTGGCAGACATCTCGCATCCGTCCTGGCGCGGATCGGCCATCGGCATCTACCGCTTCTGGCGCGACCTGGGCTACGGCATTGGCGCATTGGGCCTGGGCCTTGCCGCCCATTTCACCGGCCACAAGGAAGCCGCCTTCTGGTTTGTGGCTGTTTCTATGTTCGCCTCGGGCGCATTGCTTTGGTGGCTTGGAGAGGAGACCCATCCGCGCTTGAACCCGGCCGATTAGCGATATGAACAAAGGCACCATGGCGCCTTTGAGCCTTTACTTCTTCATCGCCTCGCCATGGCTCACATGCCAGAGCGCGTTGACAAGCCGTTGCCTATAAATGGGTGTTGAAACTTGAGGCTGAACGGGGGACTGTTTCTTGGTGGCACCCATACATTTCGGACTTGGTCCCCCCACGTGCCCCTTTTCGACTTCGGATTTGAGCTATTCCCCACGGTCCGTCGGATGCCTGACAATAAGGAAATTCTGTAAGTGCCCGTCAATAAACGTTTTTTGCTAGTCGATCTGCGTTAGTAAGTCACACATCGAATAGATTTCAATTTCAGAACATTTTTATGCGTGCGACTTTTTCTGATCACGTAAGTCATTGATGTCAAAAGAGAATTTTTCACCCGTCCCCGCAGTGACCCCATTTTCAGGCCATACACCGATGATGGTCCAGTACCTGGGCCTGAAGGCGGACTACCCCGACACCCTGCTGCTGTACCGCATGGGTGATTTTTACGAGCTGTTCTACACCGACGCCGAAAAAGCCGCACGCTTGCTCGACATCACGCTGACCCGGCGCGGCCAGTCTGCCGGCGAACCGGTGGTCATGGCCGGCGTGCCCTTTCATTCGCTCGAAGCTTATCTGGCCAAACTGATCAAGCTCGGCGAATCGGTGGCGATCTGCGAGCAGGTCGGCGATGTCGCCACTGCCAAGGGCCCGGTTGAACGCAAGGTGGTGCGCGTCGTCACCCCCGGCACGCTGACCGACACCGAGCTGCTCAGCGACAAGACCGAGTCCATCCTGCTGGCGGTGCACCAGGGCCTGCGTGACAGCTGCGGTCTGGCCTGGCTCAGCGTCACCCAGGGCGTGATCCACCTGGCGCACTGCGCCAGCGACGAGCTGGAGGCCTGGGTCGCACGCATCGCGCCCAGCGAGCTGCTTTACAACGTCGATGTCACCCCTGCTTTCGAGCAGCGTCTGAAAAACCATCGCTGCGCCGTCAGTGCGCGGCCGGCCTGGCAGTTTGATGCCGCACTCGGTGCGCGCCGCCTGCTGGCGCAGTTGCAGGTCGCTTCGCTCGCGTCCTGGAACGCCGAGGCCCTGCCCGAAGCCCATGCCGCCGCCTCCGCGCTGCTCGGTTACGCCGAACACACCCAGGGCCGGACCCTGCCGCATGTTCACAGCCTGCAGGTCGTGCGCGCTGGCGAGCTGATCGAGCTGCCGCAAACCACGCGGCGCAACCTCGAACTCACGCAGAACCTGCGCGGCGAGGATTCGCCCACGCTGTTTTCGCTGCTGGACACCTGCAGCACCGGCATGGGCAGCCGCGCGCTCAAGAGCTGGCTGCTCGGCCCCCGGCGCGAGCGCAGCCAGGCGCAGGCGCGGCTGGACGCGATCACGGTGCTGCGTGGCGGCCTGCAGCAGCAACTGCGTGCCGGGCTCAAGGGCTGCAGCGACGTCGAACGCATCACCGCCCGCATCGCGCTGCGCCAGGTACGCCCGCGCGAGCTGGTGGCGCTCCGCCAGACGCTACAAAAAACAGAGCAACTCGCGCCCGTCCAGCAAGGGCTGGAGGCACTTTTGGCAAGTATTTTCGAGGACATGCAGGCACCACCCGAGTGCGCGGCCCTGCTGGGCCGGTATGTGCTGGAAGAACCAGCCGCGTTGATCCGCGACGGCGGTGTGATCAACCACGGCTGCGACGCCGACCTCGACGAGTTGCGCGCCATCCAGACCAACTGCGACGGCTTTTTGCTGGACCTCGAAGGCCGCGAGCGGGCCCGCACCGGCATCTCCAACCTGCGCGTGCAGTTCAACAAGGTGCACGGTTTCTACATTGAGGTCACGCAGGGCCAGGCGGCCAAGGTGCCGGACGACTACCGGCGCCGCCAGACCCTGAAAAACGCCGAGCGCTATATCACGCCTGAGCTCAAGGCTTTTGAAGACAAGGCCCTGTCCGCGCAGGAGCGCGCGCTGGCACGCGAAAAATGGTTGTACGAGCAGCTGCTCAACGAGCTGCAGAACTTCGTGCCCGCGCTGAGCCGGCTGGCGCGCGCGCTGGCCAGCCTGGACGCGCTGTGTGCCCTGGCCGAACGCTCACTCACGCTCAATTGGGCAGCGCCCGTGTTTGTCAAAGAGCCCTGCATAGCCATCCGCGAAGGCCGGCATCCGGTGGTGGAAGCCCGCCTTGGCGAGCTGGGCGGCGGCGCCTTCATTGCCAACGACTGCGACCTGGGCGGCAAAAGCCGCATGCAGATCATCACCGGCCCCAACATGGGCGGCAAATCAACCTACATGCGCCAGGTAGCGCTGATAACTCTGCTGGCCAGCATGGGGTCCTACGTGCCGGCGGCAAGCTGCCGTCTTGGCCCCATCGACGCCATCCTGACCCGCATCGGCGCGGCCGACGACGTGGCCAACGCGCAATCCACCTTCATGCTGGAGATGCTGGAAGCCGCGCAAATTCTGCATGCCGCCACACCGCATTCCCTGGTGCTGATGGACGAAATTGGTCGCGGCACCTCCACCTTCGACGGCCTGGCGCTGGCCGGCGGCATCGCTGCCCACCTGCACAACAAGACCCAGGCCTTCACGCTGTTTGCCACGCATTATTTCGAGCTGACCGAATTTCCGGCGCGTCACCATGCCGCCGTCAACGTGCATGTCAGCGCGGTTGAATCCGGCGCCGACATCGTTTTCCTGCACCATATCGAGCCCGGCCCGGCCAGCAAGAGTTACGGCATCGCCGTGGCCAAACTTGCCGGCATACCCGCCGGGGTGGTCAACCACGCGCGCCATGCACTGGCCGCGCTGGAGACCCAGCAGGACGCGGCCCGCGCGCAGGTGGATCTGTTTGCGGCGCCACCAGAGCAGCCCGCCGCCGAACCCAGCCGGGTTGAAAAAGCCCTGCAAGGCATGAACCCCGATACGCTGAGCCCCCGCGAAGCGCTGGACGCCCTGTATCAACTTAAAAAAATCGCTGCTCTCTGAGCAGCCCCCCTTCCCAACGATTGCCCTCCATGACTTATTGCGTCGCCATCAAACTCAATGCCGGACTGGTGTTTCTCTCGGACTCCCGCACCAATGCCGGGCTGGATCAGATCAGCACCTTCCGCAAGATGATCATTTATGAAAAACCGCAGGACCGCTTCATGGTGCTGCTGTCGGCCGGCAACCTGTCGATCTCGCAGTCGGTGCGCGAAATTTTACAGATCGAACAGCTCAAGGACCCGGAGGGCGGCCCGCCCATCACCATCTGGAACGCCAAGAGCATGTTCGACGCGGCGCGTGTGCTGGGCTCAGCCATCCGCCGTGTGCACGAACGCGACGCCGACGACCTGAAACACGCCGGCGTCGAGTTCAATGTCTCACTGATTTTCGGCGGGCAGATACGCGACGAAGGCATGCGTTTGTTCCAGTTGTACTCGGCCGGCAACTTTATCGAAGCCACGCCCGAGACGCCTTACTTCCAGGTTGGCGAGTCCAAATACGGCAAACCGGTGCTGGACCGCGTGATCATGCCCGACACGCCGCTGGACGAAGCCGCCAAGTGCGCGCTGGTGTCCATGGACTCGACGCTCAAGTCCAACCTTTCCGTTGGCCTGCCGCTGGACATGGTCGTGTATGAAGTCAATGCGCTGCAAAGCGACAAGGTGGTCTGCATCGACCACGAAAACCCCTACTTCCGCATGCTGCACGACAACTGGGGCAAAAAACTGCGTGAGGTGTTTGACAGCATTGAAGACCCGATGTGGACCGGCGGTGAGACCGAGGTGCCACTGCTGACCCCGCTGACGCGCAACCAGCCCCTCAAGAAAATCACCTCACCTGAAGAAAAGCTGATTTAGTGTCCGCGTCTTCCAAACCTCTCATTGTTTTCTCCCACGGCAACAGCTTTCCCGCAAGCACCTATGGCGTGTTGTTCCAGAGCCTGAAGGCACGCGGTTTTCAGGTTCAGGCGATAGAAAAATTCGGCCACGACCCGCGTTACCCGGTGACCAGCAACTGGCCGCATCTGGTGCAGCAGCTGGCAGACTTCAGCGCCGAGGCCGTTCAGAAAACCGGCCAGCCTGTATTTCTGGTCGGCCACTCTCTGGGCGGCTTCCTGAGCCTGATGTGCGCCGCACGCAACCCGGTGCTCGGCGGCCAGCCGGTGCGCGGTGTGTTGCTGATCGACTCACCGATCCTGGGCGGCTGGCGCGCCGCCGCGCTCAGCGTGGCCAAACGCGCGCAGCTGGTCGGTTCGATCTCGCCCGGCGCAGTGAGCCGCAAACGCAAACACCAGTGGCTGGGCCAGGCCGAGGTGCTGGCGCACTTTCGCAGCAAGAAGGCTTTTGCGCAGTGGGACGAGCAGGTGCTGCTCGACTACATCGAACACGGCACGCATGACGCCCAAGGCGAAGGTGACAACCAGCGCCTGCTGAGCTTCGACCGCGATGTGGAAACCGTGATCTACAACACGCTGCCGCACAACCTCGAGGGCATTCTCAAGCGGCATCCGCTCACATGCCCGGTAGCCTTTATCGGCGGGCGCCAGTCGGCCGAAATGAAACAGGTGGGCATGGCCATGACTGAAAAAGTCACCAAAGGCCGCATCATGATGCTCGACGGCAGCCACCTCTTTCCCATGGAAAAACCGCTGGCTACGGCTGCGGCCATCGAGGCCTCGCTGCGCAACATGATGGACTGAACCGCGCGCCTCAGAGGCGCTGCGCTTTCAAGCCGTCCAGCTGATCCAGCCCATCTGCGCCGTCACCAGCACCACCCCACCGAACACGATGCGGTACCAGGCAAACGGCACAAAACTGTGGGTCGCGATGTAGCGCAACAGCCAGCGTATGCACAGCCAGGCGCTGATGAATGAAAACAGCAGGCCGACGCCGAACATCGGCACGTCGGCCACCGACAGCAGCGCGCGGTCCTTGTACAGGCTGTAGACGCCGGCGCCGATCAGCGTCGGGATCGCCAGGTAAAACGAAAAATCAGTCGCCGCCTTGCGCGACAGCCCGAGCAACATGCCGCCAATGATGGTGGCGCCGCTGCGGCTGGTGCCGGGGATCATGGCCAGGCACTGCACCAGGCCGATCTTGAGCGCGTCCATCACGGTCATCGCCTCGACCTCCTGGATACGCGCCGCAGCCGGGTTCATTTGCTGGCGCCGCTCGGCCCACAGGATGATGAAGCCGCCAAGGATGAAGGTACTGGCCACCACCATCGGCGTGAACAGGTTGGCCTTGATGGCCTTGCCGAACAGCAGGCCTAGCAGCACCGCCGGCACAAAAGCCACGAAGACGTTCAGCGCAAACTGCTGAGCCTGTTTTTCAGTCGGTAGCGCCATCAGCGTGTCGCAGATCTTCTGCCAATAAACCAGAATCACTGCAAAAATGGCGCCGGTCTGGATCGCGATGTCAAAGACCTTGGCTTTGTCGTCGTCAAAACCCAGCAACGCCCCCGCCAGGATCAGGTGGCCGGTGGAAGAAATCGGCAAAAACTCGGTCAGGCCCTCGACGATGCCCATGACGGCCGCCTTGATCAGCAATGTGATGTCCACGAAAGCTCCAGAAAGATAAGGCGTGATTATCGCTGTGCCGCCCACGCCGCCCTGAGGCGCTTCCCGTCAGCCGGCTGTACAGTCGGCAGTTCCGGGCGATGAAAGCGTCGTTGTTCAATAGGCCCCGATCACCCTCATGACTGATTCCGTCACGCCCCACACCGTCCTCGACTTCTGGCTGGGCGACAACTTCTCCACGGGCTGGCCCAGCCGCGACATGGGCAAGCAGTGGTTCGGCGGTTCGACCGAGCTGGACCAGGACATCGAGCGCCGCTTCGGCCAGCAGGTCGGGCAGGCACTGGCGGGCGGACTGACCGAGTGGGAACCGCAGCCGCTGGACCGCCTGGCCCTGGTCATCCTGCTGGACCAGTTTCCGCGCAATATCTTTCGCGGCAAGACCCAAGCCTTTGCCGGCGACACGCGGGCGCAGCAACTGGTGGCAGATGCGCTGGCGCAGGGCATGGATGAGCAACTCCCATGGGTAGGCCGGGTATTTTTGTACATGCCGCTCATGCACGCCGAAGACCTGGCGCTTCAGGAAGAAGGCGTGCAGCGCTTTCGCGACCTCACCGCCGCCGCGCCCGCCGACCTGCACGCCACGCTGACCAGCAGCCTGCGTTTTGCCGAGCAGCACCGCGACATCATCGCGCGCCTGGGGCGCTTTCCCTACCGCAACAGCGTGTTGGGGCGCACCAATACGTCGTTGGAGTTCGAATTCCTTAAAAACGGCCCGCGCTTCGGGCAATAGGCCCGATTGCACCAAAGCTCTCCGGCAAGCTCGCCCGGACACTTGTTTTATGGCGAGCGGCCAGCCGGAGGACAACAAGGACCAACCCGCAGGCGGCGGACTGGACGACGATTCGCACCTGCACGCCTTATGCGTCGCCTCCTACACCGCCAGCCCACCTCTAGGGGTGTACTCACCATAGTCCCAAAAAAGAGGCCGGGCAGAGGCCGGGCAGAGGCCCAGAACAGCAAAGTTGCAAAGTAGCAGGGCGTAAGCAAACGTTGAAAGGGGTGAGTTCCATGAGAAGCACACACAACACCATCCGCGCACTGGCCATCGGTATTGGCCTGACCCTGCTGGTCGTCACCGGCACTGCTTCCATGATGGCCGCCTTTGCCAGCCCTGCCCCCGCCACCGACATCTACCGCCGCGCCGTTGCCACGCCCGCCTACGAGCCCGCGCGCCATCTCGTCACCGCTCACGACACCGTGCTGTACCGGCGCGCTCTGATGTCCGACGGTCGCACCCAGTGGGTGCTGATTGAAGAACCCAGCACCTCGCTGGCAGCCATGTCCGCGCGCGATGACGCCACCAGTGGCACTGAAAACACAACTTCTGTCTATCCGACGCAGGCCCAGACAGTGAGCTACACCCTGGTTGTCAAACCTGCGGGCTTGAGCAAAACGGTTAAAAATTGCAGCCGTTCGGCGTACGACGCCTACGACATTGCCTGCAACACGGTCAGTTGATCGCTACCAAAGTAGCCGTGCCGCTACCATAATGGTTCAAGCAGGCCGCCAAAAACGGCTTGCCTGAGGCTTGGGCTGTTCAACAGCCCGCGCAAAAAGTCCAGAACGCCCATGCACTGGCATGGGGCTTTGCCATCGATCAACGGGCCGCGCCCATCGGCGTACCCATCACCGGAAACTGCCTTGAACACAACAGCACGTCCCCGCCCCGGTTTGAACCACCTGCTCAAAGGTTTGCTTGCGGCTGTAGCGGCGACGACGCTGCTCGGGGCCTGTGGGTCGCGCCCATTGAGCCAATTGAGCCAGTACCTGACGCAGCAACCCACCCTGCCTGCCGACATCCGGGTACCCACCGGCCACCAGGCTGTGCTGGAGGCCACGGGCAGCGGCGAGCTTCAGTACGAATGCCAGGCCATCAACCGCACGCCTTTTAAATACGCCTGGTTGCCCCGCGACCGCAGCATTGAGCTCAGGGACAGCGCCAACAGCAGCATCGTGCTGTCACGCAACGCCCGAAGCTGGGTACACCGTGACGGGTCCGCGTTGGCCGTGCGCGAGTTTGTCGAAGTGCCCAACGGCGCGCACAGCCTGCCGCTGCAGCGCGCGCGGGTCGAGCCTTCCGAGCTGAACGGGGCGTTACACAACATCAGCTATATCCAGCGCATCCGGACGGTCGGCGGCGTGCCCTCCGTGCGCAACTGCAGTGCAGCCGAACTCGGTATGCGCGTGAGTGTGCCGTACGAGGCCGACTACGTGTTCTGGCGCCCGACATCGTCTTGAGTCAAGCCCGTAAAAAAGCCCACGGGCATGACGCCTCCGGGCTTTTTCACGGCACCTGCGCCGCGTCGACGGACGTGATCAATCATCGTGGCCGTGACCCCGGTGCTTGCCATGGCCCCGGTGGTGACCGTCACGGCCTCGGTAACCCTGGCCGTGGCCAGGGTGTCGGTAGTAGCCACCCCCGTAATAAACCGGGGGCGGCGCCACATACACCGGCGCCTGCACATAGATCGGGTGCGGGGTGTAGAACGGACGCGGCTGCACGTAAACCGGTTGCGGCTGCCCGTACACCGGCTGCGGGTGGTAGCCATACGCGGGCTGGGAATAGACCGGGGCGCTGTAAACCGGGTAGGCGTTGCTGGCGCCGATCACCAGACCCGGCGTGCCGATGCCGATGGAAAAACTCACGTCGCTGCGCGCATGGGCGCCGCCAGAAAACCCCATCGCGGCCACCGCCACCGCAGCAGAAGCGCCCGCTATCAGCAGGGTCCGGGTGGACGAAACGGAACGGGTGACGGACTTGAGCATTGATCTCTCCTGGTTGGGGCGCTTGGTGCGGGTGTGCGTATTAAACATGCCCGCCGGTCATCTGCCTACCCGATGCTCTGTGAAGTCCGTAGCCAAAAGTAACGTCAGGGCCAGCTTTACACACGGTCACCCCCTAGAATCAAACGCATGACCTCCCCCGCCGACAAAGAAAACGTCAAACCCAGCAATTTCCTGCGCCAGATCATTGAAAAAGACCTGGCCGAAGGCACCTACGCCGCCCGCCAATGGGGCGGCAGCCCCGGCGACGCAGCCCACCATGCCGCCGGCCAGAGCGACCCGGCCAAAGTGCGCCTGCGCTTTCCGCCCGAGCCCAACGGCTACCTGCACGTCGGTCACGCCAAAAGCATCTGCCTGAACTTTGGCCTGGCGCGCGACTACGGCGGTGTCTGCCACCTGCGTTTTGACGACACCAACCCCGAAAAAGAAGACACCGAATACGTTGATTCGATCAAGGACGCCGTGTTGTGGCTGGGTTTTGACTGGCACAACGGCGGTGAAAACAACCTCTACCAGGCCAGCGACTACTTTGACTTCATGTACCGCGCCGCCGAATATTTGATCGAATCCGGCAACGCCTATGTGGACGAGCAAAGCGCCGACGAGATGCGCCACAACCGCGGCGACTTCGGCAAGCCCGGCACCAACAGCCCCTTCCGCGCCCGCACAACGGCCGAGAACCTGGCGCGCTTTCGTGAGATGCGTGACGCCAAGCTGCCCGACGGCGCCGCCGTGCTGCGCGCCAAGATCGACATGGCCTCGCCCAACATCAATATGCGCGACCCGGCGATTTACCGCATACGCCGCGCGCACCACCACAACACCGGCGACAAATGGTGCATCTACCCGATGTACACCTATGCGCACCCGATTGAAGACGCGCTGGAGCAGATCACCCACAGCATCTGCACGCTGGAGTTTGAAGACCAGCGCCCGTTTTACGACTGGCTGCTGGACCGCCTGGCTGAAGAAACAACACTGCCCGATGGGCGTGTTGTGGGCGGCCTGATCGCCACGCCGCACCCGCGCCAGTATGAGTTTGCGCGGCTCAACCTGACGTATGTGATGACCAGCAAACGCAAGCTTGCGCAACTGGTGACTGAAAAACGCGTCAGCGGCTGGGACGACCCCCGCATGCCAACCATCGTCGGCCTGCGCCGCCGTGGCTACACGCCAGAAAGCATTCAATTGTTTGCCGAGCGCATCGGCGTGACCAAAAGCGACAGCTGGATTGACTACAGCACACTCGAAGGCGCGCTGCGCGACACGCTGGACCCGATCGCCCCCCGCGCCATGGCCGTGCTGGACCCCGTCAAGCTGGTGCTGACCAACTGGGATGAGGTCATGGGTGCGGGCGCGCTGGACGATTGCTCTGCCCCCGTGCACCCGCATCTGCCCGACCTGGGCAAACGCCATTTCAAAATCGGCAAAGAAGTGTGGATTGAACGCACCGACTACGAAGAAACGCCCCCCAAAGGTTTCTTCCGCCTCTTCCCCGCGCACACCAATGCCAGCGGCCAGGCCATCGCCGCCAGCAAGGTTCGCCTGAAATACGGCCACGTCATCGAATGTGTGGGCGCGACCAAAGACGCGAACGGCAACGTCACCGAAGTGCAAGCCAGACTGATCCCCGACACCAAAAGCGGCACCCCCGGCTCAGACGCCATCAAGGTCAAAGGCGTGATCACCTGGGTGGGCGTGAACGATGCGGTGCAAGCCGAGGTGCGTTTGTACGATCGCCTGTTCACGGTCGAGCACCCCGGCACCGGCGACCATGATTTTCTGGAAGAACTCAATACCGACAGCCTGAAAACGGTGACGGCGTTTGTGGAGCCATCACTGGCCAATGTGCCAGCGGGGACGCGTTTTCAGTTTGAGCGGCATGGGTACTTTGTGACGGACCTGGTTGACCACAAAGTCGGCAAAGTCGTGTTCAATCGGGTGACGGGGATGAAAGATAGCTGGGTGAAATGAGACCATGGAGACAACAGCTTATTTTCGCAACGATGTGATGGCCAAAAGGCCTTTCCAGATCGGAGATTCTCACCATGAAAATTTCATACGATAAAGCGACCGACTCCCTTTACATTCACCTTGCAGACCGGGCATCGGTGGACTCTGATGAGGTGAAAGACGGCGTGGTGCTCGACTTTGACGCCAACGGCGCCCTGGTCGGTATTGACGTGCAGCACGCCAGCCAGCGGGCGGACATCCACAACTTGTCAGTGTCCCATCTACCGCTAGGAGCACTGCTGGCCGCGTGAGGTCTGGCAGTCAAATAGAAATTGCTCGCGGCACCGCGCGTCGGACTTATGGCGAGGAACTGGAAAAATGGCTCAAGCAAAAACAGCTCGCCCAATGACCAAGACAACCCCACCCCGCCCCGCAACTGCCAGAGACAAGGTGACAAAGGCATTGAAGCAGGCATCTGCGCAAGCGAAAAAACAGCTCGCACATCAAGGATTGAAGCTGCCAACCCAAAGCTGGACCGGGTCCACAGTGCGCAACCCTGCGGTTTGAACACGGCCACTTTATGGAATGCACACGCGGATGACAATGATTCTCTGGAGAACCTGAATCCGGCCAATCTGAGCGTGATAACGCTCATTTAAAACCTTCACGGGCGGATATAGAAGGTGCCAACGCTGCCTGTGTGAGTGGGAATTTTGCTACGGACTTGGTAGATCACTCCGCAGATAAAATTATATTCAATGGGTAAAGGGAATGAAAGAGTTCTGAAAACAAGAAAGTGAGTCAGTCATGGGAGGAAAAAATCCATCATATTGGTTTGTGGGTGCGAGCTACGGTGGGACAGATGATCAAACGACTCGCTTCCTTCAAGCGGGAATTTGGGAAAACGGATATGAGGACAAGTACCTCGATATTGTTCGAGCAATGCAACCCGGCGAGCGTATCGCCATCAAGGCAACTTACACCAAAAAGCACGGACTGCCCTTCGACAGTCGCGGACTGACCGTTTCGGTGATGGCCATCAAAGCGATCGGCATGATTACTGAGAACCCTGGCGATGGTCGTCAAGTGAAAGTTGACTGGACGCCGATTGATTCTCCCAAGCTTTGGTACTTCTATACCTATCAGCCAACCATCTGGCGTATTCAACGTAACAAGTGGGCCGCTGAGGCACTGATCGACTTCACATTCGCGGGCGCCACACAAGACATTGACCGCTTCCGTAACGCACCTTACTGGGCTGAACGCTTTGGTGATGTGGCCCCAAACAAGCGGCGGTTTGGCTGGACAACGTTCTACGAAGCGATTGCCGACAAGTTGCTCGATTTTCGCAACAACCGTTCGGCCTTGGTCGCCGGCATCCGAGATATTGCCGGGCGAGTCGACGGCCTCGGACATTTGGCCGACGATAAATATGTAGACGGCACAACAGGCTTCGTCCGGGATATTTGCCCATTCACGACCATTGGCTTATTCAACCGGGGGATCAGCAACGTCAACCGGAAAGTTATTGCAACTGAACTGGCAAAATTTCTGGGTGTCACCGTGCCGTTGCCAACGTCCTTTGAAGGCATACCGGTACTGAATAATTTGAAGTCTTGGTATTTTGGCTTTGAAAATGTCCGTCCTGCCGATCACATTGATGCACTGTGGAATGTGTTTGCTACGGGCATTCGGCTAGCCGACTCAGCGGATGCCAAGGTTCAGGATGATTTCGGGGCGGCGTTCGACAGTGCAAATGGCCGTCGCGGAGTTGCATGGAATCTCACCTTCGGCCTTTATTGGGTACGGCCGTGGTCGTTCCTGAGTCTCGATAGCGGCTCACAAAGCTACATAACGAAAGCGCTGGGTATTCCCATCGGCCTACACGGGCCCAAGAAGCGTTGCAATGCTGCCGATTACCTGACGGCGATGGATATCCTGGAATCAAAATTCCAGGATGAGGGATTTCCGGTTCATTCATTCCCCGAACTGTCGCTGGCGGCGTGGAATTACAAGGAGCCCGAGGCGATACCCTCGGGGTCTGAGGAGGACGATGGTGATGCCGGAGAAGCGTCGGCGGCAAGCGATGAGGCTGCCGATTTAGCCGCTGAGCCATATTCCATCGACGACATTCTGGCTGACGGTTGCTTCATGGAGCGCGTCGAACTTGAGCGGCTGATTGATCGCCTGCGAGCCAAGAAAAATCTGATTCTGCAAGGTCCGCCTGGAACCGGAAAGACTTGGTTGGCAAAACGCCTGGCTTTTGCCCTGATTGGGCAGCGTGATCATCTCAAGCTGCGGGCGGTTCAATTCCACCCTAATCTTTCTTATGAGGATTTTGTCCGTGGCTGGCGGCCATCGGGTGATGGTAAGTTGTCGCTGGTCGATGGCGCGTTCATGGAGGCTGTGGAGGCCGCACGCGGAACATCCCATCCTTACGTTGTCGTGATCGAAGAAATAAACCGAGGCAACCCCGCACAAATTTTCGGTGAAATGCTGACCCTGCTGGAAGCGGACAAGCGATCACCACACGAAGCCTTGGAGCTATGCTATCGGCGAAAATCCGATGAGCGGATCTACATTCCTGACAATCTGTATGTGATCGGCACAATGAATATTGCGGATCGCTCGCTCGCGTTGGTTGATCTCGCGTTGCGTCGCCGATTCGCCTTTGTGGATCTCGAGCCTAGGCTGGGGCAGCTGTGGCGCAATTGGTTGATCGGCCACTGCGGCATCGCCCCTCAGCTGGTGGACGACATCGAACACCGTATTGTCAGGTTGAATGCGGAGATTGCTGCGGATTCAACGCTGGGTCGCCAATTCCGTATCGGTCACAGCTATGTGACCCCACCCGTAGGCGCTATCAACGGTGATGCTCGGGAGTGGTTCCGCCAAATGGTGGCAACGGAGATTGGCCCGCTGCTCGAGGAATACTGGTTTGATGCCCTGGACAAGGCACGGGCCGCTCGACAGCGACTGGTCGAAGGTTTGTAATGCTTTCAGCTGCGTCTACGGAAGCCGAGCCTCTGGATGCGCGCGGGCATGTTGGCCGCATTCCTGTTCGCAACCTATGGCTGTTGATGCTTTACGCCTCCGATCTTTTCCGTCAAATCGGCCGGGGAAAGGTTTCTGTTGAGGAAAATGCAGCCGATATTCCCGATCTCGTGGCTGAGATATTGGCCCATGCCGTCGAGGAACGCTTGTACCGGAATCTCAGCTCAGGTTTTCGCCACCGCGAGGCTGAATTGAGCCGAGTACGTGGACGCATTGACTTACTGACCACGGAACGGCACCAGCTTCTTGCTCGTGGAAAAGTGGCTTGCCGGTTCGAAGAGCTAACGATCAACACTCCGCGCAACCGCTATGTTCTCGCAGCTCTGGAGGTCATCGCCGGAGTAGTGCAACAACCTGCTCTTTCACATCGTTGCCGGAAACTCGCCAACGCCCTGAAACGACTCGGAGTATCAGGCATTCGTCCTACTCGCACCGAAGTTAGCACTGACCGCTTCGGACGTAACGATGCCAATGATCGATTCATGGTCGCAGCGGCCAGGTTGGCGTTAGATATTGCGCTTCCCACTGAGGATGAAGGCAGCGAGTTTCTCGCGTCACCCGCCCGTGACGAGACTTGGGCACGCCACCTTTACGAGAAAGCTGTTGCTGGCTTTTACGATGTCGTGCTGCCCTCCAGTGGCTGGCAGGTTTATGCCGAAAAGCCACTGAGCTGGCAGATCGCTCAAAAAACCACGGGTATCGATGCAATTTTTCCGTCTATGCGAACGGACGTTGTGCTCGATCATGTTGGCGACGGCCGCCGCGTCGTGATCGACACCAAGTTCACATCGATAGTGAAGAAGGGTCGATTCCGGGAAACTTCGTTAAATAGTGGCTATGTTTATCAAATCTACGCATACTTGTTTTCTCAAGAGGGGCGCGGCGACGTTCTTGCAGACCATGCATCCGGCTTACTTTTACATCCGTCGATTGGTGAAATGATCGATGAAACAGTTTTTATCCAAGGACACGCCATTCGTTTTGCGACCGTGGATTTAGCCGCTCCTGCGGCTGAAATCCGGTCTCAGCTACTCCGTATGAGTAAGTCTACGTTTTGAGATGAGCGACTGACAATTGTGAAATTGGGGTTCAATTCAAACTCCCTGGTAGCGCAGCCAGTCGCTATACATTTTGCGAATCAACTCACAGTCACAGAGGCCAACACATGGCAAAAACTGCAAAAACAAGTCGCCTGACCCTTACACCCAAAGCGCTTCAAAAAGCCTTGGAGCAATCAGCCCAGCAAGCGCAAAAACTGGCTGACGCGTTTGGTGTGAAGGTGCCTTTTACCAAGACTGCCAAGACCAAAACACCAAACGCTTCGCGCTAGATGACTGAGGCACCAATTAACCCACGCACACTCCATGCCCAATCGCTCTAATCAGCGCAAACACATTGCCTTTACAGCCTTGCCCCGCCACAAGCGGCGCAGCGCCGTGGTTCGCCTGGGCTGGCGCATTCAACGTAGTGCCATCCAAACTGGCATCACGGAATTCTGGACTGATGAGTTGCTTGAAGACCCGAGAGAGCCCGAGCGCCAACATCAATGGACTGATGTGTATTTTCTGGGGCGCGACCGCTTCACGCTTTGGAATGCAGAAATTATCACCACCAAGCTGGCGATAGAGGATGCCATCCGTGAGCGCGCCTTCACCGCCGCCTGGGCGCGCTTGAGTGCTGATGAGCAGAAGCGTGAATCTTCTTTTGAGACCATAGCTGTGCCGCGTAAACGGGCGGGGGATATGCGTCTACGTGAATGGGTACGGCAGCCTGACACCTGCTACCCGCAGTTTGATAGGCGCACCTTCGTGCAAGAGTGTGCTCGGCTTGAAGCCGATATCCGGGCAACAGAGCCACCAGAAATTGGTGAAACCTTCACGACTGACCGTCAGTACGCCTATGGCATCGGCCTGCATGCTGTAGTAGCAGAAACCAACATGAACCACGATGCCATCGTCCGAACCATTCACCGGTTTCGAGACATTGGGGAGCGGGACTGGCATCAAATGAAATAGAACTGGCTGATGCATTCAGCATCGACAAGCACTTTCAAGCGCTACAAATTCAATAGCTACTCGCGTATATTTCATGGGAGCTAAAGGCAAATTTGTCACATAATTTCCCTGTACCGTTAAACTTGAGCCCATGCCGACCCTCGCCATCTTTTTCGGAATCATCGTTCGTATGGGGCAAGACAATTGGCAACGCGCCCAGCGCTTTGAACCGCTGGACCGCATTCAAGGAGCTGACCGTGATTAAAGTGCTCAATGCCCGCTTGGTTGATACTTTCAAACTTGAAATTGACTTCAGCGATCACACGCAAGGTGTGTTCGATGCGGCTTCGTACCTTGCCAAGCGCTCGGGGCCGTTATTGGACAAACTGCGGGACGCTTCTTACTTCTCCCGATTTTTCATTGATGCCGGTGCCCTGTGCTGGCCCAACGGGCTGGAGATTTCGCCAGCAAAAGTCCACGAACTCTCTGTAGTTCACACAGATGCATAGCCTGTTACCTTTGAGATGAGTATTTCACCCACCGCGGTGCGCTTCGACGATGACACCCTGTGGGTGAGCCTGTCGGACGGCCGCACGATTGCTGCGCCGCTCGCCTGGTTCCCTCGCCTGCTTGAAGCCACGCCCGAGCAACGCGCGCAAGTTGAATTGAGAAAAAATGGCCTGCATTGGGACGCACTGGACGAAGACATCTCCGTGGCCGGTTTGTTGGCCGGGCAGCCCGACTTGTCGCGGCGCGGGAGCCACTTGTCCGCCTAAGCGGATTGTTCATGCTACGTTTTTAATAGCTGCTTGCGCATATTTAACGAGGGCTACAGCCCGATTTAATCCAGAACCAACCCATGCCCCTCTCCTGGAACGAAATCAAGTCCCGCGCCCTTACCTTCAGCCGCACCTGGGCTGACGCGGCCAATGAAGACAGCCAGGGCAAGCCGTTCTGGATTGACTTCTTCGAGATCTTCGGCATCACCGACAAGCGCGTTGCCACGTTTGAGCACGCGGTCAAAAAGCTGCCAGGCCTGAACGGACTAAGGGCCAAAACGGACGGCTTTGTCGATTTGTTCTGGCCCGGCATGTTGCTGGTGGAGCAAAAGTCGCGTGGCAAAAATCTGGATGCCGCGCTCGCGCAGGCACTGTCTTACTTTCCTGGCCTGGCCGAACGGGACTTGCCGCAAATCATCATCGTCTGCGACTTTGCGCGCTTTCGGGTACACCGGCTGGCCACTGGCGAGACGATTGAGTTTGCACTCAAAGACCTGCACAAACACATCAAGCTGTTTGGCTTTGTGGCGGGCTACAAGGCGCAGACCATCCAGCCGCAGAACCCGGTTAACATCACGGCCGCCGAGCGCATGGGGCGGCTGCACGATGCGATGAAAGCCAGCGGCTACACCGGCCACCCGCTTGAAGTATTGCTGGTGCGGCTGCTGTTTTGCCTGTTTGCCGACGACACCGGCATCTTTCAGCCTGCGCAGGCGTTTCGCGCTTTCATTGAAGAGCGCACCGCAGCCGATGGCTCGGACCTGGGGTCGCGGCAGGGCCAACTGTTCCAGATTCTGAACACCGCCGACGGCGCGGGCAGCGTTGGTAACCATGAGAACAAACGCAGCAAGGCGCTCGACGAGCAAGTG
>NZ_JBDNGU010000091.1:0-44468 GCF_041689105.1 Polaromonas sp. | reverse complement strand
GGACTTGGGGCGTCGAGAGCGAAAATCGGGCCCAGCGAGGACAGTTTTTGCCGGATTTGCAGACCCATAGCCCAGCTATGGGACAAAAAGACGGTGAAAAATGGACCGCTGCGGTCGATTTGCAGCCGACGATTCCCAAGCCCGACAGGCTCCTAGGGGCCACCGGCGGACCCTTGTTTTTGCAGCATTCAAAGTGCCTAATCGGGATGAATTTAGGGGGAACTGCCGGTTTCGGCGTGGTGTAAAGCCTGCCCTGAAGGACGCAGGGGCTTTATTTGCTCCTGTTTTGATAGCTGCTTGTGCCCGACTGGCAAGGGCTAAAGGCTAATTTGCCTTGTAGTTGGAGGTTTCGCACTGTCGGGCCCGGCAAGAATGCCCTGCAGGCTGGCTATTCTAGGGAAAACCCTTATATTGAACCCATGGTCACCCCCGGCACATTCTTCAAGGCTTCCCTGAACGCAGGCAAGGAGTTCTTCCGCGCGCCTGCGGAGGACAGCGAACGCCCGCCCTACCGCGCGCCCGTGATGGTGCCCATTCGCTCCATCGGCCCGAGCCATGGCGAGCGTATTGAAAAGCACCTGCTGGCGCTGGCTGCGCATGACCGTTATCTGCGCTTTGGCTACGCGGCCAGCGACGAGCAGATTCACCGCTATGCTGCCGGCCTCAATTTCGAGCGCGACGAGATTTTCGGCATCTACAACCGCAAGCTGGAGCTGATCGCCATGGCCCACCTGGCCCTGTCGGTGGACCCCAAGCTGACCAGCTGTGCCGAGTTCGGCGTGTCGGTCCTGCCGCATGCGCGCGGGCGCGGCTACGGTGCCCGCCTGTTTGACCGCGCCGTGATACATGCGCGTAACGAAGGCGTGAGCATGATGTTCATCCACGCCCTCAGCGAAAACACCGCCATGCTCAACATTGCCCGCAAGGCCGGCGCGGTGATCGAGCGCGACGGCTCCGAAAGCGAGGCCTACCTCAAGCTACCCCCGGCTGACCTGGACTCGCGCATGACCGAGATCGTCGAGCAACAGATTGCCCAGACCGATTACCGCCTCAAGGTGCAGGCCAAACAGTTCTGGGACATCCTGGCGGTGGTGCAGGAAGTGCGGCGCGGTGTGCGCGACAGCCGAAGGTTATAGAGCCCCCATGTTCGCTCGCTTCGCCTACGGACTGGCAAAGCCCGATCCGCAGCCCCGGCTGGTCAACACAGCCTGTCCGCAACTAGTTATCTTTCGCGATGCATGACCTGCAATCGAAGTACGTTATCCTTGTCAGCTTCGCAACTACCGAACACCGCCCGTGTCCGACGCCCCCCCCAGTAGATCTTCCAGACCGGAAGACAAACGCGGCTTTTTGCAGAAGCTCGCAGAGATGCTCCACCCGGGGCCAGATTCCAAGGACGAGTTGATCGAGACCCTGGTCGAAGCCCAGGACAACGACGTCATTGGCGCGCAAAGCCGCGAGATGCTGGAGGGCGTGATCCGCATGGCCGACATGACGGCCGGCGACGTGATGGTGGCCGCGCCGCGCATGGACGCGGTCAACATCGACGCGCCCTTTGACGAGCTGCTGCACCTCGTCATCGACACCGCCCACTCGCGTTTTCCCGTTTATGAAAACGAAAAAGAAAACATCATTGGCATTCTGATGGCCAAGGATCTGCTCAAGCTGCAGCGCGCGCCTGAGCTCAACATCCGCGCGCTGCTCAGGTCGGCGGTGTTTGTGCCTGAAAGCAAGGGCCTGAACGACCTGCTGCGCGAGTTTCGCGGCAACCGCAACCACCTGGCCATCGTGATCGACGAGTTCGGCCGCGTGGCCGGCCTGATCACCATCGAAGACGTGCTCGAACAAATCGTCGGCGAGATCGAGGACGAGTTCGACATTGCCGAGGACGACGGCGACATCTTCGGCCTGACCGACCACAGCTATCGCGTCAGCGGCGACACCTCGATAGACCGCGTCAGTGAGGCTTTCGGTGTGAAGCTGATAGACGACGATTTCGAAACCATTGGTGGCCTGGTTGCGCACGAGATGGGGCACGTGCCCAAACGCGGCGAAACCCATGTGCTGGACGGCCTGCAGTTCACCGTGCTGCACACCAAAGGCGGCGCCGTTCGCTGGTTCAAGGTCGCGCCCTTCTCCGCCGCAGCCGACACAGCCGTCCCCGTGGTCCCCGCCGCCCGATAGGCAGGCCGCGCAGCATGGGACAGCAGACCATTGACAGCCTGATGTCCCAGCTGCCCACCTTGCCGGCGCTGCTGGAGCACATCGGCTATCCGCGCCAGCGCAAGGGTTTGTCGCTGCTGCAGCTGGCTCTTGTAGTGATAGCGGGCGGCGCCCATGCAGCAAGCCTTGCATGGCCCTTTGCCTTTGGGTTGGCGCAGGGTCGGCCGGTCTGGTGGCTGCAGCTGCTGGCGCTGGGCGCGCTGGCCTGGCAACTTGACGGATGCAGGCGCTTCGGGCAGGGGTTGCAGGTTGGCTGGTTGTTTGCCACCGCCTGGCTGTGCGGCGTTTTCTGGTGGCTGTTCATTTCACTGCACACCTATGGCGGGCTGGCTGCGCCGCTGGCCGTGCTGGCGGTCATCGGGCTGGCGGTTTTTCTGGCCTCTTATTACGCACTGGCCTGCGCGCTGTATGTGACCGTGGCCCCGGCGCGGCGCACCCGGCGCGCACTGGTGTTTGCGGCCCTGTGGCTGCTTGCCGAGCTGGCGCGGGTCGAGTTTTTTACCGGCTTTCCGTGGGGCGAAGCCGGGTACGCCCACCTGAACGGCTGGCTCGACGACTACGCGCGCTGGGTGGGGGTGCATGGCATCACTTTTCTGGCCGCCTTTCTGGCGGCTGGCCTGGCGGGCTGGGGCCAGTCGCGCCGCCAGGTGCTGCTGTTTCCGATGATGGCCCTGGTGATCGTCGCGGTGTCGCTGGTGGCTGGCCGCCAGACCTCCACACCGGCAGGCAGCCTGCAGGTCACCCTGCTGCAGGGCAACATTGCCCAGAACGAGAAATTTCAGCCCGGCACCGGCCTGGCGACCGCGCTGCGCTGGTACGGCGAGCAGTTGCAGGACGCCAGAACTGCGCTGGTTGTGACGCCGGAAACCGCGCTGCCCCTGTTGTCCGGGCAGTTACCGCCCGGCTACTGGAGTGCGCTGGAAGCACGTTTTTCCTCGGGCGCGCAGGCTGCGCTGATCGGCATTCCGATGGGCAGCTACAGCGCCGGGTATGCCAACGCGGTGGTCGGGATCAAGCCGTTTTCCGCCGGGCCGCCCCAAGGAAAATCCGCCCCCTCGGGGGGCAGCGAAGTACGCGAAGCGACGAGCGTGGGCGCTTTGACCTCTGGCGCGGCGCCGACCTACCGCTTCGACAAGCACCACCTGGTGCCGTTTGGTGAGTTTGTACCGCCAGGCTTTCGCTGGTTCATCGACCTCATGAACATCCCGCTGGGCGATTTCAGCCGCGGCGCGCTCGGCCAGGCCTCTTTCGAGTGGCAGGGCCAGCGGCTGGCGCCCAACATCTGCTACGAAGACCTGTTTGGCGAGGAGCTGGCCGTCTCGTTTTCAGACGCCGCCACGGCGCCGACCATGATGGTCAACGTGAGCAACATCGGCTGGTTCGGCGACACCGTGGCGATTGACCAGCACCTGAACATCTCGCGCATGCGCGCCCTTGAGTTCGAGCGACCAATGATCCGCGCCACCAACACCGGCGCCACCGTCATCATCGACCACACGGGCAAGGTCACCCATGCACTGGCCCGCCACACGCGCGGCGTGCTGGTTGGCGAGGTCGAGGGGCGCAACGGTCTCACGCCTTATGTGCAGTGGGTGTCACGCTTCGGGCTCTGGCCGTTCTGGCTGGGCGCCGCCTTTGTGGTGGTGCTGGCCTGGGTGGCACGCCGTCGGCGCCGCTGAGCGGTCAACTGGATGCTACTAAAACAATAGCTGCTTGTAACCGTCATATAAGGGCTTGAGCCGGATTTTTCTACCAAGTCAGCGTGAAGGCAGGCCCATACGCACCAGCCGGCCGGGGCGCCCGGCGGTGATATCGCCCTCACGTTGCACCGCCACACCCGCCACCCAGGTGGCGACATAACCCCTGGCCTTTTGTAAAAACCTTTTGCCACCGGCCGGCAGGTCGCGCACCAGCGTCGGCGTGCCCACGCTCAGGCGCTGTGGATCAATCAGATTGAGGTCGGCGCGCAGTCCGGGCGCGATCTCGCCGCGGTCCGTCAGGCCGAGGTAGCGCGCATTGCGCCGCGTCAGCATCTCCACCGCCTGCGCCAGTGACAGCTTGCCCTCGGCCCGACGCTGCACCCAGTGCGTCAACATGAAGGTGGTGAAACTCGCGTCGCAGACGGTGCCCACGTGCGCACCGGCGTCGCTGAGGCTGGACAACACGCGCGGATGGTCCAGCATCTGTCGCACCGCGTCCAGCGAGCCATTGTTGTAATTGAAGATCGGGAAATAGATGAGGTGGCTGCCGTCGCCGCCGGCCAGGTGGTCATAGAGCGCCTCCAGCGGCGTGATGCCGCGCTGTTTGGCCTGCACCAGAAAACTCTGCATCACGGTTGGCTCGTAATTGAGCTCTTCATCCAGCGCAAACATGCGGCCGCTGATCATGTCGATGCGTGCCAGCAAAATATCCACCAGGGGTGGAATCGCGGTGCCGTCGCCCGCCAGACGTTCCGACTTCTCGGCCAGGATGCGCGCCTTGCGCGCCGGCTCACGCAGCGCGGCGGCGCGTTCAGCCAGCGGCAGGTGGGCGACGTCCTTGTAGCCGGGAAAACCCATGAAGGGGTGAAAGCTGGCGTCCAGCCCGTTGATCACGCCGATGCCGCGCGCGGCGGCCTGCAGATAAAGCGGCAGGCCGGCGGCCACGGCGGCATCAACGCGGGCGCGTATCGCCTCGCACTGTTCGCCGCCGGGGTCACGTTGCAGCCAGGTCATCGACAAGGGCTTGCCGCTGGCGCGCGCGAGTTGTTCGACCAGGTCAAATTCAGCGTCAAAGCCTTGCGGGCCCTGCAGCAAGTTGAAGTCGCTGACCACCTGCAGGACGCCATGTGCGATGCCTTCAAACGCGCTGGCCAGCCCGGTCAGTTCAGCAACGCTGGCTTCAGAGGCCGGCGTCTCCTTGCCTTCCGAGGTGCGGTGGTTGTCGCTGCGGCCGGTGCTGAAGCCTGCGGCGCCGGCCTGCAGCGCCTCGTGCAGCAGCGTACGCATGGCGGCAATATCGTCTGCCGTTGCGGTCTGTTTGGCCACCGCCCGCTCGCCCATGACGTACATGCGCAGCGGGTCGTGCGGCACTTGCACCAGGTAGTCCAGGCTGCGCGGGGTTTTCTCCAGCGCGTCCATGTACTGCGGAAAACTCTCCCAGTCCCAGCGTATGCCTTCGTGCAGCGCTGCGCCCGGAATGTCTTCCACGCCCTCCATGAGCTTGATCAGGTCGTCTTCGTGGCCCGGGCGCACCGGCGCAAAACCGACGCCGCAGTTGCCCATGACCAGCGTGGTTACGCCGTGGTAGATGCTGGGCGTGAAGTTCTCGTCCCAGGTGACCTGGCCGTCGTAGTGCGTATGAATGTCGACAAAGCCAGGGGTCAGCCACAGGCCGCGAGCATCCACGGTTTCGCGTGCGGCATCCGCGATGGTTCCGACTTCGACAATGCGGCCGTCCCGTACGCCGACATCGGCCACAAAGGGTTCGCCGCCGCTGCCGTCCACCACAGTGGCGCCTTTAACCAGGAGATCGAGCATCTTTTCTTCTCCACCAATAAACCAGGGCCAGGCCGCTCACGATGTGCCAGATGCCCCACAGGCTGGCCAGTGTGACCATGCCCAGGTCGCTGTTGAACTGCACGCCAATGATGCCCAGCGCCAGCCCCGAGTTCTGCATGCCGCCCTCGATCATCACCGCCCTGCGATCCTTCTCGCTGACGTGCATGGCCACGCTGGTAGCCCAGCCGAAAAACAGCCCGCAGGCGTTGTGCACCATCACAATCAGCAGCGTGGGCAGCAGGCCCAGCGTCAGCAGCTGGCGCTCCTTGATCAGCCCGGCCACGATGAACAGCAGCAGGCAGATCAGGGCAAAGTGACCCAGCGGTTTGCGAATGCGCGCCGTCAGCGTGGGCAGCTGGTGCGAAAACAGCAGGCCCAGGCTCATGGGCACGGCCAGCAAGAGCAGCAGGCTCAGCCAGATGCCGGAGGGGTCGATGCTGAGCTCGCGCATCCAGGCCGCTGTGCCGGGGTTGGTGGCGATCATCCAGCTGAAGTTGAAAGGCGTGGCAAACAGCGCAATCACGCTGGCCACGGCCGACACGCTGACCGACAGCGCCGTGTTGCCGCGCCCCAGGTGGGTGATCACATTGCTCAGGCTGCCACCGGGGCAGGCCGCCACCAGGATCATCGCGGCCTCGACATTGGGCGGCAGGTCCAGCAGCAGCGTGGCCGCCCAGGTGCCCACCGGCAGCAGGATGAATTGCGGAATCAGCCCGCAGATCACCGCGCGGGGCGTCTGCGCTACGCGCTTGAAGTCCTCGATGCGCAGCTCAAGTGCGACGGAAAAAACCATGGTCGCCAGGACCAGGGTCAGGATCAGTTGTTGTGTGGTCATGGCCTTTTGAGGGTAACCCGGTGAAAGCTCCGTAAAATCAAGGGTTTTCGCGGGCTCAGGCTCGTATTGACTTCTTCTTTCGGCCTGGTGCCGCGCGCACCCCAACTATGTTGACCTTTCAGCAAATCATCTTGAAACTGCAGTCCTACTGGGACGCGCAGGGCTGCGCGCTTCTGCAGCCTTACGACATGGAAGTTGGCGCCGGTACGTCGCACACTGCGACGTTTTTAAGAGCGCTGGGCCCCGAGCCCTGGAAAGCCGCCTATGTGCAGCCGAGCCGCCGACCCAAAGACGGCCGTTACGGCGAGAACCCGAACCGCCTGCAGCACTACTACCAGTACCAGGTGGTGCTCAAGCCGGCGCCGGCCAACATCCTGGAGCTTTACCTCGGTTCGCTCGAAGCGTTGGGCTTTGACCTGAAGAAGAACGACATTCGTTTTGTCGAGGACGATTGGGAGAACCCGACCCTCGGTGCCTGGGGCCTGGGCTGGGAGGTCTGGCTCAACGGCATGGAGGTCACGCAGTTCACCTACTTCCAGCAGGTCGGGGGCATCGACTGCAAACCCATCACCGGCGAGATCACCTACGGCCTGGAGCGCCTCGCGATGTACCTGCAGGGTGTGGACAACGTCTATAACCTGCAATGGACCGACAGCATGTCTTACGGCGACGTGTACCTGCAAAATGAGAAGGAACAGTCGGCCTACAACTTCGAGCACAGCGACGCGGACTTTTTGTTCACCGCCTTTGCCGCGCACGAAAAGCAGGCCAAACACCTGATCACCGTGCAGCTCGCCCTGCCGGCCTACGAGCAGGTGCTCAAGGCTGCGCACAGCTTCAACCTGCTGGATGCGCGCGGCGCGATCAGCGTGACCGAACGCGCCGCCTACATCGGCCGCATCCGCAATTTGGCGCGCGCCGTGGCACAAAGTTATTACGAAAGCCGCGAGCGCCTGGGCTTCCCCATGGCGCCACGCGAGTGGGTGGAACAGATGACGAAGAAGGCTGCCTGAACATGACGACGAAGAACCTTCTGGTTGAGCTGTTTGTGGAAGAGCTGCCACCCAAGGCGCTCAAAAAACTCGGCGAAGCTTTTGCCGGTGTGCTGTTTGACCAGCTCAAGGCCCAGGGCCTGACCGTGGCGGAGTCGGTGCTCAGCGTGTTTGCTTCGCCGCGCCGCCTCGCTGCGCATGTCACTTCTGTTTGCAAACAAGCGCCCGACAAACCGCTGGTGACCAAGCTCATGTCCAAGTCTGCCGCATTTGACGTGGATGGAACGCCAACGCAGGCGCTGCTCAAGAAAGCAGCAAGCAATCCGCGTTGTGTCGCCTTAGTCGCTCAGTGGCCAATTGTGGGAGATGGACCGGATCAACTGTATTTCGAAGGCGAAGGGAAAGCAGAGGCACTCTTCATGCGTAGCATTGCCAGTGGTTTTGATATCCGGGCTGGTTTGCAGCGAGCGCTTCTTCATGCGATTGAAAATTTACCGATCCCTAAGGTGATGACCTACCAGTTGGCCGATGGCTGGAGCGACGTGAAATTTGTCCGTCCCGCCCACGGGCTGGTTGCCTTGCATGGCAGTGAAGTCGTCAATGTCCAGGCGCTGGGCCTGACGGCCGGCAACAGCACCCACGGCCACCGTTTCGAGGCAGCGGTTGATCCCGTCATCCTCCAAGACGCCGACAGTTACGCCGCAACTTTGAGAAAAGACGGCGCAGTGATCGCCAGCTTTGCTGACCGCAAGGCAGAAATCGAAAAGCAACTGGCAGCCGCGGCTGCCAGGGTCGGCGGCGGTGTCAAGGCGATTGACGACGATGCCCTGCTCGACGAAGTCACTGGACTGGTCGAGCGCCCCAACGTGCTGGTCTGCGAGTTCGAGAAAGAGTTTCTGGGCGTGCCGCAGGAGTGCCTGATCCTCACGATGAAGGCCAACCAGAAGTACTTTCCGCTGCTGGAGGCTTCGGGCAAGCTCAGCAACAAGTTTCTGGTGGTCAGCAACATCAGCCCAGCGGACGCCAGCGCCGTTATTGGCGGCAACGAACGTGTGGTGCGACCGCGCCTGGCCGATGCCAAGTTCTTTTTCGACCAGGACCGCAAGAAAACGCTCGCGTCGCGTGTGGCGGGGCTCGACAAAGTGGTTTATCACAACAAGCTGGGCTCGCAGGGCGAACGCGTGGCGCGTGTGCGCGCGATTGCCAAAGCGATTGGCCAGCAGCTCGGTGGTGATGCCCTGGCACTGCAAGCCGACCAGGCGGCGCAGCTCGCCAAGACCGATCTGGTGACCGACATGGTCGGCGAATTTCCCGAGCTGCAGGGCACCATGGGACGTTACTACGCGCTCAACGACGGTCTGGCTGTCGATGTGGCCGATGCGATTGAAGACCACTACAAGCCGCGTTTTGCCGGCGACGAGTTGCCCCGCAATCAGGTCGGCGTGGTGGTGGCGCTCGCCGACAAGCTCGAAACCCTGGCCGGCATGTTCGGCATCGGCAATTTGCCGACTGGCGACAAGGACCCCTTCGCGTTGCGCCGCCATGCGCTGGGCGTTGTGCGCATGCTGATCGAGCGTGAGCTTCCGCTACAGTTTCACGAGCTCACCCGTCTGGCTTTTGGTGTCTTTTCTGGCGGCTTGCTGCAGGACAAGGCCGTCGAACTGGACGAGTTCCTGATCGAGCGCCTGAAAGGCTATCTGCGCGACGATGGTTATTCGGTGCCTGAGGTCGACGCGGCGATTTATGCGCAAAAGCTTGGCCTGTGGTCCACCCTTCCCCGACGCCTTGCCGCTGTGCGCGCTTTCGCGGCCCTGCCTGAAGCCCCAGCGCTGGCAGCCGCCAACAAACGCATCAGCAACATCCTCAAGAAGGTCGATGGCGTCGATGCCCATGTGAGCGAGCTGCTGTTGCAGGAGCCCGCCGAAAAAGCGCTGTATGCCGCGATGCAGCAGGTGGCGCCTCAGGCCAGTGCGCAGTTCGACGCCGGCGACTACGCGGCCTCGCTGCAAACCCTGGCTGCCTTGCGTGAGCCAGTGGACGCTTTTTTTGAAAGCGTGATGGTCAACGCCGAGCAGGCCGACCTGCGGCTGAACCGTCTTGGCCTGCTCAAAAGTCTGCACGAGGCCATGAACCGCGTGGCTGACTTGTCCAAACTCGCCAGCTAAGCGACACACCATGAAACTCGTGATCCTCGACCGGGACGGCACCATCAACGCCGACAGTGAAGACTTCGTCAAGACGCCGGACGAATGGATGCCGCTGCCCGGTGCGCTGGAGGCCATTGCGCGGCTCAACCATGCCGGCTGGCATGTGGTGATCGCCTCCAACCAGTCGGGGCTGGGCCGGGGCCTGTTCGACGTGGCTTCGCTCAACGCCATGCACGCCAAGATGCACAAGATGCTGGGTGCCGTGGGCGGGCGTGTGGACGCGGTGTTTTATTGCCCGCACAGCCCGGAAGAAAGCTGCACCTGCCGCAAACCGCTGCCCGGCCTGTTCGAGCAGATAGGCGCGCGTTTCGGCGTGCCGCTCAAGGGTGTGCCCACGGCCGGTGACTCGGTGCGTGACCTGCTTGCCGGCGCTGCAGCTGGCTGCGAGCCCCATCTTGTGCTGACCGGCAAGTCGGCGGCTTACAAGGACGGCGGACAACCCGAGGGCCTCCCGCAGGGCACGCAGCTGCATGCGGACCTGGCCGCGTTTGTCGAGTTCATCCTGAGCCGCAGCACCGCTGGACCGCTACAAAAATAATAGCTGTCAGCCCTTGTGATGCAAGGGCCGCAGCCCTCAAACACACACCACCTCACCGGGAACACCCATCATGCCCCTGATCCGATCCATCCTGCACCTGCTCTGGATGACCGTCACGGTGATTCCATGGGCGCTGGCCGTCCTGGTTTTCTCGCTGTTCGGCAGCAGCACCCAGATCTACTGGATGTGCGCGGGCTGGCTGCGTCTGGCCGTCAGCGGCGGCACAGTCATCCTGGGTATCAAGAACAGGGTGACCGGCATGGAAAACCTTCCCACTGCCGAAACCAGCGGTGCGGTGCTGCTGCTCAAGCACCAGAGCACCTGGGAGACCTTCTCCATGCCGACATTGATGCCGCACCCGCTGGCCTATGTGTTCAAGAAAGAGCTGCTCTACGTGCCGTTTTTCGGCTGGGCCATGGCCCGCATGGACATGATCCATATCGACCGCAGCCAGCGCGCGCAGGCCTTCAACAAGGTGGTCGAGCAGGGCCGCCGCCTGATGAGCCAGGGCGTCTGGGTCATCATGTTTCCCGAAGGAACCCGCATCGAGCGCGGGCAGCAGGGCGTTTATAAAACCGGCGGCACCCGGTTGGCGATTGAAACTGGCGCGCCGGTGATCCCAATTGCCGT
Organism: Polaromonas sp.; assembly: GCF_041689105.1. Lineage (GTDB taxonomy): Bacteria > Pseudomonadota > Gammaproteobacteria > Burkholderiales > Burkholderiaceae_C > Polaromonas. The sequence goes on along the minus strand of NZ_JBDNGU010000091.1, from coordinate 33,504 downwards.
GACCTCGGCCAAGTGCTGGCCGCGCAAGGCCTTCATCAAAAAGCCTGGCATTGTCGACATCTCCATCGGCAAGCCGATCAGCAGCGTCGGCCGCAAGCCTGAAGAGCTGATGCAGGAAGTGCAGGCCTGGATAGAAGCCGAAATGCGCCGGCTCGACCCCGAGGCTTACCAGGGACCCTCTGCCTGACTCCCGCCATGCGCGTTCGGATCCACAACGGGAGATTTGCTCGCCAACACCGTGCAGCGTGTGCTGAAGCACACGCAAGGGGTTTGGTGAGGAAAGCGCCCGTTTTGGTCCGAACCCCTTCGGGGGCGTGGTTTTGCGGGCTACGTACGGCCAAGGCCGTGCATACCCCATGGGCTCAAAGGGCTGCAACCGCGACCGCGGTTGCCAGCGCTTCGTTACAAAACCAGGCAAGGCAGAAAGCCTTGCCTTGGGTTTGGCGCCTCACGGCTCATCCCGCAAAAGGCCCGCCGCGCACGGCGCGAGTCAGGCAGAGGGTCCCTCGCCCCCACGCTTGTCGCTTCGCGCACTGCGCTGCGTTCGACGGCGCTAAACTGCCGTGATGCAAAGGCTTCTTCAGTTCACGCTTGACCTGTTTGGCACCGAGATACCGGCGCCGCTGCCCGGCAAGCCGCGCAAAGTCGGGAAAATCCAGCCAAATCGGACTCCAGCCCCTGCCACACCTGCCCAGGCAGCTCCTGAAAAGAGAGCGCCACTGCGCACAGAAGACCTGCTGCCGGCGCAGACGCTGCGGCAGGTGCTGGCTCCCGCCACCTACCGCCACCCGGCTGCCACGCGCGAAGCGCTGCTCGGCGACACGGTGGTGGCTTACCAGTTCCGGCGCGGCAAGCGCCGCACCATCGGTTTTACGGTGGGCGCCGACGGGCTGGTCGTCAGCGCGCCCAAGTGGGTGCCGCTGTATGAAATCGACAAGGCCGTCTTGGAGAAAACAGGCTGGATTGTCAGCAAGTTGCACGAGACCCGGGCCCGCCACGACCGGCTGGAGGCAGCGCGTATCGAGTGGCGCGACGGCGCGACCTTGCCTTTCCTGGGAGAGCCGGTGACTGTGTTGATCGATGCCCGGCACACCTTCGCAGGCATCGGTGGCGAACTCCGGGTCACAGACGCCGACGGTAGCCCGGCCGCGCCCGGGAAAAGCCTGCACATCGGTTTGGCGCACGATGCCACGGCCGAGCAGATTCGCGACTCGGTGCAGGCCTGGCTGATGCGCCAGGCCAAACGCGTCTTCACCGAGCGGTTGAACCACTTTGCGCCGCATCTGGGTGTGCAATGGCGAAAACTGAGCCTGAGCAGCGCCGGCACCCGCTGGGGCAGCGCCAGCGCCGATGGCGCGATACGCCTGAACTGGCGGTTGATTCACTTCAAGCCGTCGGTGATCGACTATGTGGTGGTCCACGAGCTGAGCCATCTGCGCGTCATGGACCACAGCCCGCGCTTTTGGGATACAGTGCGCACCGTGGTCCCTGACTACGCCGAGCTGCGCAGCCAGTTGAAAGACGAGGCTGTCCCAAGATGGTGAGCAGGTTTTGGGACCAAAAAGGCAGACGTGAGTAAAAAGGGAGTAGCCAAGGGTCCGGCTGGACAAGTTTGTGAATTTCTGTAATATGATAAATATGATGAAAATGACAACCTGCAAATAATAAGCGCATTGAAGGTCCTATGAATGACAACCCCATCCTCGTCGTTGAAGACAATCCGGACCACCTGGAACTCACGGTCCTCACGTTGCAAGAGCAGGGTGCAGACACGGCCATCGTCACCGCGCGTGATGGCGCCGAGGCACTTGACTACCTGTTTGGCCAGGGGGCGCATGCTGGGCGCGACACGCACAAACAGCCGGCCTTCATTCTGCTGGACATGAAGTTGCCCAAGCTGTCGGGTCTGGACGTTTTGCGCAGCGTGCGCGCCAATCCGCTGACAGCACTGGTGCCGGTGGTCATGCTGACCTCTTCCAGCGAGCAGTCCGACATCATTGCCTGTTACCAAAGCGGAGCCAACGGCTTCGTCCGCAAGCCCGTGGACTTTGGCGAGTTCACTGAAAAACTGAGCCGCCTGCAGGAGTACTGGCTCAGGGTCAATGAGTCCATCGCCACGGCGTGAGCTTTGACCCCGGCGGGGGGGACACGTTTTCTGGACCGGCATGCCCTGTCCGCTGCCCGCCAGTTGCTCAGTGCTGGCGCGGCCTGGCTGTAGCTGGCCTGCCTGTGCGCCGCCATCGCGGCGTGACTTACAGTCGGGGCAATCAACATTGCTGAAAGCACCATGAAGGCCAGGATCAGTTTGCGCGCGCGTATCGTCATGCTGGTGGTCGTGGCGATTGTTCCGCTGTTCGGGGTGTCCCTCGTCAAGGCCCTGCACAACGCCGACGCGGAGGTGGAACGGGCCAAAGACAACCTCCAGTTCGCCGCGTCGCTGGCGGCAGCCAGCCAGGTGCACGTTGCCGACTCCGCCCGCCAGGTACTCACCCTGCTTGCTTCGCTGCCGGGCATGCAGGAGGGCGGCACCTCCGACTGTGACCGCTATGTCGCAGGCCTGACCCGCAGCCTTCCCGAATATACCAACCTGGGCATCATCGGCCTGGACGGTTACACCCGCTGCCATGCCGTGGGCAGTGCGAAAAAGGTCTTTCTCGGAGACCGCCCCTATTTCCGGGACGCGCTCGCACAGCGACGGTTTGTGGTGGGTACCTACGCCCTCGGGCGCCTGGCTGGCAAGCCGGTCGTCACTTATGCCCAGCCGGTGATGGATGCGGGTGGCCGGGTGATCGGCGTGGCATTCGCCTCCTTCGATCTGGTCGAGATGGCCAAATTGATCGCCAGCATCCAGTTGCCCCCCGGTGCCGCACTGGGGATTCAGGATCGCGAAGGCGCCCTGCTCGCCGGAAAACCCAGGCTGTCTACCCAGGTCGGCGACCAGGTTCGCAGCCCGGTGCTGAAGGATGCCGTGAAAAACTGGAGCACCGGCGTACGCGAGGGCGTGGACGCCGCAGGGCAGAACCGGCTGTGGGCATTCATGCCCAGCAGTACCAACAAACACACAGCGGTTTTCGTTTCCGTGAGCATGGACCGCAACCTGGTTGTGGGTCCCAGCCGCACCCAACTCTGGCTGGAACTGAGTGCGCTCGCGCTGGTCGCTTTTTTGGGCGGATGGATCGCGTGGCTGATGGGCGGCGCCTTCATTGTTGCGCCGATGCGGCAGATTCTCGACGCCACGCACCAGCTGGAAGGCGGCCATCTCAATATGCGCATCCCGCTTGGTCATAACCGGCTCCAGGGGGAGTTCGCAAGGATTGCCGCCGGCTTCAACCTGATGGCCGACTCGCTTGAGCAGCGCGAGCGCGATGTCGAAAAAGAACTGGCGCGCAGCAGGCAGGCGTATGCCACCCTGGAGCTGACTGTCAACAGCATGCAGGAAGGCCTGATGGCGGTGGACGTCGCCGGACGGCTGCTGCTGATCAACGAGACCGCGTCCCGGCTGTTTGCTGTCGACGATATGTCGCTGGTCCTGTCGCCGCGCTGGCCGGAGCGCCAGGGGCTGTTTGTGCCCGGCACGCAGACGCTCTATGCTTTTGACCGGCTGCCCCTGCACCGGGCTTTGCAGGGCGAGAGCGGCGGGCCCGTGCATATCCTGGTGCGCAAGGAGAGCGAACCAGCAGGCCGCCTGATCAGTTGCAGCTACCGGCCCATGCGGGGCCAGGACGGCGTCGTCGGTGCATTGATGGTCTTCAGCGATATCACGCAGGTCGCGCAGTTGCAGATCGCGCAGACCCGCAGTTTCGAGCAACTGAGCGAAGTCCAGCGCAAACTGCTCAATGCACAGCGCCTCGGGCGCATTGGCAACTGGGAGCGGGATCTGGCGACCCGGAAAATGTGGTGGTCCGACGAGGTTTATGAATTGTTCGGTCTAGACCGGCAGACCTTTTTGGTCGAGCCGGATACGACCTCGACGCTGATGCACCCGGATGACCTGGCGGACTATCAGCGTCAGCTGGACGCGGCCACGCGGGACAACCTGCCGCTGGACGTTGAGTACCGCATCGTCACGCCGGCCGGGCAGACCCGCTGGATACACCAGCACGGCGAGTCGTTTCCGGACAGTTCGGGCGTCACCACCCTGCGTGCCGGCGTGGTGCAGGACATCACCATCAGAAAACTGGCGGAGCAGGCGGCGGCACGCACGACCGCAATGCTGCGGCGGACCGGGGAGATGGCAAAAATTGGCGGCTGGGAAATAGTGATTGATGGGATGCAGATGCTGTGGTCGGAGCAGGTCTACCTGATCCATGAGCTGGACGCCGGCGCCCCCATCAGCATTGCGATGGACCTGTCGTTTTATGCGCCCGAGGTGCAGCCTGTCCTAGAGGCCGCAGCGCGGGCCGCTGTAAAACACAGCACTGCCTGGGATCTGGAGCTGCCGATGGTGACAGCCAAAGGCCGGCACATCTGGGTGAGAACGCAGGGGCGGGCGCTGATGGAGGACGGCAAGGTCGCGCGCGTGGTGGGGGCACTGCAGGACATCACCGAGAAGCATGAGGCGCAGGAGCAACTGCGCTTGCTCGGGACCAGCATTTCCCGCTTGAATGACATCGTCATCATCACCGAGACCAGTCCTGCGGAGGAGCCCGGCCCGCGCATCGTGTTTGTCAACGACGCCTTTGAACGACGCACCGGTTACAGCCGCGAGGAAGTGCTAGGCAGGTCCCCGCGTTTCCTGCAGGGCCCGAACACGCAGCGTGCCGAGCTGGACCGCATAGGCGAGGCGTTGCGGCAAATGAAGCCGGTACGCGCCGAACTGATCAACTACAAAAAAAATGGCGAGGAGTTCTGGCTCGACCTGGATATGGTGCCCCTTGCCGATGGCAAGGGCGTGTTCACGCACTTCGTGGCGGTCGAGCGCGACATCACCCGGCGCAAGCAGTCCGAGCAGGCCCTGATGAACAGCGAGCAGCGATACGCCGCGCTGTTCGAGTCCGCCCCTGCGCCGATGTGGGTGGTGGATGCGCAGAGTCAGCAGTTCCTCGCGGTCAATGAGGCCTGCGTCAAGCGTTATGGCTACAGCCGCGAAGAATTTCTGGGCATGACTATCTTTGATATCCGCTCCGACCTCGAAGCCCGGCGGCTGAGAATGGAAATAGCCAGCGGCCTTCGCGTCGACGTCAACCGTCGCCTGCACCGGGACAAGGATGGCAGCGAGTTCCATGTCGAAACGGTGTCGCGCCTGGTTCACTACGAGGGGCGGCCAGCGCGTTTTGTGGTGGCCCTGGACATGACCGCCCAGGTCAAGGCCGAGAACGATGCACAGGCCTACCTGTTTACCCTTCAGCGTGCGGCCGACGCGACCCAGGCCATCACCGGCCACCAGACGCTGGAAGCGACCATGCAGGAAACGGTGGATCAGGCCAGGGCGGTGGTGGGTGCGCATCAGGCCATCGTCAGCCTGGCGGGCGAAGGCGAGCTGTCCAGGGCCATCCATGCCGTGTCGCATTCCGACAAATATGCCCACAGCCGGGATTTCGTCAGGCTCTCCCATGGCTGCGGCCTTTCTTCACGCGTCTGCGATTCCAACAGTCCGATGCGCCTGACGCAGGAAGAGCTCGAGGCGTTGCCGCTCTGGCGCGAGACCGGCGAACCCGTGCGTCAGGTGGGCGGGTCGCCGCCTATGCGGGGCTGGCTGGCGGTACCGCTGACAGGGCGCGACGGGCGCAATATCGGGCTGCTGCAGATGACCGATAAATACGAGGGCGAGTTCACCCTGCAAGACCAGTATGTCAGCATTGAGCTGGCCCAGCTGGCTTCGATTGCCATCGAAAATGCCACGCTTTTCGAAACAGTTCAACAACTCAACCTGAACCTGGAGGAAAAAGTGGCCGAGCGCACCGCTGCGCTGGAGCGCCAACAGGCCTTGTTCCGGGCGCTGGCTGAGCAGGCTCCGCAGGTCATCTGGAACGTGGACACCGACGGCCGCGTGACTTACCTGAACCGCAAGTGGTATGAGCTGATGGGCGGCACGCCCGCTGACTGGATGGGTCACAAATGGCTGGCGGTGGTTCATCCAGATGATCTGCCCGACATGAGCGCCAACTGGCAGACAGCGCGCGCTACCCAGACACCCTATGTGGGCCTGCGCCGAGTGTTGGCCAAGGACGGCAGTTACCACACCATGTCCTACCGGGCCACCCCCGTGCGGGGCGACAACGGCAGCGTGATGTTCTGGGTTGGCATCGACGCAGACGTGAGCGAGATCAAGGCCATCGAGAGCGCCTTGCGCCTGTCCAACCAGGAACTCGAGGCTTTTTCCTATTCGGTGTCGCACGACTTGCGTTCACCGCTGAACACGGTGGACGGTTTCAGCCGTTTGTTGGCGAAGCAGCTTGATGCCAGCCAAAGCAACGAGAAGGTGCGGCACTACCTGTCCCGCATCCAGGCCGGCGTGGCGCAGATGGGGCGCCTGATCGAAGACATGTTGTCACTGGCGCAGGTCTCGCGCATGCAATTGCGCGAGGAAACGGTGGACCTGAGTGCGCTCGCACACGAAATCGCCGGTGAATGCCGCGGCCGTGACCCGGAGCGCGTGGCAGACATCAGTATCGAAAACGACTTGCAGGCGCGCGGCGACGGGCGATTGCTGCGCGTCGTTCTGGAAAACCTGGTGGGTAATGCCTGGAAATTCACCTCCCGACGCGCGCATGCCGTGATCAGCGTGGGCCGCAAGGCAGATGCCAGCGGTGTGCCAGCCTTTTTTGTCCAGGATAATGGCGCTGGGTTTGATATGGCGTATGCCGACAAACTTTTCCTTACCTTTCAGAGGTTGCATGCCGTGAGTGAGTTTCCCGGCACAGGCGTGGGACTGGCCACAGTCAGCCGGGTGATCGGTCGCCATCGCGGCCAGGTGTGGGCCGAGTCCGAGCCCGGCAAGGGTGCCACTTTCTTTTTCACCTTGCCGGGTGCCGTTGCGCTGCGCCAGGACTAAAAAAGTACCTGTCTTTCCAGCAGAGAAAAACTGACAAAAATCAATTTGATTGATTTATTCCAATAAATCTATTAAATTCAAGTTAATTTCTTATTCAGGTTATTCCTATGCCTCGCGACTCCCAGACCTTTGAGAGTGCCTTCACCACGAACGACTTTTCAAGCGACGACTACTGCGGTACGACCTATGCCGCGAAGCTGTTGGGCCTGTCGGTGGCCACCGTGCAGTCGCTGGTTGAAAAGGGTGAAATTGAGGCTTGGAAAACGCTGGGTGGCCATCGCCGGCTGTCACTGCGGGCCATCAATGCTTACCTGCAGAAAAACAGCCCGCAGCTGGCGCAGGCCGATCCCGACCCGCGCAGCCGCCTGAGCGTGCTGGTGGTGGAGGACGACGAAGACGCCCGCGAGCTCTACAGGGCGCAGTTCGAGGAATGGGACATGGCGGTGGACTGCAGCTTCATGCCGTCCGCGCTGGAAGCCCTGATGGACATCGCCAGTATGCGGCCAGACCTGTTGATCACTGATCTGAACATGCCGGGGGTTGACGGCATGGAGATGCTGCGCGCCCTGAAGCGCAACCAGCAACTGCTGGCCATGCAGATCCTGGTGATCAGCGGCCTGCCCAAGGAGGCCGTGGCAGAAAGGGGTGGGTTGCCGCCCAATTCGCATTACCTTGAAAAACCTATCAACTTTGATTGGCTCCACGGGTATGTGACTGCCCTGCTGGTGGCCAACCGCAAATGGCGGTGATGCGCCGGTAGGCAGCGCACGCGCTTGAAAGAGAGCGGACAACTTGCAGGCTCCACTGGCTATTTTCCGGGCATGGCTCCGGTCCATGGCCTGGCCGGGCCGCAAGCGCGGGGCCTGGGACGCCAGCCCGGACGATGGCTCGGCGCCCAGCCTCGATGCCATTCAGGCGGGCCTGGAGCTGGCGACGCAAGGCATCCTCCTGCTGGACGGCAGTGCGACCATTGTGGCCGCCAACAGCCTCGCCCGGACGCTCATTCAGTCGCCGACGACAAGCTTGGCGGGCCTGGGTTTCTGGGAGACGGTCCCCGAGCCAGTGGCCGAAAATCACCGTAGCGCTTCCGATCAGGCCCTGCGGGACGGCTCCACCCATGCTTTTGTCATACACCACGCGTTTGAGGACCAGTGGATCGAGTACAGCCTGAAACGGCACGCCTGCGGGGTGGTGGTCAACATGAGGGATGTCACCGAAGCCCGCCAGGCTTTGCTGCTGCTGCAGAACAGCGAGTTTTGCAACCAGAGCCTTTTTGACGGCAACCCCCAGGCCATGTGGCTGTTCGATGGCGACTCCCGGCGGATTCTGGCGACCAACAAGGCCGCCGCCGCGTTTTACGGCATGGCGCAGCACGCCCCGGCGGAACCGACCCTTGAGACGTTTTTTCCGGACGGCGAGGGTGCGAGCTGGCTGGCTTCGCTGCCGACAGGGGGTTTTCAGCAGCAGATGCGGCTGTGCATGCAGAGAAAAATGAATGGCGAGCGCGTGCTGGTGGAACTCGCCTGCAGCACCGTGCAGTGGTTCGAGCGGCCCGCCATGCTGGTCGGCGTGGTGGATGTGGGCGCGCGGCACTTTGCGGACGTACAGTTGCAGCGACTCAATGCCTCGCTGGAGCAGCGCATCGGGCAATGCAGCACCGAACTGCAGCGCGGCCGCCATGAACTCCACACCTTCACCCAGGCACTGTCGGATGACCTGAAAGTCCCTTTGCATGCTGTCAATGGCTTTGCCACCACGCTGGCCGAGCGTTATTCGGCCATCCTGGATGAGCCGGGCCGTCACTACCTGGCGCGCATCCGCGCCAGCACCCGCCAGCTGGCCAAGCTGATTGACGACTTGCGCATGCTGGCCCATGTGCCGGGCGCGCCCATGGCCGCCGGGCCGGTGGACCTCGCGCCCGTGTGCCGCCGGCTGATCGACGACTGGCGCAGGCGCGAACCGGAGCGGCGGCTGGTGCTTGAGGTTGCGCCGACGTTGCCGGTGTACGGCGATAAAAATCTGTTGGTCACCGCGATGGACTGCCTGATGGACAACGCCTGGAAGTTCACCGCCAAAAAAGAGCAGGGCTGGATCAGGGTCGCCCTGGCGCCAGGAGGCTCTCCAGACCGCAGCGTGCTGGTGGTTGCGGACAACGGGGTCGGTTTTGATGCCGCTTATGTAGACAAACTGTTCACCGCTTTTCAGCGCCTGCATTCGTCCGCAGATTTTCCGGGAGGCGGTTTGGGGTTGGCCATCGTCAAGCGCGTGGCCGAGCGTCATGGCGGTGCCGTCTGGGCCACCGCCGTAGACGCCGGTGCCAGTTTTTTCCTGTCTCTGCCGAAAGGGATCGGGGACACGCCCCTAGCGCAGGATTGAGCGGGCCGATTCCGCCGCCAACAGGCCGACAAGCCCAGCGGGCTCCGGACTCCCCATCCGTGTGGCCGCTGCAGTATCCGGTTTGTTGAATTGGTAAGCAGAAGGACGATTCCTGGCTTTTTCCAGGAATCAGGCAGCTGTTTCCTGTTTATAGTTCGCAATGGAGTTTCCGCTGTCTGCCTTGCTGTGCAGAGACGGGAGACCTTGTTCTTACACTTGGCCGTAAAGCTTGATTTACGAAAACAGATATCTCTTCAGATCGCCGTTGCTTGACCTTAAACAGCAGGTCACGGGTTACCGGCTTGCGTGGCAAAAAAACGCAGAAGATACCTTGTCTGCTGAAGCCGACGCGTGCGATCTGCTGGCCTTCGTCGCCGAGGGTGTTCGCGACATGAAGACGGGCTTGCTGTTTATGGACGCGACCCCGGCAGAACTGTCTGCCGAACTGTTGCAAACCCTGTTGCCCGCGACGACGGTATTGATCCTGAACAGTGAGGACATGGCTGATGCCGGGCAGGTGGTTCTGGCGGCGACACTGCGCGAGCAGGGGTTTGGTTTGGCGTTACGCAACGTGGACCTTGCTTTTCTGAAGGCCAACGACCTTTTGCTGTCCCACGCAAGCTATGTTCTGGCCTGCTTTGACCACCCGGAATTCAAGGAGATATGCAGCTACGCCAAGCAAAGACCGAAGCTGTTGCGCGTGGTAGGGGAGGACATCCCGGGTTGGCAGGAGCTCGAAGATTGTGCGGCCCTGGGCGCGTGCGGCTTTTTCGGAAATCTCTGTGTGGCGCCTCGCCAGATCAGCCATCCGGCCAAATTGGCGCCGCAAGCGCAGCAGATTCTGCAGCTCATGCAGATGGTGCAGGGGAACGCGGACATACGTAATGTCGAAAAGGTTCTCAAGAGTGACCTCACACTGTCCTACAAGCTGCTGCGCTACATAAACTCGGCGGGGTTCGGTCTGGAGGTCGAGATTGAGTCCCCACGTCATGCGGTGGCCATGCTGGGGTATGCGCCCCTGTTTCGCTGGTTGTTGCTGTTGCTGGCCAGAACCAATACCACAGGATTTTCACCGGCGCTGATGCAGGCAGCGATGGTGCGCGGGCGATTTGCCGAGCTGCTTGGGCAAGACTTTCTTTCCCGCAGGGAAGCGGAAAACCTGTTTGTAGTGGGTATGTTTTCCTTTCTGGATCGTTTGTTGGGAATCCCGGTCAGGGAGGTATTGGGTCAGTTGGTGTTGCCGGATGCCGTCGCGCAGGCGCTGGAGTCGCGTCAAGGTTTGTACGGCCCTGTTCTGGCACTGGCGGAGGCCAGCGAACGCGAGGACGGCGGCGCGGCAATACTTGCGCAAGCCCTGTCCATGAAGAACACGCATGTCAACCAGGCGCACCTTTCAGCGGTTGCCTGGGCGCAAGGCATCAAACTTTGAGGCACGCGTGCTGCGCGCCGATGAGTCACGGATGATGGAGACATCTGGGGGCTGCATTCAAAAAAGAGACGGGCAGTCCCCGCTTTTTTTCACCAATCGCCATGGTGGCTACTGTTTAAGGTGCATGTTGGACGACCGTTGCCTGTTGCCAGCGCTGCTGGTGCGGGCAAGGCGCAGATGTGCTGTTTCCACAACATGGCTTTGACCGCTGATGCCTGATGACAATTACTTGGTGAGATCACCGCTGCTCGATCCCGAACAACGGATTTTGGGTTACAAGCTGGCGTGGCAGAAAAAAGAGGACCTCACGGGCGCTGCCGGGCTGGCCAAACTGGTGTCTGGCGGCGCCTTGCCGGGCACCGTGTTTCTGCAAGGCAATCCATTGGTCTTGCCCGCAAGTGCGCGACAGGCGATGGCAGGACAGAACACGGTATGGGTGCTCGAGCATGAGGCGCTGTCTGAGGCCGATTATCCTGCGCTGGCTGCATTGCGCGAAGAAGGCTTCGGTTTGGCCTTGCGCGGGGTGGATCCGGCTTTTGTGCAGGCCAACGAAGCTCTGCTTCGCCTGATGACGCACCTCGAGGTTCATGGGGACGTATTGAGGCTGACCGAGGTATCCCACCATGTCACACAGCACCACCCTGCTGTTTCTGTGCTGGCCGGGCAATCTGCCCACTGGGCGGACTTTGAAGCATGTGCTGCACGGGGCATCCCCGTGTTTTTTGAGGCGCTCTGCAGGTCGCCGCGGACGATGAGCGCTTCAGGTGCACTGAATTCTCAAGCGACGCTGATTCTGCAAATGATGCAATTGGTTCAGGAAAACGCCGATGTGCCGCAGCTTGAAAAGCTGCTCAAGAGCGACGCTGTCCTTTCCTACAAATTGTTCCGGTACATCAATTCGGCAAGTTTCGGCATTAAAGTCGAAATCCAGTCACTTCGACATGCGGTGGCGATGGTGGGCTACAGCCCCCTGTTTCGCTGGCTTTCACTCCGGCTGGCGATGGCCAGCACGGTGAGTTTTTCCCCAGCCTTGGTGCAGGCCGCGATGGTTCGCGGTCGGTTGTTGGAGCTGCTCGGGCAGGGTTTGCTTTCCAGGAAAGAGTCGGACGATTTATTTGTTGTCGGCATGTTTTCGTTGCTCGGACCGATGCTGGGTGTTCCTGTTTCGAAGGTGCTCAACCAGATAGCGCTACCGGATGCGATCGTGCAAGCACTGCTGGGGCGTGAAGGCAAGTACGGGCCTTTCATGCTGCTAGCGGAGGCGTGCGAGCATGAGGACGGGTGTGCAGCGGATCTGGCGGACGCCCTTTTTCTCACCGCAGTGCGCGTCAACAATGCGCACCTGTCCGCGTTGGCTTGGGCGCAAAGCACCAAATTCTAAAAGTCTTTCGCAAGGGGTCACGCGCAGACCGCCGGTGGCGTCCATACACAACGCCAATGCGGGCATAAGGAAAAGAAGAGGCTTTTTTGCGTGTTTTTCGGTGCATCGCGACCGGCCCGCGCTGTGTACATTGAAGTGCGTGAAAGATCTGGTGCGTGGCGCGCTGAGCAGGCCACGGCCGTGAAAGGTCTTTACGTGCGCGGATCACCTGGGAATCGGGAGGACTTCAGGGCGCGCCGGTGGCGCCGCCTGCAGGCTGGATACAAACACTCATGAACAACACACCCTACATTGCCTCGACGTCCTTGGCCGGGCCAGATTTCCTTCTTACCGACCATGATTTTTCCAGAATCCGGACCTTGATTCATCAACGTGCGGGCATTGCGCTGGGGGCCCAGAAGCGCCAGATGGTTTACAGCCGCCTGGCGCGGCGCCTGCGCGAATTGCAGATGAGGGAGTTTTCAGCCTACCTCGGCTTTCTGGAGGCCGACCCCGGCTCTGACGAGTGGGAGTTGTTTACCAATGCGCTGACCACCAACTTGACCTCCTTTTTTCGCGAGGCGCATCATTTCCCGGTGTTGGCCGAACACGTGCGCAGTTGCGCGCAGCCGGTCAGCGTCTGGTGCTCGGCGGCCTCCACGGGGGAGGAGCCCTACTCGATAGCCATGACGCTGGTCGAGGCGCTGGGCAGCCGGGCGGGCTCGGCCAGTGTGGTGGCCACTGATATCGATACACAGGTGCTGGCCAAGGCGACTGCTGGCGTATTCACGTTGGAGCAGGTCAGCAAGCTTTCCCCCGCGAGGCTCAAGCGCTTCTTTCTCAAGGGCTCGGGCGCGCACGCCGGCAAGGTCCGGGTACGGCCGGAGCTGGCCGCGATGGTGAAGTTTTCGCAGCTCAACCTGCTGGCTCCCCGCTGGGCTTTGAAGGAGCCCTTCGACGCCATCTTCTGCCGCAACGTCATGATTTATTTTGACAAGCCGACCCAGCATCAGATACTGCAGCGCTTCGTGCCGCTGATGAAGCCGCATGGCTTGCTGTTTGCCGGCCACTCGGAAAACTTTTCATTTGCAAGCCAGACGCTGCGCTTGCGTGGACAGACAGTCTATGAGCTGGTGGCCGCAACGACCAAAGGACCGGCCTGATGTCAGCTGACATGGAGTCTGTCGCCAGCCATCACTACTTTGATCGGGAGTTCGGGGTCGAGGCGGTCAAGCTGTTGCCTGGCGAGTACTACGTGACCTCCAGAGACATGGTCCTGACGACGGTGCTCGGCTCCTGCGTGTCTGCCTGCGTGCGAGACACCACGGCGGGGATAGGCGGCATGAACCACTTCATGCTGCCCAACGATGCGGACCCGGTCACCCGGGATTCGGCTGCGGCCATGCGCTATGGTGCCTACGCCATGGAGGTGCTGCTCAATGAACTGATCAAGGCCGGCGCGCGCCGGGAACGCCTGGAAGCCAAGGTCTTTGGTGGCGGAGCCGTGCTGGCCAACATGACCATGCTCAATATCGGCGAGCGCAATGCTGATTTCGTGCTGCGTTATCTCCAGCTGGAGCAGGTGCGCATCGCGGCGCAGGATCTTCGGGGGGACCTGCCCCGTCGCATCAATTATTTTCCCGGAAGCGGCCGGGTCACCGTGCGAAAGCTGGTCAAACAGAACGATGTGCTGCTGGTGCAGAAAGACGAGCTGGCGCTGGCCGGAACCCTGGCCAGGAAACGGGAGGGCGCAAGGGTGGAACTCTTCAATACGGATATCCTGCGCCGGGATACCCGCAACACGTGGGCCTTATGAGTATCAAAAAAATCCGCGTTCTGTGCGTCGATGACTCGGCGTTGATACGCAGCCTGATGACGGAGATCATCAACAGCCAGCCGGACATGACGGTGGTGGCGACGGCTTCCGATCCGCTGGTTGCGCGTGACCTGGTCAAGCAGCACAACCCGGACGTGATGACACTGGATGTCGAAATGCCGCGCATGGACGGGCTGGAGTTCCTGGAAAAGCTGATGCGCCTGCGGCCCATGCCGGTCGTGATGGTCTCTTCGCTGACGGAGCGTGGCTCGGAGGCGGCCCTGCGCGCCCTGGAGCTGGGTGCGATCGACTTTGTCACCAAGCCGCGACTGGACATACGCGACGGCCTGTTGGCCTACACCGACCTGATTGCCGGCAAAATCCGCGTGGCTGCAGCGGCCCGGATACTGCCCAAACGAACCCCGCCCGTGACAGGACCGATTGCGCCGGAAGCGCCGCTGTTGCGCAGCCCCCTGCTGAGCACTGAAAAACTCATCATCATCGGCGCCTCCACAGGGGGAACGGAAGCGATCCGGGAGCTGTTGCAACCCTTGCCGCCTGACAGCCCAGGCATCATGATCGCCCAGCACATGCCGGCCGGCTTTACCCATTCGTTTGCGCAGCGCCTTCATGGCCTGTGCCGCATTGCCGTTTCGGAAGCGGTACATGGCGAAAGGATTTTGCCCGGTCACGCCTACATTGCGCCCGGCGGATTCCATTTGTCGCTGACGCGCAGCGGCGCCAACTATGTGGCAGTGGTGGATCAGGCGGCACCGGTCAATCGGCACCGCCCGTCCATTGATGTGCTGTTCGATTCGGCGGCCCAGCATGCGGGAAAAAACGCCATCGGTGTAATCCTGACCGGCATGGGACGCGACGGCGCGGAAGGCTTGCTGCGCATGCGCCAGGCGGGCGCTTACACGCTGGCCCAGGACGAGGCCAGTTGCGTTGTGTTCGGCATGCCGCGTGAAGCGATCGCCATCGGCGCGGCCTGCGAAGTGGTCGCCATGCAAGACATGAGCCAGCGTGTGGTGGCTCACCTGAGGTCGTTTGGCGAGCGGGCCAATCGTGTGTAAGGCGAAGAAGAAATTTGTTGCGGTCGGCAAGCCGTCGGCTTGGAGTTTGTGTGTTTAGTCAATTCTGGAGTTTTACGTGGTAGATAAAAACATCAAGATTCTGGTTGTGGATGATTTCCCGACCATGCGCAGGATTGTGCGCAACCTGCTCAAGGAGCTGGAATTCGTCAACGTTGACGAGGCCGAGGACGGCGCTGCCGGGCTGGAGAAGGTCAGAAGCGGCAACTACGGCTTTGTCGTCTCCGACTGGAACATGCCGAACATGGATGGCCTGGCCATGCTGCAGGCGATCCGTGCCGATCCGCGGCTGGCCAAGCTGCCGGTCCTGATGGTGACGGCGGAGGCAAAAAAGGAAAACATCATTGCCGCAGCTCAAGCCGGTGCCAACGGCTATGTTGTCAAGCCCTTCACAGCCGTGACGCTGGAAGAGAAGATCACCAAAATTTTCGAAAAAATCGCGAAAGAAGGTGCGTGACATGGCTACGGTAGCACCGTCAAATCCGGTCGCTGGCGATTCAGCGGAGCAACTGCTCAATCGCATCGGCCACCTGACGCGCCAGATGCGTGAAGGCATGCGCGAGCTGGGCCTGGACAAGGGCATTGCGCGAGCCGCAGAAGCCATTCCGGATGCGCGTGATCGCCTGGGTTATGTGGCCCAGATGACCGAACGCGCGGCCGACAGGGCCCTCAACGCGGTTGATCTCGCCCAGCCCATCCAGGTCAAGCTGTCGCGCCAGGCACAGGCCCTGACGCAGCGCTGGGATGTCTGGTTTGCCAGCCCGCTGGAGCTCGACGATGCCCGCGACCTGGTGGTGGACACCCGCAGCTACCTGGCTGAGGTTCCGCAACAGGCAGCGGCCACCAACACCCAGCTGATCGAGATCATGATGGCCCAGGACTTCCAGGACCTGACAGGCCAGGTCATCAAGAAGATGTTGGACGTTGTCAAGGACATGGAAACGCAGCTGCTGCAGCTCCTGATCGACAACGCGCCGCCGGAGAAGCGCGCGGAGGCATCCCCCGGACTGCTCAACGGGCCTCAAACCCGGGGCGCACATGCGGATGCCGTTGACAACCAGAGCCAGGTCGACGACCTTCTGGCCAGCCTGGGCTTTTAGGGCGCCTGTCAGACCTGGGAACCGTCGGTTGCAAATTGCTTTCGACGCCCCAAGCCCGACAGGCTCCCAGGACCATCCTCCCTGATTGGCCAATGAACAGGTTTATTTGCGGCTTGTTTGGGCGATCACTTCAGAGCCATGAACTTGATAATTCAGAGGACAGGGCGCTTGTTGCGCCTGGCGCTCCGGAGCATTGATGGCGGAAGAAAGTGATCTCGAAAAAACCGAACCCGCCTCACCCAGGCGGCTCGAAAAGGCGCATGAGGAAGGCCAGGTTGCACGCTCGCGCGAACTGGTGACCTTTGTGATGTTGACCACCGGCGTTGCTGCGCTGTGGACCATGGGCGAGATGATGGGCGTGCATTTTGCCAACGCCATGCGCAACGGCCTGCAGTTTGAGCGGGCCTCCGCGTTCGATGCGTCGCACATGATGGTGCAGGCCGGAACGGCGTTGCTCCACGCGCTGCAGGCGCTGATGCCGCTGCTGGTGATGCTGCTGGTGGCTGCGCTGGTGGCACCCATGCTGCTGGGTGGCTGGCTGCTTTCCGGCAAGGCGCTGCTGCCCAAATTTTCCAAGCTCAACCCGGTGGCCGGTCTGGCCCGGATGTTTTCTGCCGAAGCGTTGGCGGAGCTGGTCAAAACCCTGGTCAAGTCCGTGCTCATCGGTGGTATTGCCTGGTGGGTGCTCTCCGGCAAGTTGCCGACCATCATGGGTCTCATGAGCGAGCCGGTGAACTCGGCCCTGCCGCACACCCTGCGGCTGGTGGCGGTCTCCTGCGCGCTGATCATTGCTTCGCTGCTGCTGGTGGCGGGCATTGACGTGCCCTACCAGTTGTGGAGCCATGCCCGCAAACTGCGCATGTCGCGCGAGGACTTGCGCCAGGAGCAGAAGGAAAGCGATGGCGATCCCCTGCTCAAGGCCCAGATCCGGCGCCAGCAGCAGCAGATGGCCAAACGCCGCATGATGGCCGAAGTCCCCAAGGCCGACATCATCGTCACCAACCCGACGCATTACGCCGTGGCACTCAAGTATTCCGACGGCGAAATGCGCGCGCCGCGTGTGATTGCCAAGGGGGCCGATCTGGTGGCATTGCGCATCCGTGCCATGGCGCAGGAACACAGCATTCCGGTTCTTGAAGCACCACCACTGACGCGTGCACTCTTTCGCCACACGCAACTGGGCGAGGAAATCCCGCTCACACTGTATGCGGCGGTCGCTGAAGTACTGGCTTGGGCCTATCAGCTCAAGCGCCAGTACAGCGAAGGCGGTGTCCTCCCGCGCACACCGCAGGATCTTCCCGTGCCCGCGTCTCTCGATCCCCTGGCGAACGCCGCATGACTGCTCTGCCTTACCTGATGAGCCTGCGCCGAAGCCTGCTCGTGGGCGGGGCCGGCAAGGGGCTGGTCGGGCCGGTCCTGATCATCCTGATTCTCAGCATGATGGTGTTGCCCCTGCCGCCTTTCCTGCTGGATCTGCTGTTCACCTTCAACATTGCCCTGTCCATCATGGTGCTGCTGGTCAGCATGTACACCAAAAAGGCGCTGGATTTTGCGGCTTTCCCCGCCGTGCTGCTGTTCACCACCTTGCTTCGGCTGTCACTCAATGTGGCCTCCACGCGGGTGGTGCTGATGGAAGGGCACACCGGCCCGGACGCTGCCGGCAAGGTGATCGAAGCTTTCGGTCATTTTCTGGTCGGGGGCAATTTTGCCGTCGGCGTCATGGTGTTCATCATCCTGGTGGTGATCAATTTCATGGTCATCACCAAGGGCGCCGGCAGGATCGCGGAAGTCGGTGCCCGCTTCACGCTGGACGCGATGCCGGGCAAGCAGATGGCCATCGATGCAGACCTCAACGCTGGCCTGATTGGCGAAGACGTGGCCCGCAAACGCCGCGCTGAAGTGGCGCAGGAGGCCGACTTCTACGGCTCCATGGATGGTGCGAGCAAGTTTGTGCGCGGCGACGCCGTCGCCGGCCTGCTGATCCTGGTGATCAACATCATCGGCGGCTTGATCGTCGGCATGGCCCAGCACGATCTCGGGTTTTCCGAGGCGGCCACAACCTATACCCTGCTGGCGATTGGCGACGGCCTGGTCGCGCAAATTCCCGCGCTCGTGGTCTCCACGGCCGCCGGTGTGATCGTTTCGCGCGTCACCACCGACGAGGACGTGGGTGGGCAACTCACTGGCCAGCTTTTTGCCAATCCGCAAGTTCTGTTCCTGACGGCCGGCGTCATTGGCCTGATGGGGCTGATCCCGGGCATGCCGAACCTGGCGTTTTTGATCATTGCTGGCGGCCTGATCTGGTTTGGCCGGCGCGTCATGAATGGAAAAACTGGAGCCACAGATGCTGCGGCGTCCGCGCCACCGCCTGCGCCAGCGGCAGCAGCAGCGGAGTCGCTGGAGGCCAGCTGGGAAGACGTCACCCTGGTCGATCCGCTCGGGCTGGAAGTGGGCTACCGGTTGATTTCCCTGGTGGACAGTGCGCAAAACGGCGAGTTGTTGGGACGCATCAAAAGTATCCGCAAGAAGTTTGCGCAGGACATCGGGTTTCTGGTGCCTGTGGTGCATATCCGCGACAACCTCGAAATCAAGCCCAACGCCTATGTCATCAAGCTCAAGGGTGTCCAGATCGGGCAGGGCGAGGCCTCGCCCGGCCAGTGGATGGCCATCAACCCGGGGCAGGTCAGCGCGACATTGCCTGGAACACAGACCCAGGATCCGGCGTTCGGTTTGCCAGCCATCTGGATCGATGCGAGCCTGCGCGAGCAGGCGCAAATCTACGGCTACACCGTGGTGGATGCGAGCACAGTGGTGGCGACCCACCTGAACCACCTGATTCATGCCCACGCAGCGGAACTGCTGGGACGCCAGGAAGTCCAGCAACTGCTGGACCGTATTGGCAAGGAGTCGCCGATGCTGATCGAGGGTCTGGTGCCCAAAACCCTGTCGCTCACGACCGTACAGAAAGTTCTGCAGAACCTGCTCGATGAGGGCGTGTCGATCCGGGACATGCGCACGATTCTTGATGTGCTTGCAGAAAATGCCCCCAGCGTCACTGACACCACGGAGTTGACGTCGCTGATCCGGCTCGCGCTGGGGCGGGCCATTGTGCAACAGATTTTTCCGGGCAACGAAGAGCTGCAGATCATCGGGCTCGACGGCTCGCTCGACCGCGTGTTGCTGCAGGCCCTGACCAATAGCAACGGGCTCGAGCCCGGCCTGGCCGACAGCCTGCTGCGAGAAGCACAGACGGCCATGGCGCGCCAAACTCAGCTGGGCTTGGCGTCCGTCCTGGTGGTTCAGCACCCGCTGCGTGTCTTGCTGTCCCGCTTCCTGCGCCGCAGCCTGCCGCAGCTCAAGGTGTTGTCGCACGCTGAGATACCCGACACCCGAACCATCAAAGTCACCAGCACCATCGGAGGAAAAGCTTGAATACCAACATGGAAGCCAATACAACCAGCTGCAGGGTGGTCGCACCCTCCAGCCGGGAAGCACTCCGCCTTGTGCGGGAAAAACTCGGTCCTGATGCCATCGTGCTGTCGAACAAGGTAACCGCCCAGGGGGTTGAAATCGTGGCTGCTCTGGAGGAGGCCGTGACCGCCGTGGCGCTCACGGCGACACAGGCGGCTGTGTCCACGCCTGCACCCACCGCCAGTTTCACGTTGCCGGAAGCTGCCAGCGGCGGCGCTGCCGTCCTGCGGGAAATCCACTCCATGCGCGGCATGATCGAAGAGCAGTTGGCCGGCATTGCGTGGAGCAGCGCCCAGAGGCGCGACCCGGTGCGCGGCCACCTGCTGCGCACGCTGCTCGGGGCAGGCTTCAGCGCCCGCCTGTCCAAGGATCTCCTGGTTGACCTGCCGACGGGTCAGAGTTATTCCGGCGGCCTGGCGTATGTCAAGGCAGCGCTTGCGCGCCAGTTGCCCGTGCTGGAAAATGAAGACGCGCTGATGGACGAAGGCGGCGTGTATGCCCTGATGGGGCCGACCGGTGTCGGAAAGACGACCACCACCGCCAAGCTGGCTGCGCGCTGTGTGATGCGTTTCGGCCCGGAAAAGCTGGCGTTGGTCACCACAGACAGTTACAGGGTAGGTGCCTACGAGCAACTGCGCATCTACGGCCAGATCCTGGGTGTCTCGGTGCATGCCGTCAAGGATGCCGCAGACCTGGAGCTGGTGCTGGCAGAGTTGCGCGACAAACACATGGTGCTGATCGACACGGTCGGCATGAGTCAGCGCGACCGGGCCGTCACGGACCAGATCGCCATGTTGTGCAGTGCCAGCCGCCCGGTCAGGCGCTTGCTGCTGCTCAATGCCTGCAGTCATGGCGACACCCTCAATGAAGTGGTACAGGCGTACCGGCATGGCGGACAGGATGCGGGCACGCAGGACCTGGTGGGCTGCATTTTCACCAAGGTGGATGAGGCGACACATCCGGGCGCACTGCTGGACATGGCGATTCGCCACCAGTTGCCGGTGCACTATGTTTCCAGTGGCCAGAAAGTGCCGGAGCACCTGGCGCTGGGCGACCGCCAACTGCTGGTTGACAGCGTGTTCCAGGCGCGCAGCGCCAGCGCGCTGTTTGTGCCCGGCGAGGCCGACCTGGACGAACGGCCAGCGGCGCTGCGCAACGACCCGGAACTGCGGGCTGCCGAGGCGGTCAGCGAGCGCCTGCGCGCCCGCTGCCAGCAACTGATCCGTGCGTTGACCCACAATGCCCAGGAGTTGGCCTCCAGTGCCGCCGCATTATCCGGCGGCCGAATTGGTTTTGACGAAACACGGTCGCTCTGGCGTCAGCTTCAGAACGATACAGCCGGAATCGCAGGGGCGCTGCAGTCGCTGGCTTGTGCGGAAATCGCGGCTGGTTGCGGGCGCCACGTGTTGCTGCTGGACGGCGAGACCAGCCTGGCCAGCGAAAAAGAAGCGGAAGTGGTGGCCCATCGAAGTGCCGTGCTGTTGTCGGATCGCACGGGCTTGCCGGTTGCTGCCTGGCACGATGGGCCGACCGCTGCTGGGCCGACCGGATCAACCGCGCAACGCGACTTCCCGAAGCCGGCTGTGCATCTTCTGGCGTGTATGCCGGAAGCGGTATTGATCGATCAGTGGCAAACCGCCGCCCACCGCTGGGCAGCCTGCGCGAAGGCCAGCCTGCGCGTCACTGCGGTTGACGGCAGCTTCACGGACACGCTGGGCAAGCTGACTGCCGTCCTGCCATTCGGCGAGGCGCAAGCCATCACCTTCCGGGGAAAAGCTGCGCTGGTTTCGGTCGCCGACGTGATGGTCAGCCTGCGCCCGTACGTGAAGAGCGGCACTTGCGCCCGCGTGGCCCCGCTTCGCTGTGTCATCAGGCGCGTGGTGGACGCGGCCAGCGGCAGGCCCATGACACACAGCTACCTGGTCGCCAGCGCCGGAATCCACGCCACGGCGCAACAGATGTCGCAGTGGCCGGCCTGGCGGGCTGCCGCCGAGCCTTATTTCAGGCTGCTGGGCCAGGCCCATGCACAGCTTGCGGACGGAGCGCCTTCCGGTGAGAGGGCCTGCCTGCAGCGGGCGTGGGTGGCAGGGCAGGTTTGCACCACGGTGCTGCGCTTGCAGCAGGCGTCGCTGCCTTGGGCGAAAACCGCGCGAGAGGTGTTGACGCAACTGGCAGGACGTGCCGTTCGCGGTGGGCGACCGGTTCCAGGTCCTGTGCTGCTTGAAGGCCTGGATAAATTTCTGGTGCTGCTGGAAGCGCTCGAGACCGATGTTGCGACAGCTTCACCGAGGCCGCTGCGGGCAGCGGCCCACAGTTGAGGCGCAAGGCGTGAAGGCAGCAGTGAACGACCAGGCCGCCGGCTTGCGACGCCTGATGGCCGTCAGCCCGGGCAGGCGGGTGGCCGTGGTCGGCTGCGAACACGCGGGCGTTGCCATGGTCACCCGCAACCTCGCTGCGGCGCTGGTGCAGGCGGGCAAGGATGTGCTGCTGTTCGACGAGCACGGCAATGTCCAGACTCCCGGGGTGCAAGGCGCGGGCAGGGTTGTGCTGATCCATGCGGCGCTGGACGGGGACGGGGCCTTGACGCCGCTGGCGGCCCAGTCCGACCATATTCTGGTGGTGCTCCAGGCCCAGGCGGCTTCCATCAAGGCGTCTTATGCCTGCATCAAAAGACTGCATAGTGCGCATGCGCTCGAGCGCATGCGGGTGCTGGTGGATGGCGCTGCCGATGCCGCCGATGCGCAGCGCATCCTCGCCAATCTTGCCGATACCGGCCGACGCTACCTGTCGCTGGCACTGGAGCCTGCTGGCTGGGTCAGAGCAGATCCGCACCTGGCCCGTTCGCAGCGGCTCAATGTCACAGTGGTTGACGCGTTCAGCAGCAGCTTGGCAGCCATGGACTACCGGCAAGTGGCCACGGGCTTGCTCCAGTGGCCGCAACCCCGAACCAACAACCAGAGCGACGCGCAGCGCACCGCCGCAGCCGTGGACCCGCGATGGGCCTGCGAGCCCGTTTTGCACTGACCCCCGCCGCGAAAGTTCAACGCGCCGACTATCAAGAAAGCAGGAGTAGCCTTCTATGTATACATCTCAGGGAAAGATGGCCAGGCCAGAGCCGACCGATCTGCTCAAGGAATATGCGCCGCTGGTGCGGCGCCTGGCCTTGCAGCTGATTGCCAAGCTGCCAGCCAGTGTCGATCTTGACGACCTGATTCAGGCGGGCATGATGGGCTTGCTCGACGCAGGCGTCCGTTATCAGGATGACCAGGGCGCAAAGTTCGAAACCTATGCCAGCCAGCGCATACGCGGCGCCATGCTGGACGAGCTGCGCGCCAATGACTGGGTGTCGCGTGGTCTGCGGCAATCGTCGCGCAGCGTTGCCAAAGCGGTGCATGCCCAGGAGCAAAAGCTGGGACGCGCGCCGAACGAAGGGGAGATCGCCCAGGAGCTGCAACTGCCTCTGGCAGCCTACCAGCATCTGCTGCAGGAGATTCACGGCTGCCAGCTGGTTTATTACGAGGACTTTGACCGCAACGAACAGGAAAACAGTTTTCTGGACCGGCAGGCCCGTGGCGAGAGCGATGTCCCGGGTCACAGCGATGGCCCGCTGGATCAGCTGCTCGAGAGCGGCTTGCGGGACCGGCTGGTCGAGGCGATTGAAGCAATCCCCGAGCGGGAACGTTTGTTGCTCAGTCTTTATTATGAGCAGGAGCTCAATCTGCGTGAAATTGGCGCGGTGATGGAAGTCAGTCAGTCGCGTGTCTGCCAGTTGCACAGTCAGGCCATCAATCGCCTGCGTGCCCTGATGGTCGAACACCTGTAAAAGCCTGGCACGGCGGCATCACATCCTTGTCGGGCTTTTGGGGACCGCTCGCGGCCCTTGGCGAAAAGCTTGCTAACCGCGATGGCCCGGGCGTTGTACGTTTTTACATTCAATCATCTGGATAAGCGGCAATTTGTGGGTGGGAGCTGGCCGAAGAGGCACTTAGCTACGCGAATGTCCCCGCAGCCTGCGGCCTCCTTCCTGATTTCGCTACGCGGAGCGTCCCGCCGGCCCGGTCGCGGCGGGTAGGCGCTTGCCTGGTAAAGACCAAGACGCCCGCCGCCAAAGAGCTTGGGTGAGCGGCGCAGCGAAGTCAAGGAGGAGGAACAGGCGTAGCCTGTTCCGGGGGTCATGAGCGCAGTCGCTCACCCAAGCTCTTTGGCTTGCCACTGTCGCAACCTGATTTCTTGTCTTTCGAAGGCAAGCTGGTATCAAAGGGCCTTAACGGGCCTGAGCCGGCCTAACCGACCGCAAGCCGGTTACCACTGGCGGCGCCCGCATGGTGGCTGCCGTCCGCTCCGTACAGCGGCTGGCCCTTGGCCTGCAGAAAGCTGATGGATTGCCGCGTGAAATCAAGATGGGTGTGAATCATCACGCCATTGCGGTGATTGTTTTCGCGGGCCAGCGCCGCCCGCGCCAGCAAGCCGGACCAGGCTTGTTCCAGGGCTGGCCCGCCGCTTGCAACGCAAGCTTGCGCGCCGGTGCGGCCGGCCGGGTAACCCATGGCCAGTTGTTCCTTCTCCCGCTGGCTGTTCAACTCCGCGATCCGATCGGCCAGTTGCGACTTGCGCTGCGCCAGCATTGGCAGCGCAGCGAAGTCGCCGCCGGTCATGGCTTGCGCTTCCAGTTCCAGAAACTCAAGGAATTCGCCGGTCGCGGCGTATTCCCGGCTCAGATGGGCGAGGAGTTGGGTGCTCATGGGCTCTTCGTGTTCAGCAGGTCGCGCACGGAAGCCAGCAGACCGTCGGCAATTTTGGTGGTATCTACCTGATAGCGGCCGGCACTGATGCTTTCGCGGATTTCAGCGACGCGGGCGGCATCGAAATCTCCGTTGGCGGAGGGCAGCAGCGGTGTGGGCGAAAGCAGCCGCGCCTGACTGGCTGCGGCGGCTGCCACGGGCGCTGACGGCGCATTCACGCCGCTCCTGCTGGAAGCCGGGATGCCTTGCGTATTTTTCAGGAAGGAAACGTTTTGATCGATTTTCATGATGTGTTCCTTAAAGGATCTCACCGGTATAACGGCAGCCTGTCCCGAAACTTTAGGGCTATCGGAGCCAGAGACTGAAAAAAAATCAGGGAAATCGCTCGACGATGCCGTTCGGTCGGACGATACCACCGAGCAACTGACCACCCTGCAATTTGACCTGCACCATGGCGCCCAGCGCTGCATCAGTCATGGCTTTGCCTTCGGCGCTGACCACAAATCCGGCTCCCCGGGAAAGCACTTTAATGCTTTGTCCCTGGTGCACGGTCACCACACCGCGCAAGAGCTCCCGGCGGATCGGGGCCCCGGCAGCGATTGAGTTCGAAGCCGTCATGCCGAGCAGTTGGGACGGGTCAGTCACAACGCTGGCCGGCAGGGCCGTCAGGTCTCCTTCACGCACAGAAGTATCGGCAGGCTCCAGGGTCTGGCCCGCGCTGATGGCTCGCGCGGCTATATGGTAGCTGCCCACCACTGCAATGTAGGCCGGCAAATAGCGGGTCCAGGGCTGGTCCGATATGCAGCGTACGCCTACCGATACACGCCCCCACGGACGGGCCCGGGCCGGCAAGAAGGGCTCAAGCAGCTCACAGGGCGGCAAGGCACCTGACCTGGGTGTGTCGATGCTGATGCTGACTTTGCCTGGAAGGCCCGAAGTCTGATTGGTCAGGAATTGCTCAATCACGGGCCGGGCGCTTCCAGCAAGCGGTGTCGGCAAGCGCCCCTCGCCACTGGCCGGCGTACTGATAGCCGCAAGAGCGAGCAGCAGCAGTGTGGCGATCTGCGGCACGGCCCACGATGCGCGGCTGCGTGTGGTTGGAGCGGCGGGTGACAGCGCGCGCAGGAGTTTTTTATGGAGCATGCAAACATTCTAGGGACCGTGGTGGGCCTGCAAATGCCTGAAATGCGATGCCATTCGCATGCTGTTGAGTCAATTGGTTTTTCCATGCTGCGCACATCGCAAGAAAAATTGAATTGACCGCTGAAAACCCGTCTGTTTCGGCGATTGCCGACCATGGCTTTGCACAATAATTTTTCATCAGAGCCGCCTGGGTGTCCAGGTGATTCCACTTCAAATGATGGGGAAATAAATGATCGACAAGCTGGATGCATCGCTGCGCTTCCACCAGGAGGCCCTCAACCTGCGCGCCAGGCGGCAGGAGGTTTTGTCGGCCAACATTGCGCATGCGGACACGCCTGATTTCAAGGCACGCGACTTCGATTTCAGCAGCGCGCTGGCGCAGGCTGTCGATCGCGGCAGGCAGACCCAGTCACTGTCGATGACGGCAACCTCATCGCAGCACCTGTCCGGCTCGGGGCAATCCAGTGTGGAGACTGAACTCATGTACCGCACGCCTAGCCAATCAAGCCTCGACGGCAACACGGTGGAGATGGATGTCGAACGCGTCAACTTTGCCGACAACGCCATGCGCTACGAATTCAACCTGACCCGGATCAGCGGGCAGATCAAAACCATGATGGCCGCCATTCAGGGATAAGGAGTCCAGCACATGTCAATGCTCAATATCTTCAACATCACCAGTTCCGCCATGACGGCGCAATCGCAACGCATGAACACCACCGCCAGCAACCTGGCCAATGCGGACAGTACATCAGGCCCGGATGGCTTGCCCTACCGTGCACGTCAGGTGGTGTTTGAGACAGCGCCTTCTGACGGGCAGGCTATCGGTGGGGTCAGGGTGGCACGGATCGTCGAGGATCCGTCGCCCCTGCGCATGGTGCATGACCCTAAAAATCCGCTGGCCAACGAGGAGGGCTACGTCACCATGCCCAACGTCAATGTGGTTGAAGAGATGGTCAACATGATTTCGGCTTCACGCTCCTACCAGGCCAACGTCGAGGTGCTCAACACGGCCAAGTCGCTGATGCTGAAAACCCTGACCATCGGTCAGTAAGCCAGCGCCCGAACAACTTCCGGATCAAAGGACAAACGCACATGGCCGTTTCCGCAATCTCCGCAACCGACAGTACCGGCGCGCTTGGCGCGCTGGCACCAACCGCCACCGGCGCAGACAGTGAACAACGCTTTCTCAAGTTGCTGGTCACGCAACTCAATAACCAGGACCCACTCAATCCCCTGGACAACGCCCAGCTGACATCGCAGCTCGCACAGATGAGCACAGTCAGCGGGATTGAAAAACTCAACAGCGCCTTTCAGTCGCTGCTCGCACAAAGCGGATCCAGTCAGGTGCTGCAATCGGCCGCACTGATCGGCCGCACAGTGCTCGTGGCGGGCAACGACCTGGCGTTCAAGCAAGGCACTGACACGTCGTTTGCCATTGACATGGCGGTACCTGCCGATGCAGTCAAGGTAACCATCGCCGATGGCGCGGGCAAGACCCTTCGCAGCTACGACGTGGGTGCCTTGCCCCAAGGGGTGAAGACACTTTCCTGGGACGGAAAAACGGACAGCGGCACGTTGGTGGCCGATGGTTCTTACACCGTCAATGTTGCCGCTTCCAGTGGCGGCAAATCAGTGGCGGCAAATGCGCTGACCTCTGCAAGCGTCGTCAGTGTGGCGCAGGGCCCGTATGGCGTTTCTCTCGATCTGGGGGCCAGCCGGAAGGTCAGCCTCAGTAACGTCCGGCTGATTTTCTGAGTCAGGTCCAGAGCCGGCCGTCTTTCCTGTTTCATCATTAATTTCAACAAGGACACATCATGGGTTTCGCACAAGGAGTTAGCGGCTTGAATGCAGCAGCCAGTAATCTCGACATCATTGGCAACAACATTGCCAACTCGGGCACCATTGGATACAAGTCGGGCACCGTGCAGTTTTCCGACGTTTACGCGGGCTCGAAGGCCGGGTTGGGGACCAAAGTGTCCAGCGTGTCCCAGAATTTCAGCTCAGGCTCGGTGCAAAGCAGCAGCCGTGCGCTGGATGTGGCCATCGTCGACGGCGACGGGTTCTTCCGGATGGCCAGTGCTGGCGGTGACATTAGCTATGGACGTAACGGCCAGTTCGATGTCGACAAGGACGGCTTTGTCGTCAATGCGGGCGGGTTGCGTTTGACGGGCTTCCAGGTGGGCGCCAACGGGGAGGTTGCTGGAGGCAGCCCAACACCCCTGCAATTGAATACTGGCGCCATGCCGCCCAAAGCCAGCACAAGCATTGTTTCCAAGTTCAATTTGGACTCCCGCGAAACTACCCCGACGGTTGCGCCATTCGATGCCAACAACTCGGCAAGTTACAACTTCTCAAACACGGCCACAGTCTTTGACTCTCTGGGCAATTCGCACCAGCTGTCTACCTACTTCGTCAAGACGGGCGTTAACGCCTGGAGCTCTTACGGGACTGCCGATGGCTACCCGCTGACGGCGACCGGCGCCATGGTGGCACCACCTACGGCTGCCGGTCCACCGACTGTTGCCAACAGCGTGGCGCTGACTGACGGCAATATGGGGTTCGACGTCAATGGCTTGTTGACCGCTGAAGCGCCCAGCACACTGGCGGGCGGCAAGATGTCCTTTGCCGGGCTGGATTTTGCCAACGGGTCCAATCCAATGGCTTTCACGGCCGACGTCACCGGTACCACCCAATTCGGTGTTTCCAACGATGTCAAGAAGCTGACCCAGGATGGTTTCAAGGCGGGCCAGCTGAGCTCGTATGCCATCAACGGGGACGGCACCGTAACAGGCAAGTACACCAACGAGCAGAGTAAAAACCTTGGACAGATTGTTTTGTCGTCTTTCATCAATCCGGGCGGCTTGCAGCCCAAGGGTGACAACGTCTGGGCTGAGACGGCCGCATCGGGCCAGCCTCTGACAGGCGCACCGGGCGCCGGTACCAAGCTGGGTTCGCTGGTCGGAGGTGCCCTGGAGCAGTCCAACGTTGACCTGACGGCCGAACTGGTCAATCTGATCATTGCCCAACGCACCTACCAGGCGAACGCACAGACCGTCAAGACGCAGGACCAGGTGGTGCAGGCCCTGATGCAAATGCGTTGATGTCGGCCCTGCGCAGCACTTGACAAACAAGGAGTAAATCATGGACCGGATGATCTACATAGGCATGGGCGGAGCAAAGCAGGCCATGGAACAACAGGCCTCAGTGGCCAACAACATGGCCAACGCATCGACGCCCGGTTTTCGCGCTCAGATCAACATGGCACGTGCTGTGCCGTTGGTCGGCGAAGAAGCCGGAACGCGCGTCATGGTGGTATCGATGACGCCAGGTGCCAATTTGCGCTCTGGCCCCATGACGCAAACAGGTCGCCCGCTGGATGTCGCCATCCGTGGTGAGGGCTGGCTGGCCGTGCAGATGCCGGATGGCGGCGAAGCCTTCACCCGCGTGGGCAATCTGCAACTCGGCGCTGAAGGACGGCTGCTGACCATGGACTCCCTGCCGCTGCTCGGCGATGCAGGCCCTTTGGTGGTGCCGCCCGGCTCATCGCTGACGGTGGCCGCTGATGGCGTGGTGTCGGCGCTCGGTGCCGGTGATCCGGCGGTGGGTATGGCGCAAGTGGGGCGCCTCAAACTGGTCAATCCTGATGCCAGAGACCTGGTGCGCGGTGACGATGGCCTTTTCCGCATGCGGGCCGGCCTGCCCGCTCCCCAGGCCGACCCGAATGTGAAATTACTGACCGGCGCGATTGAGGGTAGCAACGTTAATGCCGTGGAGGTCATGGTGGACATGATTGCCAATGCCAGGCGTTTCGAAATGCAGATGAAGACGGTGCAGACGGCCGAAAGCAACGATCAGCAGGCCAATAAATTGCTGTCCAACAGCTAGCGGATTCGCCAGTGATCAACCCCTCCCGATTTGACATCAACACGGCTGCGGCCATATCCCAGGAGATTTACCCATGATTCGTTCCCTTGCCATTGCCAAGACAGGTCTGGATGCCCAGCAGATGCAGCTCGACGTTGTCACCAATAACCTGGCCAACGTGGGCACAACAGGCTTCAAGCGCAGCCGTGCCGTGTTCGAGGATCTGATGTATCAGAACCTCCGGCAAAGTGGCGGCCAGACATCCGACCAGACCCGCATGCCGTCCGGTCTGCAACTGGGAACCGGCGTACGCGTCGTGGCCACCGAGCGTATTCATACCCAGGGCAACCCGACAAAAACGGAGAACCCGAAAGATGTTGCGATCAATGGTGGCGGTTTCTTTCAGGTGTTGATGCCCGACGGCACAACTGCATACACCCGAGACGGTTCCTTCCAGTCCGACCAGAGCGGGCAACTGGTCACGGCCAGCGGCTACCCCCTGCAGCCGGCCATCACGCTACCGCAGAACACGACAAGCATGACCATAGGGCGCGACGGCACGGTGTCTGCCACCCAGGCCGGCAGCACGGCCAGCGTACAGATCGGGCAGATCCAGCTGGCCACTTTTCTGAATCCAGCCGGCCTGCAGAGCAACGGCGAGAACCTGTATGTGGCCACCGATGCGTCTGGGGGTGCCAACGAGTCGGCGCCAGGACAGAATGGTGCCGGCATCCTCAATCAGGGGTATGTCGAGTCGTCGAACGTCAACGTCGTTGAGGAACTGGTCAATATGATCCAGACCCAACGCGCGTATGAAATCAACAGCAAGGCCGTACAGACCTCCGATCAGATGCTCGCGCGCCTGGCACAGCTGTGATGCCCCGGTTGTCATCCCGCCACATGCTGGCCTGGCAGCTTTTGGCAGCGGTCCTGCTGCTGGGCGGCTGTGCGCAGATCCCACGTGAGCCGCTGGTGCATCAGCCCATGAGCTTGCGCGCCGATGCGCAGGTTCGACCGGCTCCGCCGGTCAACGGAGCAATTTACCGAACCGGCTTCGGCGCGCAGGCCCTGTTCGAAGACCGACGGCCGCGTTACGTGGGCGACATCCTGACCGTGCTGGTCAGCGAAAACGTCAATGCCACCAAGAGCTCGGCAGCCAACGCCAGCCGCAGCGGCAGCGCCAGCGCCGAGTTGGGCCTGATTCCCAAGATATTCGGTGGTCTGATTTCCAGCGCGCAAGACGCCAATGCGGGTGGAAAAAACATCATGAGCGCAAAAGGCGGCGCCAATGCCGCCAACACCTTCAATGGCGTGATCACCGTCACGGTGATCGAAGTGCTGCCCAACGGCAACCTGATCGTCAGCGGAGAAAAGCAGATGTTGATCAACCAGGGCACCGAGTTCATCCGCTTTTCCGGTGTGGTGAACCCGCGCACGGTCAGCGCCAACAACACTGTGCCGTCCACCCAGGTGGCAGACGCCCGCATCGAATACAGCGCCAAGGGCTACATCGACGAAGCCCAGACCATGGGCTGGCTCCAGCGTATTTTCCTCAACGTACTGCCGTTCTAGCGATAGCCATGACAATCTCGTACCCACATTTTTATAGCAAGGCGCTACGGCCTGCCGCCTCATCCGGTATCAAGCTGGCCCTTCTGCTGGCCTCCTTGCTGGCCATGCCCGTGTACGCGGAAAGGCTGAAAGACCTCGCCAGTATCCAGGGCGTGCGCGATAACCCATTGATCGGCTACGGACTGATGGTGGGACTTGACGGTAGTGGCGACCAGACCGCCCCGTTCACCACTCAGAGCCTGAACACCATGCTGGGGCAACTCGGCGTCACGATTCCGCAAGGCACCAATTTGCAGATCAAAAACGTCGCAGCCGTGATGGTCACGGCAGCCCTGCCAGCCTTTGTGCGGCCTGGTCAGACCATCGACATCACCGTTTCATCGCTGGGCAATGCCAAGAGCCTGCGCGGCGGTACTTTGCTCATGACGCCTCTGAAGGGCTCTGACGGTCAGGTCTACGCCCTGGCTCAGGGCAATATGGTCATCGGCGGGGCTGGCGCATCCGCAGGTGGCAGCTCGGTCAAGATCAACCAGCTCAGCGCTGGCCGGATTCCCGCCGGAGCCATTGTTGAGCGCGCGGTGGACTCTCCTCTGGGCAGTGACGGCACCATCAGGCTGGAACTCAACAAGACCGATTTCGGAACCGCTCAAAAAGCGGTCGAGGCGATCAACCGTGCCTTTGGCCCCGGCACTGCCACCGCGCTGGATGCGCGCGTGATCCAGGTGAACGCCCCTGCCAAGCCGGAGGATCGCGTCGGCTTTCTGGCGCGTATCGAAAATATTGAGGTTGCTCCGGCGCAGGGCATTGCCAAAGTTGTCATCAACGCACGCACAGGTTCGGTGGTGATGAACCAGGCCGTCCGGATTCTGGACTGTGCCGTAGCCCACGGCAACCTGACCGTGGTCATCAAGACCGAGCCCGTCGTCAGCCAGCCCAATGCGCTGGCGGGGGGCAGTACCGTCGCGGCGCAACGGTCGCAGATAGAGCTCTCCCAGAGCGGTGCTGCGCTTCAGGTCGTGCGTGGCGGAGCCTCGCTGGCCGATGTAGTCAAGGGCCTGAATGCCCTCGGTGCCAACCCCCAGGACCTGGTGTCGATTCTGCAGGCCATGAAAGCGGTCGGTGCCCTGCGCGCCGAGCTGGAAATCATTTAGGGACGGTCATGAGCAGCCCAGGATTCCCCGGTCTTACCAACATGACGCCTTCCTCCGGCGTCCTCGACCAGCGCCTGTCGCTGGACGTGCAGGGCGTCGATGCCTTGCGGCGCACAGTGCGTTCATCGCCGCAGGAGGGCATGAAGCAGGCATCCAAGCAGTTCGAGGTGATGTTCATGCAGATGGTGCTCAAGAGCATGCGGGAAGCCACCCCGTCGGACGGCATGTTCGGCAGCCAGCAGGAAAAAATGTACACCTCCATGCTGGACCAGCAGCTGGCACAAAACCTGTCCGGGCGGGGGCTGGGTCTGGCAGAGACGATGTTCGCGCAACTCAAGCGCAGCGCCGGTGGTGATGCGGCGCAGACCCAGGCGGGCGCCATTCCAGCCGACAGTCTGCCAGGCGCGCCCGCGCCCGCTGCCGCGGCTCCCAGGATGATGCCCGTCCCACAGGCGGACCGGTCTGCGTCCGTGACCAGCAGCCGGACACCGGATCTCACCTTCTACGAAACCGCAACTGCGCAGGCAAGTCTGAGCCGGAGTGCCTTGCCGCAGGCCCACGTCGAGCAGTTTGTTTCGCGCATGCTGCCCGCCGCACAACGCGCCAGCCAGGCCAGCGGGGTGCCAGCGCAACTGATCATGGCGCAGGCGGCGCTGGAGTCAGGGTGGGGACGGCGCGAGATCCGGATGGAGGATGGCAACACCAGTTTTAACGTGTTCGGCATCAAGGCCGACCGGAGCTGGAAAGGGCCGGTGGCTGAAACCGCCACCACCGAATACGTCAATGGCGTTGCGCAGAAGACCCGGGCCACCTTTCGGGCCTATGGTTCTTATGAAGAGGCTTTCACGGACTACGCGCGGTTTCTGGTCACCAACCCGCGTTATGCCAACGTGCTGGCCACGGAAAATCCGGCCGAGGCCGCACATGGTTTGCAGCGCGCGGGTTATGCGACCGATCCGGGCTATGGCGGCAAGCTGGTCCGCATCATGCAGCAGATGTCCTGAGCCCTGCATCAGACCATGGATGAAAGCATCTGGGGCGACACGCAGAAAAAATATTTCTTGCGAAGCGTCTGTACCCTAAAGTTTTTACCCCACCTGGTCGTTAACAGATACACGTACTTGTGACGACCATTTTTTTTCGGCGAGCCGTGTATCGGGCGCCATTCAACCTATCCAAGGAGTGTTCATGCACGCAGCCAGCAATCATTTCGAATCAGCAGCACCCTCACTCGCACCGCACGGCGCACCTGCCATGAAGGCGCTGGAGTTTCTGGCCTTCACGCTGGGCCAGGAAGAGTACGGCATCGATATCCAGAAAGTGCAGGAGCTGCGCGGTTATGACACCGTGACCCGCATCGCCAATGCGCCGGAGCATATCAAGGGTGTG